>JBBQVB010000014.1:0-33071 GCA_038211965.1 Sphingomonadales bacterium
ATCCCGCAGCCGGCGCGTCCGCTCGACCGTCCGTTCCTGATGCCGATCGAGGACGTGTTCTCGATCTCGGGTCGCGGCACCGTCGTCACGGGCCGCGTCGAGAGCGGCATCGTCAAGGTCGGCGAGGAAGTCGAGATCGTCGGTATCGCGCCCGAGGTCCGCAAGACCGTCTGCACCGGCGTCGAGATGTTCCGCAAGCTGCTCGATCAGGGCCAGGCCGGCGACAACATCGGCGCGCTGCTGCGCGGTGTCGGGCGCGAGGACGTCGAGCGTGGGCAGGTGCTCTGCAAGCCCGGCTCGATCAAGCCGCACACCGAGTTCACTGCCGAGGTCTACGTGCTGTCGAAGGACGAGGGTGGCCGTCATACGCCGTTCTTCGCCAACTATCGCCCGCAGTTCTACTTCCGCACCACCGATGTCACCGGCACCGTCGAGCTGCCCGAGGGCACCGAGATGGTCATGCCGGGCGACAACGTCCAGCTGAAGGTCAAGCTGATCGCGCCGATCGCGATGGAGCAGGGCCTGCGCTTCGCCATTCGCGAAGGCGGCCGCACCGTTGGTTCGGGCGTGGTTGCGCAGATCAGCAAGTAAGGCTATAGGGCCGCTCCTCCCCGGAACATTGATTCGGCGAAGAGCGGCCCGCCTCGTTTTCGGGCCGCTTAATTTTTTGAACGCAGGTTGGTTGTAAAGTTTCGATGGACACGCAGAACATCCGCATTCGCTTGAAGGCGTTCGATCACCGGGTCCTCGATATGGCCACGGGTGAGATCGCCGATACGGCCAAGCGTACCGGGGCGGCCATTCGTGGTCCGATCCCGCTGCCGACTCGTATCGAGAAGTTCACCGTCAACCGCTCGCCGCACGTCGACAAGAAGTCGCGCGAGCAGTTCGAGGTGCGCACCTACAAGCGGCTCCTCGATATCGTCGACCCGACGCCGCAGACCGTGGACGCGCTGATGAAGCTCGACCTCGCCGCCGGCGTCGACGTGGAGATCAAGCTCCAGGGCTGATCTCGGGACTGACAGACGCGGAGCGAAACTCATTGGTCATGCCCCCGATTGCGGGGGCCTCTGATAGGAAAGGAATTGATCATGCGCAGTGGCGTGATCGCGAAGAAAATGGGAATGACCCGGCTCTTTCTGAGCGACGGGAAGCACGTGCCGGTTACGGTGATGGCGCTCGAAGGCTGCCAGGTCGTCAGTGTCCGCACCGATGCCACCGACGGCTATACCGCCGTTCAGCTCGGCGCCGGTGCCAAGAAGGTCAAGAACACCACCAAGCCGGAGCGCGGCCACTTCGCCAAGGCGGAAGTCGAGCCCAAGGCTAAGGTCGCTGAGTTCCGCGTCGAGGCCGGTGGCTTGATCGATGTCGGCGCGACGCTGTCGGCCGATCATTTCGTTGCTGGCCAGCTGGTCGACGTTACCGGCGATACCGTCGGCAAGGGCTTCCAAGGCGGTATGAAGCGCTGGAACTTCGGCGGTCTGCGCGCCACCCACGGCGTCTCGGTCAGCCACCGCTCGCTCGGCTCGACCGGCCAGCGCCAGGACCCCGGCAAGGTGTTCAAGGGCAAGAAGATGGCGGGCCACATGGGCGACCGCCAGCGCACCCAGCAGAACCTCGAAGTTGTCTTGACCGATGTCGAGCGCGGGCTGATTTTCCTGAAGGGTTCGGTTCCCGGTCACAAGGGTGGCTGGCTGCTGATCAAGGACGCAGTCAAGGTCGCGCGCCATGCCGAGGCGCCGTTCCCGGCGTCGCTGAAGAGCGTCGCGTCGGAAACTCCCGCCATTGAAACCCCGGCTGTCGAGACCGCACAGGTCGACGATGCCACCCCCGCCACCGCGAACGAGGAGGCTTGAGCCATGAAGCTTGAAGTCATCAACCTCGACAACAGCGCCGCCGGCGACATCGAGTTGTCGGATGCGGTGTTCGGCAAGGAGCCGCGCGTCGACATCCTGCACCGCGTCGTGACGTGGCAGCTCGAAAAGCGCCGCGCCACTGCCCGCAAGGCGCGCGAGCGCAGCGAAGTCAAGCGCACCGGCAAGAAGCTGGGTAACCAGAAGGGCGGCGGTACCGCCCGCCACGGCAACCGTGCCGCACCGCAGTTCATCGGCGGCGGCAAGGCGCACGGTCCCCGCGTCCGCGACTTCGACCCCGGTCTCAACAAGAAGATCCGTCGTCTGGGCTTGGGCATCGCGCTGTCGGTCAAGGCGGCCGAGGGCAAGCTGATGATCGTCGAGGATTTGGCGCTGGCCGAGGCCAAGACCAAGCTGCTGCTGGGCACGCTCGGCGGCATGGGCATTGCCTCGTCGGCGCTGTTCATCGACGGCGACGCGGTCAACGCGCACTTTGGCATGGCCTGCGCCAACCTGCACAAGATCGACGTGCTGCCGGCGATCGGCGCCAATGTTTACGACATCCTCAACCACGATACGCTGGTCCTGACCCGCGCGGCGGTTGCTTCGCTGGAGGCGCGCGTCAATGGCTAAGGCCCCTAAGACCGCTCCGGCGGCAATCGACCTCAAGCACTACGACATCATCGTCAAGCCGGTGATCACCGAGAAGTCGACGATGGTCAGCGAGTTCAACCAGGTCGTTTTCAAGGTCGCCAACTCGGCGTCCAAGCCCGAGATCAAGGCCGCCGTCGAGGCGCTGTTCTCGGTCAAGGTGACCGCGGTGAACACGATGGTTCAGAAGGGCAAGAACAAGCGCTGGAAGGGCAAGCCCTACACCCGCGCCGATGAGAAAAAGGCCGTCGTGACGCTCGCCGAAGGCGACCGCATCGACGTGACCACGGGGATCTGAGATGGCTCTGAAATCCTATAACCCGACGAGTCCGGGCCGCCGCGGCCTGATCCTCATCGACCGTTCGAGCCTGTTCAAGGGCCGTCCCGTCAAGGCGCTGACCGAAGGTCTGCGCAAGTCGGGCGGGCGCAACAACATGGGCCATGCGACGGCGCGCGGCATTGCGGGGGGCCACAAGCAGCTCTACCGCATCGTCGACTTCAAGCGCCGGACGTGGGACGTCACCGCGACCGTCGAGCGGATCGAGTATGATCCCAACCGCTCGGCGTTTATCGCACTGGTCAAGTACCCCGATGACAAGCAGGCGTATATCCTCGCACCCCAGCGCCTCGCCGTCGGCGATGTCGTGACGGCGGGCAAGAAGGTCGACGTCAAGCCGGGCAATGCGATGGAAATCGGTTCGGTGCCCGTCGGCACGATTGTTCACAATGTCGAGCTAAAGCCCGGCAAGGGTGGCCAGATTGCGCGCGCGGCGGGTACGTTCGTCCAAGTTGTCGGTCGCGACCGCGGCATGGTCATCATCCGCCTGAACTCGGGCGAGCAGCGCTACACACGCTCGGAGTGCATGGCGACGATCGGTGCCGTGTCGAACCCCGACAATTCGAACCAGAATCTCGGCAAGGCGGGACGCGTGCGCTGGATGGGCTATCGCCCGCTGACGCGCGGTGTCGCCAAGAACCCCGTCGACCATCCGCACGGCGGCGGCGAGGGCCGGACCTCGGGCGGCCGTCATCCGGTCACGCCGTGGGGCAAGCCGACCAAGGGTGCGAAGACGCGCTCGAACAAGTCGACCGACCACATGATCATCCGGTCGCGTCACGCCAAGAAGAAGAAGGGCTAAGCGATGAGCCGCTCCGTCTGGAAGGGTCCGTTCGTCGACCTGCACCTTATGAAAAAGGCCGATGCCGCGCGCAGCGGTGCTGCGCGTGGTCCGATCAAGACCTGGTCGCGCCGCTCGACCATCCTTCCCGATTTCGTCGGGCTGGTGTTCAGCGTCTACAACGGTCGCAAGTTCATTCCCGTCTCGGTGAACGAGGACATGGTCGGCATGAAGCTGGGTGAGTTCGCGCCGACGCGGACCTTCACCGGTCACGCCACCGACAAGAAGGCCAAGCGCTGATGGGCAAGCCCAACAATCCCCGCAAGGTCGGCGACCGCGAGGCGCTGGCGATTGCCACCACCGTGCGCGGCAGCCCCTACAAGCTCAACCTCGTCGCGGGGCTGATCCGTGGCCGCAAGGCGGGCGACGCGTTGAACATCCTGACGTTCTCGAAGAAGGGCATGGCGCTCGACGTGCGCAAGGTGCTCGCCAGCGCCATCGCCAACGCCGAGAACAATCACAACCTCGATGTCGACGCGCTGGTCGTCCACGAGGCGAGCGTCGGCAAGGCGCTGGTGATGAAGCGCTTCACGCCGCGTGCGCGTGGTCGTGCGGCGCGTATCGAAAAGCCGTTCAGCCGCATTCGCGTCGTCGTGCGCGAACTCGCCGACACTTCGGAGCAGGCATAATGGGTCATAAGACCAACCCCATCGGTCTGCGTCTGCAGATCAACCGGACGTGGGACAGCCGCTGGTATGCCGAGGGCGACAGCTACGGCACGCTGCTGCTCGAAGACCTGCGCATCCGCAACTTCATCATGAAGACGCATCTTCAGGCGGCGATTTCGAAGGTCGTCATCGAGCGCCCGGCGAAGCTGTGCCGGGTTTCGATCTATGCTGCGCGCCCCGGCGTCATCATCGGCAAGAAGGGAGCGGACATCGAAAAGCTGCGCCGTCAGATCGCCGCGATGACCAAGAGTGACGTGTCGCTGAACATCGTCGAGATCCGCAAGCCCGAAGTTGATGCGCGCCTTGTGGCGCAGGGCATCGCCGACCAGCTCGAACGCCGGATCGCTTTCCGCCGCGCCATGAAGCGTGCGGTGCAGTCGGCGATGCGTCTCGGTGCCGACGGCATCAAGGTGTCGTGCGGCGGCCGTCTCGGCGGCGCCGAGATCGCGCGCAGCGAGCAGTACCGCGAAGGCCGCGTGCCGCTCCACACGCTGCGCGCCAACATGGATTTCGCCGAAGCGCAGGCGCACACCGCTTACGGTGTCTGCGGCGTCAAGGTGTGGATTTTCAAGGGCGAGATCCTGGGTCACGACCCGATGTCGCAGGACCGGCTGATGATGGAAGCGCAGACTTCCGGCGTCCGTCCGGCGCGCTGAGGTAAGGTATCATGCTACAACCCAAGCGCACCAAGTTCCGCAAGCAGTTCAAGGGCCGCATCAAGGGCGACTCGAAGGGTGGCACGGCGCTCAATTTCGGGGCTTTCGGCCTCAAGGCGATGGAGCCCGACCGGATCACCGCGCGTCAGATCGAAGCGGCCCGCCGCGCGATCTCGCGTCACATGAAGCGCGCCGGGCGGTTGTGGATCCGCATCTTCCCCGACGTGCCGGTGACGCAAAAGCCGAACGAGGTCCGCATGGGCAAGGGCAAGGGCAGCCCTGAGTTCTGGGCGGCGCGCGTCGCTCCGGGCCGCATCATGTTCGAGATCGACGGCGTCAGCCACGAGATCGCCAAGGGTGCGTTCGAACGTGCGGCGGCCAAGCTGCCGATCAAGACCAAGGTCATCGTTCGCCTCGGCGAGCCGACCGGCGAGGCATAAGATGAAGACCAAAGATCTCAGGGTCCAGACCGAGGACCAGATGGCGACGCAGCTCGGCGAGCTGAAGCGCGAGCAGTTCAACCTGCGCTTCCAAGCGGCGACGGGCCAGCTCGAGAAGCCGGCACGGGTGCGGACGGTTCGCCGCACGATCGCGCGGATCAAGACGCTGCAGACGCAGCGTGCTCTGGCCGCGGAAGGGACGAAGTAATGCCCAAGCGCATCCTCCAGGGCACCGTGGTGTCCGACAAGACCGACAAGACGGTGACCGTGCTGATCGAGCGCAAGGTCGCGCATCCGGTCTATGGCAAGATCATCCGGCGCTCGAAGAAGTACCATGCCCATGATGAGGGCAACGTCATCAAGACGGGCGACGTCGTGCGCATCGAAGAGTGCGCGCCGCTGAGCAAGACCAAGACGTGGCGCGTCCTCGACACCGTCACCGCCGCGCGCATCGTGGAAGGTTCGCACTCATGATCCAGATGCAGACCAACCTCGACGTCGCCGACAACTCGGGTGCCAAGCGCGTCATGTGCATCAAGGTGCTCGGCGGGTCGAAGCGCCGCTTTGCCGGCGTCGGCGACACCATCGTCGTGTCGATCAAGGAAGCCGCGCCCAAGGGCAAGGTCAAGAAGGGCGACGTGCACCGTGCCGTCGTTGTCCGCACCGCGAAGGACATCCGCCGCGCCGACGGTTCGGTGATCCGCTTCGACGGCAATGCCGCGGTGCTGATCAACAAGAACGAGGAGCCGATCGGCACGCGTATTTTCGGGCCGGTGGTCCGCGAGCTGCGCGCCTCGGGTCACATGAAGATCATCAGTCTTGCACCGGAGGTGCTGTAATGAGCGCCGCAAAGATCAAGAAGGGCGACAAGGTCGTCGTCCTGTCGGGCAAGGACAAGGGCAAGACTGGCGTCGTGACGACCGCCATGCCCAAGGAAGGCAAGGTCATTGTCAGCGGCATCAACATGATGACGCGCCACAGGAAGGCGAGCCAGGCCAACCCGCAGGGTGGTCTCGAGCGTCTCGAAGCGGCGATGTTCGTGTCGAAGCTGGCGATGCAGGACCCCACCGACGGCAAGCCGACACGCGTCGGTTTCAAGATTCTGGAAGACGGTCGCAAGGTGCGTGTCGCCAAGCGGTCGGGAGCGACGATCGATGGCTGATCAGGCAAACCTCACGAAGATGCAGACTCTCTACCAGGAGAAGGTGCGTCCGGCGATGATCGAGCAGTTCGGGTACAAGAACCTGATGCAGGTTCCCCGGCTGGAGAAGATCGTCCTCAACATGGGCGTCGGCGAGGCCACCCAGGACAAGAAGAAGGTCGATGTCGCCGCCGCCGAGATGGCGCTGATCGCTGGCCAGAAGCCGGTGATCACCAAGGCCAAGAAGTCGGTTGCGGTGTTCAAGCTGCGCGAGGGCATGCCGATCGGCTGCAAGGTGACGCTGCGCCGTGAGCGCATGTACGAATTCCTCGACCGTCTGGTCACCATCGCGCTGCCGCGCGTCCGCGACTTTCGCGGCCTCAACCCGAAGTCGTTCGACGGGCGCGGCAACTACGCGATGGGCCTCAAGGAGCAGCTGGTGTTCCCCGAGATCAACTACGACCGCATCGATGTCGTGCGCGGCATGGACGTGATCGTCGCGACCACTGCGCGTACCGACGACGAGGCGCGCGCGCTCCTGAAACTGTTCGGCTTTCCCTTCATCGGGATGACGAACGAACTCGCGAAGGCTGCCTGACATGGCCAAGCTGTCCTCGATCAAAAAGAACGAGCGTCGCAAGGCGATGGTCAAGAAGTTCGCGCCGAAGTTCGCGGCCCTCAAGGCGATTGCCGCCGACGAGAGCAAGGACGACGGCGAGCGGCTGATGGCGCGCCTCAAGATGTCCGAGCTGCCGCGCAACGCGACGCCGGGCCGGGTCCGCAATCGCTGTGAGCTGACCGGGCGTAGCCGCGCTTACTACCGCAAGTTCAAACTGAGCCGCATCATGCTGCGGGAGCTGGCCAACAAGGGCCTGATCCCCGGTGTGACCAAGTCGAGCTGGTAACCGATATGTCGATGACCGATCCTCTGGGTGACATGCTCACCCGCATCCGCAACGGCCAGCAGGCGCGCAAAGACAGCGTGCTGACCCCGGCGTCGAAGCTGCGCGCGCGCGTCCTCGACGTGCTCCAGCGCGAAGGCTATATCCGTGGCTACAGCGACAGCGCTGACCTCGGTCCCGCCGCCGCGCTGCGGATCGACCTCAAGTATTTCGAGGGTCAGCCCGCGATCCAGCATGTCGCGCGCGTTTCGAAGCCCGGTCGCCGCGTCTATTCGGGCGCCACCGAACTGCCCCGCGTCCGCAACGGGCTCGGCATCGTCATCGTTTCGACTCCCAAGGGTGTTCTGTCCGACGCGGAAGCGCGTGAGCAGAACGTCGGCGGCGAAGTCCTCTGCCAGGTATTCTAAGATGAGCCGCATCGGAAAGAAGCCGGTCCCGGTACCGGCAGGCGTCACCGCTAGCATGGACGGCGGCACGCTTAGCGTGAAGGGTCCCAAGGGGATGCTCGCGATGGCGATGGTCGACGATATCGACTATGCGCTCGGCGACGATGGCATCACCGTCAAGCCGGCGAACGAGACCAAGCGTGCGCGCGCCTTCTGGGGCATGCAGCGGACGTTGGTATCGAACCTCGTCGTCGGCGTCTCGGACGGCTTCACCAAGGTGCTCGAGATCACCGGCGTCGGCTACCGTGCGTCGGTGCAGGGCAGGAACCTGAAGCTGCAGCTCGGCTATAGCCACGACGTCGACTATCCGATCCCCGAAGGTATCACGATCAAGACGCCCGACCAGACGACGGTCGAGATTTCGGGGTCGGACCGCCAGGTCGTCGGCCAGGTTGCTGCCGAAATCCGGCGTTGGCGCAAGCCCGAACCCTACAAGGGCAAGGGTATCAAGTATCGCGGCGAGTTCATCTTCCGCAAGGAAGGGAAGAAGAAGTAATGGGCAAGAACCTCTCCCTGTTCGAACAGCGGCGCCGTCGCGTCCGCACCTCGATCCGTGCCAAGGCCGGCGCGCGTCCGCGGCTGTCGATTCACCGCTCGTCGCAGCACATCTATGCACAGGTCATCGACGATGCGCAGGGCGTAACGCTGTGTGCCGCATCGACGCTCGACAAGGACGTTCGCGACACGACCGGCGCGACGTGCGCGTCGGCGAACTCGGTCGGCCAGCGGCTGGCGGAGCGCGCCAAGGCGGCGGGCGTCACGGCGGTGGTCTTCGATCGCGGCGGTTTCCTGTTTCACGGCCGCGTCAAGGCGCTCGCCGAGGGAGCCCGCGAAGGCGGGCTGGAGTTTTAAGACATGGCAGCTGAAACAGCAGGCGCAGGCCCCAATGCGGGCGGACGCGGACGCGGCGGCCCCGGTGGCGGCGCAGGCGGCCCCGGCGGCGGGCGCGGACGTGGTGGCGGCGATCGTGATCGGCGTGGCGGCGGGCGCGACAACAACCGCGGCGGCTCGTCGGACGGCGGCGAGGAGCTCGTCGAGAAGCTCGTCCATATCAACCGCGTCTCGAAGACGGTGAAGGGCGGCAAGCGCTTCGGCTTTGCGGCACTCGTCGTCGTCGGCGATGCCAAGGGCCGCGTCGGCTTCGGCCATGGCAAGGCACGTGAAGTCCCCGAGGCGATCTCGAAGGCAACTGCGGCCGCCAAGAAGGCGATGATCCGCGTGCCGCTGCGCGACGGCCGCACGCTGCATCACGACGGCTACGGCCATTTCGGTGCGGGCAAGGTCTATGTGCGCTCGGCGGCGCAGGGCACCGGCATCATCGCCGGCGGCCCGATGCGTGCCGTGTTCGAATCGCTCGGCGTGTCGGATGTCGTGACCAAGTCGGTCGGTACCAACAACCCGTACAACATGATCCGTGCGACCTTCGCGGCGCTCGGCGAGCAGACCTCGCCGAAGTCGGTGGCGCAGCGGCGCGGCAAGAAGATCGCCGACCTGATGGCGCGACGCAGCGACCACAGTGCGCGGACGGTCGAAGCCGACGCCGAAGCGGTCGCCTGAGGAGTTTCGACATGGCTACCGTCACGATCACCCAGACCGGCTCGCACATCCGCCGCCGCCCCGACCAGCAGGCGACGCTGGTCGGCCTCGGCCTCAACAAGATGCACCGCACGCGCACGCTCGAGGATACCCCCTCGGTGCGCGGCATGATCCGCAAGGTCGCGCATCTGCTGACGGTCGAGGGCGAGTAAGCCATCGGCGCTGCGCGTTCGCGCGGCGCTCCATCAACCGCGCGACCCCAGCGAAAGCGAGTGCACGACATGAAACTGAACGACCTTCGAGATAATCCCGGCGCGCGCAAGTCGCGCGTGCGGGTTGGCCGCGGCATCGGGTCGGGCGTCGGCAAGACCGCCGGGCGCGGCCAGAAGGGCCAGAAGAGCCGTTCGGGCGTCAGCATCGCCGGCTTCGAGGGTGGCCAGATGCCGCTCCACATGCGGTTGCCGAAGCGCGGCTTCAACAACGTCTTCCGCAAGGAATACGCGACGATCAACCTCGGCGCGCTGCAGATCGCGGTCGATGCGGGCAAGATCGACGGCAACACCGTCCTCGACGGCGCGGCGCTGGTGGCGGCGGGTGTCCTCGGCCACGCCCGCGAAGGTGTCCGCCTGCTTGGCAAGGGTGTGCTGACGACCCCGCTCAAGCTCAAGCTCGACGGCGCCAGCGCGGGGGCCAAGGCGGCGCTCGAGGCAATCGGCGGCAGCATCGAGTTGCCCGTCGCGAAGCCCGAGCCGCTCGACCGCGATGCGCAGAAGGTCGCGCGTGCTTCGGCCCGCGATGCCAAGGCTAAGGGCGAGCGCAAGCCGCTCGCTGGTCCCAAGGCGATCGCTGCGGAACGCGCCGCGCGCGGCCGGACAGGCCGTCCCAAGGCGTAAGACTTCCGGCCCGCGCACCCGCGCGGGCCGTTTTGCGTCGCGGCCATGGCGCGGGGCGATGCCTGCCCCTATCTAGGTGGCTTGGGCCGCCCTCCAGCGGCCGACCGGGTGGAAGAGCGAACAACATGGCGTCGAACGCGCAACAAATGGCCGCCGCGCAGCTCAGCTTCGCGAACTTCTCCAAGGCGACCGAGCTCAAGAAGCGTCTGTGGTTCACCCTCGGCGCGCTGATTGTCTTCCGACTGGTGTCGTTCGTGCCGCTGCCCGGCGTCGATCCTACCGCGCTCAAGTCGCTCTTCGACACCACCAAGGGCGGCGCGCTCGACTATTTCAACATGTTCTCGGGCGGCGCGCTGTCGCGCATGTCGCTGATTGCATTGGGCGTGACGCCGTACATCACGGCCTCGATCATCATCCAGTTGATGACCAGCCTCGTCCCCAGTCTCGCGACGCTCAAGAAGGACGGCGAGGCGGGGCGCAAGCGCCTCAACCAGTATACGCGCTACGGCACCGTGCTGCTCACCGCGATCCAGGGCTACGGCATCGCCGTCGGGCTCGAGACTTGGGGTGGCTCGGGGGCGAGTGCGGTTCTCGATCCGGGCTGGTTCTTCCGCATCACCACCGTGATCACGCTGATCGGCGGGACGATGTTCCTGATGTGGCTCGGCGAGCAGATCACCAGCCGCGGCATCGGCAACGGCATCAGCTTGATCATCATGGCGGGTATCGTGTCGCGCCTGCCCGTCAGCATCGGGCAGTTGTTCGAACAGGCGCGTACCGGCGCGATCAATGGCGGCTTCCTCGTGCTGATCGCGGTCATTGCGCTCGCGACGATCGCCTTCATCTGCCTGATGGAGCGCGCTCAGCGCCGCATCCTGATCCAGTATCCCAAGCGCCAGGTCGGGTCGAAGATGTTCCAGGGCGACAGCTCGCACCTGCCGCTCAAGATCAACACCAGCGGCGTCATCCCGCCGATTTTCGCATCGTCGCTGCTGCTGATGCCGCTGACCGTCGCGCAGTTTGCTGGACGGGGCGGTAACGGCCCCGATTGGCTGCTGACCGTCACGGCGGCACTCCAGCACGGCCAGCCGCTCTACATGGCGCTGTATGCGGCTGGGATCATCTTCTTCAGCTTCTTCTACACCGCCGTCGTTTTCAACCCGGAGGAAACCGCCGACAATCTCAAGAAATACGGCGGTTTCGTTCCCGGCATTCGGCCCGGCGTGCGGACGGCGGAATATCTCGATTATGTGCTGACACGCATCACGGTGATCGGCGCCGCCTACCTGACGGTGATCTGCCTTCTGCCCGAGTTCCTGACGGCGCAGATGGGCCTCGGCACGCTGGCGATCGGCGGCACGAGCTTGCTAATCGTCGTCAATGTGACGATGGATACGGTGGCGCAGATTCAATCGCATCTGCTCGCGCATCAATATGAGGGGCTCATCAAGAAGTCCAAGCTCAGGGGAAATCGCCGTTGATCATCCTTGTCCTGCTCGGGCCTCCGGGCGCGGGCAAAGGCACGCAGGCGGTCCGCCTGACCGCCGAACGCGGCCTTGTCCAGTTGTCGACCGGCGACATGCTGCGTGCGGCGATCGCCAGTGGTTCGGAGATGGGCCGCCGCGCCAAGGCAGTGATGGACGCGGGGGAGCTGGTCAGCGACGAGATCGTCAACGGCCTGATCGCCGAGCGGCTCGATGTACCCGCCGGCCATCCCGGCTTCATCCTCGATGGCTACCCGCGCACGCAGGCGCAGGCCGAAGCGCTCGACGCGATGCTTGCGGCGAAGGGGCTGCACCTCGATCATGTCGTCGAACTCGAGGTCGACGAGGATGCGCTGGTCGACCGTATCACCGGGCGCTTCACCTGCGCCAGGTGCGGCGCGCTATACCATGATCGCACCAAGCTGCCTGCCGTTGCAGGAAGCTGCGACGTCTGCGGCAGCCACGACTTCAAGCGCCGCCCCGACGACACTGCCGAGACGGTGCGGACGCGCATGGCCGAGTATCGCGCCAAGACTGCGCCGATCCTGCCATACTATGAAGCCAAGGGCCTGGTAGCCCGTGTCGACGGCATGGCGAGCATGGCTGCGGTGGGCGCAGCGATCGACGCGGTGCTCGACGTCCCCGTCGTCGCCGAGGTCGGTCAAGGTCGCTGAGTCGGTAACCGCTACCGGGCGCGCTCGATCGCTTCCACGATCATCCGCGCCGCACCTTCGGCATCGACCCACGCGCCGACGCGGACCCACTTGCCCGCCTCCAAATCCTTGTAGTGCTGGAAGAAGTGCGCGATCTGGCGCGTAATCAGCGGCGGCAGGTCGCTATGGTTGCGGACATCGGCATAGATCGGGTGGAGCGCATCGACGGGCACCGCAAGGATCTTCTCGTCGCCGCCGCCCTCGTCCTCCATGACCAGCGCGCCGATGGGGCGGACGCGCACCACCGCACCGGGAACGAGGCGCGTCTCGCCGACGATCAGCACGTCGATGGGATCACCGTCGGCAGACAGCGTATGCGGAATGAAGCCGTAATTGCCGGGATACGACATCGCGGTGTGGAGGAAGCGGTCGACGAACAGCGCGCCCGAATCCTTGTCCATCTCGTACTTGACCGGCTCGCCGCCCGCCGGGACCTCGACGATGACGTTGACATCGTGCGGCGGGTTGCGGCCGATGGGGATGCGGGCGATGTCCATTAGCCCGCTCTAGCGCCGCGCGCGCCGCGCCGCCAGCCGGTTCAGACGGGCCGCCACTCGACGACCAGGGTCCTCGCGGAAGGCGAAGCGTTTGAGATGGTCGGCGACTGCCCCTTCCAACCGCGCGAGGCCGCTCGCGTCGCTGGCGTGAAGGGTCAGCGTCAACGCCGCAGGAGCAGCTGCGAAATGCGCCGCACCCGCGCCGAAATTGACCTTGCCCCGCGCCGCATCGAACTCGGTCTCGAAGCGGTGGCTCCAGTGCTTGCACAGCTGCTGGAGATAGCGCGAGGCGTGGGGAGTCGGCACCGTCGCCGTCGCGCTCGGGGCGCCGTGCATCGGTTCAGCTCCGTTCGATGTCGAGCGCGGCCGCGTCGAGCACCGCCGCGATGCGCGTCGCCTGGGCGTCGTCGATGCCGCCGCGACCCAGGCGCAGCTTGAGTGCGAAGCGCAGGTTCGCCATGGCACGCAGGATGCGCGGGGTGAAGTCGCCGTCCCCGCCGGCCTCCGCCATGCGCGCCATGATCGCCTCGACGGTCGCAGCGTTGTCGGCGAGGTGCGCCGCACCCGCCTCGGTGATCGTATACTGGCGCTTGCTGCCTTCGGTGGTCTCCGAGCGCACATAGCCGAGCTCTTCGAGCATCGTCAGCGTGGGGTAGACGACGCCGGGCGACGGCGCATAGGCCCCGCCGAGGCGCGCCTCGATCTCGCGGATCAGTTCATAGCCGTGGCGTGGCGTCTCGGCGATCAGCGACAGGATGAGTAGGCGGAGGTCGCCGTGCTGGAACATCCGTCCGCGCCGCCCGTGGCGTCCGCCAAAGTGGTGACCGGGACCGTGACCGTGCTGGCCGCGGTGAAGGTGGTGAAAAAACATGTATCGTAACTCCATTTCGATATGTCGATTTTCACGATATATCTAAACTGGAGCGTGATTCAAGTGTGGAGCAAAATTTCCTTACGAACCCCGTTCAGCGTGGGCGAGGCGGCGCGCCGGGATTGGGGATCGCGGTGAACTTGCCGAGTGGACAGGCCCCATAGGTGAAGTTGCTGACCCGCTCGAAAACCGTGACCGGATCGCCCGAACAGAGCTGGGCGCTCGGCGCGGCGACGCGCAACGACTTCTCGGGGTCCATGCCGGGGCAGCCGCTCAGGATGTCGTTGCGGTACCACCTGCTACCTTCGCGGAACAAGATGGTATGATCATCGACGATCCGCTGGTTTTGAATGCGCGAGGCCTGCAGGCAATCCTTGACCGCCCCGTCTGGGACCGCAGCGGCGGCAGGCATCGCGGCGGCGAGGACGAGCAGGGGCAACAGTCGCATCTTCGGTCTCCGTTTCGACGCTGAGCGTGCGCTGCGCCGCCTGAACCGTCGATTACGCGCGAAACGCGTCCTTGGCCGCACGCCGCGCCGCGAATTCGGCAACCGTGGCGGCGCGCACGAACGGATTGGTGGCGCGTTCGAGACCGATCGTTGACGGGACGGTCGGCTGTCCTGCGGCGCGCGCCGCGTCGATCTCGATCGCCCGCGCCGCCAGAGCCGCATTCGCAGGCTCGACGGTCACCGCGAAACGCGCATTCGCCTGCGTGTACTCATGCGCGCAATAGACCATCGTATCATCGGGCAGCGCCATCAGCCGCGCGAGTGATGCATGCATCTGCGCGGGCGTCCCCTCGAATAGCCGCCCGCAGCCGAGCGCGAACAGCGTGTCGCCGCAGAACAGGACGCCGTCGTCCGCGAACCAATAGGCGTTGTGCCCCGCCGTATGCCCGCCGACGTCGAGGACCTGCGCGATGCTGCCGCCGAGTTCAACGCGATCGCCGTCGCCGACCGCGCGGTCGATGCCGGGGATGCGCGTTGCCTCACCGACGGGGCCGGTGATTCGACAGCCCGTCGCGGCCTTGATCGCCAGATTGCCGCCGACATGATCGGGGTGCCAGTGGGTGTTGAGGATGTCGGTGATCGTCCACCCCCGCGCCGCCGCCGCAGCAAGTACGGCCTCGCTGACGGCGGGATCGATGACCGCCGTCGCACCGCTCGCGGCATCGTGCACGAGATAGACGTAATTGTCGCTCAGCACGGGGATTTGAACGACTTCGAGTGTCACCGCTGTGCCTCCGAATCGATGATCAAACGGCCGATGCGCAGCGTTCCCACCTCGAGATCGCCGATCCTTGCGCGGCGCACCGTCAGCCGCCCGATGGCCAGTCGGCCGATCGCCAGTGCGCCGATCGCGACGGCCCCTACGGCAAGCGCGCCGATCGCGTGGCTGCCCGTCGCCGCCACCCCGGTCGCGTTCGCTCCGGTTGCTGCAGCGCCGGTGGCAGCGACGCCGGTCGCCGTGGCGCGGGTGGACGCAGCGGCGGCAAGGCCCTTCATCACCAGACCCCCGTATTGGGCATCGACAGCCACGGCTCGGCCGGCGTCAGCGCGCCGCCCGCCTGCAGCAGCTCGACCGAGATCCCGTCGGGCGAACGCACGAACGCCATGCGCCCGTCGCGCGGCGGGCGGTTGATCATCACCCCGCCATCCATCAGCCGCGCGCACGCCGCGTGGATATCCTCGACGGCATAGGCGAGATGCCCGAAATTCCGCCCCCCGGTATAGACCTCGGGGTCCCAGTTGTGCGTCAGCTCGACCTGCGCCGCCTCGTCGCCCGGAGCGGCAAGGAAGATCAGCGTGAAGCGCCCGCCCTGATTGTCGATGCGCCGGACTTCCTTGAGACCGAGCAGATCGAAGAAGCGCAGATTCGCGTCGAGGTCGCTGACGCGGATCATCGTGTGGAGATATTTCATCGGGCGCTCACTCCGGAGGGGTCTCACCGACCCTAACCCGACCGCCGCTCGCTTCCCAGCCCCGCGACGACGCGGTGCCCTAGTTGACCACCGCCGCCTGCATCGCCTCGAACGCCGCGACACGCTTCCCCGCCGCCGCAACCTCGACTTCGCCGCCCGCGGTCCGCAGCGTCTCGCGCGACGCCGCCAGCCCGCGCGCCGTCGCCTCGACATCGATCTCGCCGACCGGCGTCGCGCTCTCGGCAAGCACCGTCAGCCCGGTCGCCGATACTTCGGCGAAGCCGCCGTCGATGAAGATACGCTCGGGCACGTCGGTCATGCTGTTGGGATAGACCGCGATGGTGCCGGGGCGGATCGTCGACATCAGCGGCGCATGGCCGGGCAGCACGCCGAAATCGCCCTCCGAACCGGGGACGACGACCATGAAGACATCGACCGAGCGCAACAGGCGCTCGGGGGAGACGAGTTCGAAGTGGACGGTGTCGGCCATCACGCCGCTTCCGCCGCCAGCCGCTGGCCCTTCTTGACCGCGTCCTCGATCGTGCCGACCATGTAGAACGCCGCCTCGGGCAGGTGGTCGTATTCGCCCGCGACGATCGCCTTGAAGCCCTTGATCGTGTCCTCGACCGCGACGAAGACGCCCGGCGTGCCGGTGAAGATCTCGGCGACGAAGAACGGCTGGCTGAGGAAGCGCTGGATCTTGCGCGCGCGGCTGACGGTCAACTTGTCGTCCTCCGACAGCTCATCCATCCCGAGGATCGCGATGATGTCCTGCAGCGACTTGTACTTCTGCAGCACCTCCTGAACCGAGCGCGCGACGGCGTAGTGCTCGTCGCCGACGGTGCGCGGCTCGAGGACGCGGCTGGTCGAATCGAGCGGGTCGACGGCGGGGTAGATGCCGAGCTCGGAGATCGCGCGGCTCAGCGTGGTCGTCGCGTCCAAGTGGGCGAACGACGTCGCAGGCGCCGGATCGGTCAAATCGTCGGCGGGGACGTAGATCGCCTGAACGCTGGTGATCGAGCCCTTGTTGGTCGAGGTAATGCGCTCCTGCAGCCCGCCCATGTCGGTGGCGAGCGTCGGCTGGTAGCCCACCGCGCTCGGGATACGCCCGAGCAGCGCCGACACTTCCGAACCGGCCTGGGTGAAGCGGAAGATGTTGTCGACGAAGAACAGCACGTCCTGCCCCTCGACATCGCGGAAATATTCGGCGTTGGTCAGGCCCGACAGCGCAACGCGGGCGCGCGCGCCTGGCGGCTCGTTCATCTGGCCGTACACCAGCGCGACCTTCGACCCCTCGGAGGTCGCGTTGCCGTCGGCGTCCTTGGCGATGACGCCCGCCTCAAGAAACTCGTGGTACAGGTCGTTGCCCTCGCGCGTCCGCTCGCCGACGCCCGCGAACACCGAGGTGCCGCCGTGGCCCTTGGCGATGTTGTTGATCAGCTCCTGAATCAGCACGGTCTTGCCGACCCCCGCGCCGCCGAACAGCCCGATCTTGCCGCCCTTGGCGTAGGGGGCGATCAAGTCGATGACCTTGATGCCGGTGACGAGAATCGAGCTGTCGGTCGCCTGATCGATGAACAGTGGGGCTTCGGCGTGGATTGGCATCGTCGTCTCGGCATTGACCGGGCCGCGCTCGTCGATCGGCTCGCCGATGACGTTGAGGATGCGGCCCAGCGTCGCCGGACCGACGGGGACGCGGATCTGGCTGCCGGTGTCGATGACCTCCTGTCCGCGCACGAGGCCGTCGGTGGCGTCCATCGCGATGGTGCGCACGGTGTTCTCGCCAAGATGCTGCGCGACCTCGAGGACGAGGCGGCGGTCCTCGATCTTCGTCTCAAGCGCGCTCAGGATCGCCGGCAGGTCGGTATCGAACTGCACGTCGACGACCGCGCCGATAACCTGCGCGACGCGCCCGACGTTGTTGGTGGTGGGCTGGGTGGCCATGTCGAACTTCCTCTTGAAACCTAGTGTTGCGTCGAAAGCGCGACGGCGAACAGGCCGAGCACTACGACGCCCTTCAGTCAGCGTTGGTGACTTCGGGATTGTCGCGCATTAGATCGCCTCCGCCCCGGAGATGATCTCGATGAGTTCCTTGGTGATCGCCGCCTGCCGCGTGCGGTTGTAGGTTACCGTCAGCCGCTTGATGATGTCGCCGGCGTTGTTGGTCGAATTCTCCATCGCGTTCATCTGCGCGCCGAAGAAGCTCGCTTGATTCTCGAGCATAGCGCGGAACACCTGCACGCCGATGTTGCGTGGCAGCAGGTCGGCGAGGATCGTTTCCTCGTCGGGCTCGTACTCGATGACCGCGCCCATCGGGTCGGCGGGGGCGGCGTCGGTGGTCGCGGGAAGCGCTGCCGGGATCAGGCGGACGAGCGTCGGCTCCTGCACCAGCGCCGAACGGAACTTCGAGAAGAACAGTTCCGCCACGTCGAACTCGCCCGCTTCGAAGCGCGCGATGACCTGCGCCGCGATCGCCTGCGCCTCGGTGAACGCCAGCGGCTTGCCGTGGGTCAGGTCGAGCGTGTCGAGGATCGCCTCGCGGTGGCTGCGCGCGAACGCTGCGCGGCCCTTCTTGCCCGCCAGCAGCAGCTTGACGGCCTTGCCCTGGCTCGCGAGTTCGTCGGCGCGGCGGCGTGCGAGGCGGATGATGTTGGTGTTGAAACCGCCCGCAAGCCCGCGCTCCGAAGTGACGACGACGAGCAGATAGGTCTGGTCCTGCCCGGTGCCCGCGAGCAGGCGCGGCGACTCCGGACCGACGGTGACGCGGCTGCCCAGCGACGCCATGACGGCGGCCATGCGCTCCGAATACGGACGCGCGGCCTCGGCCGCCTCCTGCGCGCGGCGCAGCTTGGCGGCGGCGACCATCTTGAGCGCCTTGGTGATCTTCTGCGTCGACTTCACCGAAGCGATGCGGACCTTGAGGGCTTTGAGGCTGGCCATCTACTTCGCCTGCAACGCGCTGCGCCGCGTCACGCGAACGACTTCGCGAAGCCGCCGATGACCTCGTTGAGCTTCTTCTTGCTGTCGTCCGAAATGTCCTTCGACGTGCGGATCGCGGTCAGCAGATCGGCGTGGTCGGAGCGCATCATCGACAGCAGCGCGCCCTCGAAGCGCGTCACCTGCTTGGCGGGGATTGCGTCCAAATGGCCGTTGACGCCCGCGAAGATGCTGACGACCTGCTCCTCGAAAGGCATCGGTTTGAACTGGCCCTGCTTGAGCAGCTCGGTCAGCCGTGCGCCGCGGTTGAGCAGCTTCTGCGTGCTGGCGTCGAGGTCCGAGCCGAACTGCGCGAACGCCGCCATTTCGCGGTACTGCGCGAGTTCGAGCTTGATCGACCCGGCGACCTTCTTCATCGCCTTGGTCTGCGCCGCAGAGCCGACGCGGCTGACGCTCAGCCCGACGTTGATCGCCGGGCGGACGCCCTGGTAGAATAGCTCGGTCTCGAGGAAGATCTGCCCGTCGGTGATCGAGATGACGTTGGTCGGGATGTACGCCGACACGTCCCCCGCCTGCGTCTCGATGATCGGCAGCGCGGTCAGCGAGCCATTGCCGTGCGCGTCGCTCATCTTGGCGGCGCGCTCGAGCAGACGCGAGTGGAGATAGAAGACGTCGCCGGGATAGGCCTCGCGGCCCGGCGGGCGGCGCAGCAGCAGCGACATCTGGCGATACGCGACCGCCTGCTTCGACAGATCGTCGTAGACGATGACCGCGTGCATGCCGTTGTCACGGAAATACTCGCCCATCGTGCAGCCGGTATAGGGCGCGAGGAACTGCAGCGGCGCGGGCTCCGACGCCGTCGCGGCGACGACGATCGAATAGTCCATCGCGCCGTTCTCTTCGAGCGCGCGGACGATCTGCGCGACGGTCGAGCGCTTCTGGCCGATCGCGACGTAGATGCAGAACAGCTTCTTGCTGTCGTCGGTGCCCGCCTGCTCGTTGGTGACCTTCTGGTTGATGAAGGTGTCGATGGCGACGGCGGTCTTGCCGGTCTGGCGGTCGCCGATGATCAACTCGCGCTGGCCGCGCCCGACGGGGACGAGGGCATCGAGCGCCTTGAGGCCGGTCTGCATCGGCTCGTTGACCGACTTGCGCGGGATGATGCCGGGGGCTTTGACCTCGACGCGGCTGCGCGTCACGTCGGTCAGCGGTCCTTTGCCGTCGATCGGGTTGCCGAGGCCGTCAACGACGCGCCCGAGCAGACCCTTGCCGACGGGGACGTCGACGATCGTGCCGGTGCGCTTGACGGTGTCGCCCTCCTTGACGCCGGCGTCGGAGCCGAAGATCACGATGCCGACGTTATCGGCTTCGAGGTTGAGCGCCATGCCCTTGAGGCCGCCGGGAAACTCGACCATCTCGCCCGCCTGGACGTTGTCGAGGCCGTGGACGCGCGCGATGCCGTCGCCGACCGACAGCACCTGACCGACTTCGGAAACCTCGGCCTCGTTGCCGAACGACGCGATCTGATCCTTGATAACGCGAGAAATTTCCGCGGCGCGGATGTCCATTGTCAGCCTTTCCTGTGACAGCTTGCGCCGTCAGCCTTTCATCGCGTGAGCGAGGGTGTTCAGTCGGGTGGCGAGCGAGCTGTCGATGAGCTGCGAGCCGGTGCGGACGACGAGCCCGCCGAGAATCGATTTGTCGACGATGAGGTCGAGCGCAACGTCGCGCCCGAGACGCTTCCGAAGCTGCGACTTGAGCGCCGCCTGCTGCGCTTCGTCGAGTGGGTGGGCGCTGGTGACCGTCGCCGTCGTCTCGCCGCGCTGGCGGGCGGCGAGCGCGTCGAAGTCGCGGATGACCTGGCCCAGCGACGACAGGCGGCGATTGGCAGCGAGGACACCCAGGAAGTTCGTCGTCAGCGGGTCGAGGCCGAGTTCGCCCGCGACAGCGGCGATGCCCTTTGCGGCGCTCGCGCGGTCGAGGCGCGGGCTCGCGGCGAGCGTCCGCAGGTCCGCCGATTCGGCCAGCGCGCCCTTGAGCGTCGCAAGGCTCGCCGACACCGCGTCGAGCGACTTTCCCTCGCGCGCGAGGTCGAACAAGGCGGTCGCATAGCGTCCCGGCAGTCCAGCAACGATGCCGCCCGATGTTTCCACGAACCTCGCCCAAGGAGAAATGGCTAAAGTGTCGGCGCGAGGCCCATGAGGCCCCCGGCGTTGACGCGGCGGCGGTTAGCATGGGGGTCGGGGGGATGCAAGGCGAGTGGCGCGGCAACGGCGTCGGGGTTCGTATCGTCCGGATCTCGTATCGCCATCGTCACGAATTCTTTACCAAGCCGCCGTATCGTCCGCGTTACGGCCAAGTGCCCCGTCGGTTGTTGCGTCGAAGTTCCGCCCCCTAGCTGGAGACCTTCGATGATGCCGCCCCCGCTCGATGCCAGCGTCGACGAGATGCTCGCTGCCGCAGCCGCCGATGGCGGCGATCCGGCAGCGGGAAACGCCTTCCTGACCGGTCGCTCGATCGTCACCTACGCGCGCGACGAGGCGGCAGGGGTCGCCAGGAGCCTTGGCTTCAATGCGGGCGCGCGCGTCGCCAGCGCCGAGGATTTCGATGACGGCATCGTCGACTTCGCCGCGCTCGGCGATGCCCAGTCTGTGCTGTTCCCCGAACTCGGCGTGGCCCTGCTGTCGGCCGAGCCCGAGGCGCGCGGCATGGTCGCGACCATGGCAGCCGATGCGACCAACCCGATCGCGACGATCGAACCCGAAACCTTCGTGTTCCCATCGGCGCGCGACTTGGGAGAGTATCTTCGCGGCTTTGCCGCCGCCAGCGCGCGGATCGGCGCCGACTGGCTCGATCAGGCAGGTGACGCGGCCGCGGCGGCGCCGGGGACCGTCGATGCGGCAGCGCTCGCCGCGACGTGGGGCCTGCAGGCGACCGGTGCGGCGACCAATCCGCTGACCGGGCGCGGCATCAAGGTCGCCGTGCTCGACACGGGCTTCTACTTCCCGCACCCTGATTTTGCCGGTCGCCCGGTCGCGCAGGCATCCTTCATCTTTGGACAGACCGCGCTGGATGTCTTCGGCCACGGCACGCATTGCATGGGCACGGCATGCGGTCCGCGCGCACCGGCCGGCGTGCCGCGCTACGGGATCGCGTCGGAGGCGTCGATCTTCGTGGGCAAAGTGCTGTCGAACACCGGCAGCGGTACCAGCGCGACGGTGCTTGCCGGCATGAACTGGGCGGTCGCCAACCGCTGCCCGGTGATCAGCATGTCGCTCGGTGCCCCCGGCGGCCCGGCCGCCTTCTATACGCAGGCGGGGCAGGCGGCGCTCAACGCGGGATGCCTGATCGTCGCGGCGGCGGGTAATGAGAGCCGCCGCCCCGGTACCATCGCGCCGACCGGTTCGCCCGGAAATTCGCCGACGATCATGTCGGTCGCGGCAGTCGACGACCATCTCCGGATCGCGGTCTTTTCGTGCGGCGGCAAGGTCGAGATCGCCGGACCGGGCGTCGACGTCTTCTCGAGCTGGCCGCTGCCGCTGCGCTACAAGACGATCAGCGGGACCAGCATGGCAACACCGCACGTCGCGGGGATCGCCGCACTGCTCGCGCAGTCGTCGCCGACGCTGCGCGGTATCGCTCTGTGGCGCGCGCTGACTGGGCGCACGCGACACCTGCCGTTGCCGGCAAGCGACGTGGGCGCCGGTCTGGTCCACGTCTGAGCGCGGGACTATCCTGACCCCAACGTGGCGCGCCGGGCGTTATGCCCGCAGACCGGTCGAGGGAGAAGGCGATGGCTGAGCTTGTGGTAACCCTGCGCGGCGATGCGCCCTTCGACACGATCGGTCGCCTCGAGCGCGCCGGCTTGAAGGTCGGGCAGCATCTGCGCGAACTCAACATGGTGACGGGCACATCGGATCCGGACGCCATCGCTCGCCTGCGCGCGCTCGACGAGGTCGCGGACGTTTCGGAGGCGCAAACGATTCAACTCCCGCCCGGCGATTCGGCAGTCCAGTAGGGCATTGATGTCGCGCGGCCCGCGATAGCCCGTCGCAGCCCGCAACTGTCGGGGAATCTTACACCTGTCGGTCGCTGGCGATGACAATAAGCTTGTAGTTCAACGGCTTGACTATCTGGCACGAGTCTTGCTGCGCGGCCGGCACGATCTCCGGCTCAAGCGTTCAAGGGATTTTATCATGCGTTTCACCACCGTCGCTGCCGTTGCAGTCATGCTGCTCGCCACGACCGCCGCCAATGGCGTCGTCGTCGCGTGGGCCGATTGGACCGGCGCGACCACGACAGTCGCCAGCGGCACGATCACCAGCGGTGCGACGACGCTCGGCCTGACCCTGTCGACGAGCGGCGAGCCGATCAACTTCGTGCAGACCGGCCAGCCGGCCGAGACCAATTATTTCACCGAGCCCAACCCGGGCGCAGCGCCGTACACCAGCGGCGACGTGTCGAACGCGCCGCCCGCTGCAGAGATGGTTTCGCTTGCCGCCGGTGGCTTGAAGACGATCACGTTCAGCCAGGCGGTGACCAACCCGTATATCGCGTTCGTCAGCTGGAACGGTAACGTCGCGGCGTTCAGCCAGCCGTTCGAGAAGGTCAGCGAGGGCTGCGGCTACTGGGGTTGCGGCACCTTTTCGCAGGGCGCGGGCAACACCTTCGTCGGCAGCGGCGAAGTCCACGGCATCCTGCGCTTCCTCGGCACGTTCAGCTCGATCTCGTTCACCGATACCGACGAGAATTGGCACGGCCTGACCGTCGGCATCGGCGGCGTCGCCGCGCCGTCGGTGCCTGAGCCCGCGACGTGGGCACTGATGATCGGCGGTTTCGGGCTGACCGGTGCGGCGTTGCGCCGCCGCCGCGCGGTCGTCGCCGCCTGACGCACACGGTATAACGGACAGGGGCCGCGCCGGACCGAGTCCGCGCGGCCTTTCCGTGTGCGCCGCGCGCGGCTAGGACGGGCGCGGTGATGCACCCGCAACCCGACCCCGCTTCCGGTGCCCCCGACCTCGACCGCGGCCGCCATCGCTTCGCCGTCACGGCGTATTTCGAAGACACCGATATGACCGGGGTGGTCTATCACGCCAACTACCTGCGCTACATGGAACGCGCGCGCTCGGACATGCTGCGCGGCCTCGGCATCGACCAGCGCGCGCAGCACAGCGCGGGCGAGGGCTATTGGGCGGTCGCCGACATCGCCATCCGCTATTTGCGCCCGGCGCGGCTGCACGACGCGCTGACGGTCGAAAGCCGGATCGTCCGGGTCCGCGCGGCCGCTTGCGTGATGCAGCAGACGATCACCTGCAACGGCGCGGTGCTGACCGATGCAACCGTCACCGCGGCATGGCTCGATGCGGGTGGGCGTCCGCAGCGGCAACCGCGCGACTGGGCGGCGCGTTTCGAGGCGTTGCGCGCCGCCGCCGATACGGAGACCTGATGCAACCCGTCGCCAAACTCGCCGCCGACCTCAGCCCGTGGGCACTGTTTTTGCAGGCCGACCTCGTCGTCAAGGCAGTGATGCTGCTGCTCCTCGCCGCGAGCGTCTGGTCGTGGGCGATCATCCTCGAGCGCAGCCGGCGGCTGCGCGCCATCAATGGCCAGGCCAAATCGTTCGAGGACTGGTTCTGGAAGGCCGACAGCCTCGACGCGCTCTACGACCCTGCCGCCAAGGCGCATCACCCGTCGGCAAAGCTGTTCGTCGCGGGAATGAACGAGTGGCGCCGCAGTCTCGCCAAGGGCCGCATCGACCGCGAGGGGGTCCGCGCACGGCTGACCTCGATCCTCGGCGTCGCCATCGCGCGCGAGATCGACGATCTCGGCGACCGGCTGAGCGTGCTGGCCACCATCGGCTCGGTCGCGCCGTTCGTCGGGCTGTTCGGCACGGTGTGGGGGATCATGCGCAGCTTCACCGGCATCGCGGCGTCGCAGAACACGACGCTCGCGGTGGTCGCGCCGGGCATCGCCGAGGCGCTGTTCGCGACCGCCATCGGGCTGTTCGCGGCGATCCCGGCGGTCATCGGCTACAACCGCCTGCTCCACGGCATCGGGCGGCTCGAAGCGCGGCTGAGCGCCTTCGCCGAGGAATTCCACGGGCTGCTGTCGCGCCAGCTCGACGGGATGGAGGAGAAGTGATCTCGCCCCCCCATCGCGGCCGCCGCGCGCCGATGGCGGAGATCAACGTCACGCCGATGGTCGATGTGATGCTGGTGCTGCTGATTATCTTCATGGTCACCGCGCCGCTGCTGGTGACCGGCGTGCCCGTCGACCTGCCGGACAGCAAGGCGGGTGCGCTCAAATCCGACGACACGCCGGTGCAGGTCTCGCTCAAGCGCGACGGCGGCGTGTTCATCGACGAGCTGAAGATCGCCCCCGACGCGTTCGGCGCGAAACTCGCCGCCATCCGCGCTGCGCGGAGCGATGCGGCGCGCGTCTATGTCCGCGCCGACAAGGCGCTCGGCTACGGCGCGGTGATGGCGGTCGTCGGCGAAGTGTCGGCGGCGGGCTTCACCCATGTCGCGCTGGTCAGCGGGGCCGCTACGCCGAAGCGTGCCGCCGCGCCGATCGCGATGGGCGGCGCCGCGCCGTGACCGAGCGCCAGGCGCTGCTCGGCGCGGGCGCGCTCCACGTCCTGCTGTTCGCGGTGCTGTCGCTCGGCTGGGCGGCGCTGCCGGTGGTGCCGGCCCCTGAGGAGGCGATCCCGGTCGAACTCGTCGCGGTCGCCCCACAGACGCGCGTCACCGAGCGCCCGCAGCCGTCGAAGGCCGCCGCGCCGCAGGAGACCGCGCCGCCGCCGCCGGCCGTCGATCCGACACCGACGCCGCCCACGCCCGCGTCCGAGCCTGTCGCGGCGCTGAAACCCGACCCGGTGCCTGACCCCAAGCCGGTCGAAGCCAAGCCTCCCGAAGCAAAGGCCAAGCCCAGCAAGGCCAAACCCGAAAAGCCCGTCGAGAAGCCGGTCGAGCGTCTCGACACCGCCGAACTGAGCAATCTCATCGACAAGGCGCTGCCCAAGGCCCCGAAGAAAGTCCGCGATCCCGACGCCTTCGCCAAGGCCATCGCGCTGCAGATACCCAAGTCGGCGAAGCTCGACGCGCGCGCCACGGCAAGCCTCGCCGCCGCGATCCGCTCGCAGATCGCGCCGTGCTGGAACCCGCCGATCGGCCGGGCGGATGTCCGCAAGATGACCGTCGTGCTGTCGATCCAGATGGCGAAGGACGGCAGCGTCGTCGGGCGACCGTCGGTGGTGTCGCAAACCGGCGGCACGAGCGGCAACGCGGCCTATGCCAAGGCCTTCGCCGATACCGCTGTTCGTGCCGTGCTGCGCTGCTCGCCGCTCAAGCTGCCGCCCGACATGTTCGACGCGTGGAAGGCATTCGAGCTCAACTTCGATCCGAGCGAGATGACCTGACGGTTCACTCTGTTCGCACGGGATCGGCGCGGGAAGGGACTCGACACGCGCGCGGGCTTGCCCGCCTATGGGGCGCGCATCAGCGGAGCCGTCCGATGGACAATGCCAACCCCGACCGCGCCGACGTGCGCTATCTCGGACGTCTGCTCGGCGACGTCATCCGTTCGGCGGAGGGCGATGCGGTCTTCGCTGCCATCGAGGGCATCCGGCGCGCCTCGGTGGCGGTGCATCGCAGCGATGGGGCGGACGCGGAGCGGACCGCGTTGAGCGCCCGCCTCGCGGCGCTCAATCTCGGCGATACGCTCAAGTTCGTGCGCGGTTTTCTGTTGTTCTCGCGCCTTGCCAACCTCGCCGAGGACCGCGCTGCGCCCCCCGAGACGCGGCGCGAAGCGACACTCGGCGGCGCGCTCGACGTTCTCGAGGCCGACGGTATCGGCAAGGCGGAGGTGCGCGCGCTGCTCGACCGAGCGCTGATCGCGCCGGTGCTGACCGCGCACCCGACCGAAGTGCGCCGCAAGTCGATGATCGACCGCGAAGCAGCCATCGGTGCCCTGCTCGGCGACTGCGCGACGGGCTGGTGCGAACCCGGCACCGAGGCCGAGCTGGTGCGCCAGATCACCCTGTTGTGGCAGACGCGACCGCTACGCGCGGTGCGCCCCGTCGTCGCCGACGAGATCGACAATGCCGTGGCGATGCTGGCGGCGAACGTCCTGCCGGTGCTGCCGGCGCTGCACGCGCGCTGGGAACGGCTGCTCGGCGCACCGCTGCCGCCCTTCCTGCGGCCGGGCAACTGGATCGGCGGCGACCGCGACGGCAACCCCAACGTCGATGCGGCGACGCTCGAGGCGGCGCTGAGCAAGGGCGCGGCGGTGGCGCTCGGCCATTACCTGTCCGAACTCAATGCGCTCGGGGCCGAGCTGTCGATCTCGGCGTCGCTCGCGCCCGTCTCGCCCGCCCTCGCGGCACTCGCCGATGCGTCGGGCGACACCACCGCAAGCCGCGCCGACGAACCCTACCGCCGGGCGCTGACCGGCGTCTATGCGCGCACGGCGGCGACCCATGCGCGGCTCGCCGGGCGTGCGCCGCCGCTCCCCGCCCGCGTCGCTGCTGCAGCCTATGCCGACCCGGACGGGCTGCTCGACGACCTCGCGACGGTCGGCGCGTCGCTGACCGCCAACGGCGCGGCGGTCGTCGCAGCGGGTCGCCTCGCGACGCTGCGCCAGGCGGTTCGGACCTTCGGCTTCCACCTCGCGACACTCGACCTGCGACAGAACGCCGACGTCCATGCGCGCGTCGTCGCCGAGCTGCTGCGTGTCGCGGGCGTCGCGGCGGACTACGAGGCGCTCGACGAAGACGCACGCATCGCGCTGCTGGGCGACGACCTCGCACAGCCGCGCCTGCTGTCGGTGCCCTCCGCCGCCTATTCCGACGAGACCGCGAAGGAGATGGCGATCCTGCGTGCCGCGGCGTCGGCGCACGCCCGCTACGGCCCCGAATGCATCCGCGCCTATATCATCTCCAAGGCCAGCGGCGTCGCCAACCTCCTCGAAGTCTATGTGCTGCTCAAGGAGGTCGGGCTGTTCCGTCCCGGCGCCGGCGATACGCCGCCGGCCTGCCCGGTGATGGCGGTGCCGCTGTTCGAGACGATCGAGGATTTGCAGGCCGCCCCAGCGGTCATGCGCGCCTTTCTCGACCGCCCGCGGGCCGCCGCGCTGGCGCGGGCGCGCGGCTTTCAGGAGGTCATGGTCGGCTATTCGGACTCGAACAAGGACGGTGGCTATCTGACCTCGAACTGGTCGCTGCACGAGGGCGCGCTGGCGATCCGCGATGTCTTCGCCGACGCGGGGATCGCGCTCCAGCTGTTCCACGGGCGCGGCGGCGCGGTCGGGCGCGGCGGCGGGCCGGCGTTCGACGCCATCCGTGCCCAGCCGCCGGGCACTGTCGTGGGCCGTATCCGCATCACCGAGCAGGGCGAGGTCATTGCCTCGAAATACGGCACGCCCGCTGCGGCGGAGGCGAGCCTCGAGACGATGGCCGCCGCGACGCTGCTCGCCAGCCTTGCGCCGCCCGCCGTCGGGGCCGCCGACGCGGCGCGTTTTTATGACGCGATGCGCGATATCAGCGCGGCGGCGTACCGCGACTATCGCGCGCTGGTGTACGAAACGCCGGGCTTCAACGCTTTCTTTCGCGCCGCGACACCGATTACGGAGATCGCCGAGCTTAAGATCGGCTCGCGTCCGGCGTCGCGCACCGCCAGCGACCGCATCGAGGATCTGCGCGCGATCCCCTGGGTCTTCAGCTGGGCACAGGCGCGGATCATGCTGCCGGGCTGGTACGGTGCCGGCAGCGCGCTGGCGGCCTTTGCCGACCGGGGGCTGCTGGCGGAGATGGTCGCGGCGTGGCCGTTCCTCGCCGCGACGCTGTCGAACCTCGAAATGGTGCTTGCGAAGTCGAACATGCGCGTCGCGGCGCGTTACGCCACGCTCGTTCCCGACGCGGCGCTGCGCGACCGCGTGTTCGCGCGGATCACGAGCGGCTGGGAGACGACGCGCGACGCGCTGCTGGCGCTTACCGGTGAGGCCGAGCTGCTGGACCGCACCCCCGCGCTGCAACAGGCGGTGCGGATGCGCCTGCCCTACATCGACCCCTTGAACGAGCTGCAGGTCGAGCTGATCCGGCGGCGGCGCGGCGGCGACACCGACGAGCGCATCGCCGAAGGCATCCACCTCAGCATCAACGGCATCGCAGCCGGGCTGCGCAACAGCGGGTGACACGAGCGTCGTCGGGTCGGTGCGGACACTGCGGCGCTGCGGCCCCGGGCATGGCCGAAAATCCTTGTCGGTCGTCCCCGCGTCGTGCGATGTATCGCGCCGAATATAACGGAGTGCTCATGGGCGGGCTGAGAACGGCGATTGCACTGATCGTTGGCGCGCTGCTCGGCCTGTCGCCCACCGCGGCCGCGCCGCTGCGCGTCTTCGCGGCGTCGAGCCTGACCGAAGCGATGAACGATGTCGCCGACGGCTATGCCGCGACCGGCCGCCCGCGCCCCACCTTGGTGTTCGGCGCGTCGTCGGCACTGGCGCGCCAGATCGAGGCAGGGGCGCCGGCGGCGATTTTCCTTTCCGCCGACGCGGCATGGATGGATTATCTCGCAGCGAAAAACCTCATCGACGCGCCGAGCCGTCGCGCGCTGCTGTCGAACACGCTCGTTCTCGTCGTACCCGCGACCGCGCCCCGGACGATCGCCATCCGCCCCGGATTCGACTTCGCCGGTCTGGTCGGCGACGGCAAATGGGCCACCGGCGACCCCAATTCGGTGCCCGTCGGCAAATACGCCAAGGCAGCGCTGACCAGCCTCGGCGTGTGGTCGTCGGTGCAGTCGAGCCTCGTGCGCGGCGAGAACGTCCGCGCCGCGCTGGCCTTCGTCGAGACCGGCGCAGCCCGCGCCGCGATCGTCTACGCGACCGATGCACTTGCGTCGACGAAGGTCGCCGTCGCCGGCACCTTTCCGGCGCGCAGTCACCCGCCGATCGTTTATCCTGTCGCGCTGATAGCCGGGACGACCGACCCCGAGGCGCGCGCTTTCGTCGCCTATCTCGAAGGCGCGAAGGCGCGTGCGGCCTTCAAGGCGCGCGGCTTCGGAGTGAAATAATGTTTGCCGCACTTGTCGCCGCCGCGGTCGCTGCGCTGCCCATGACCGTCGAGATCGATCCCGCCGCGCTTGCAGGTCTGCCCCCCGCGCGCGGCGCTTGGCTGATTCATGGACAACCGCTGACCTGCGACGGGGCGTGGCTCGCCGATGTTGCGGCGCGTGCGGGCCTGCCGTCGGCCGAGGCGGTGAGGGGCGATGCGCTGCGCCAGTTGATCGTCGCCGAAGCCGCCGACGGCTACCGCGCGGTATTCACGCTCGGCGAGATCGAGCGGACGCTCGGCAACGCGCCGGTGCTTGTCGCCGCGACGTGTAACGGCAAGCCGCTCGACGTCGCCGATGGGCCGTACCGGCTGCTCGCCATCGGCGATGCGCGCGGCGCGCGGTCGGTGCGCCAACTGGTGCGGCTGCGCTTCGTGGCCTTGCCCTGATCGCGCCGCTGACTCCTGCCGAGGCCGACGCGATCGCGCTCTCGCTGCAGGTCGCCGGGGTCGCGACCCTGTGCACCCTGCCCGTCGCGTTCGCGCTCGCGTGGTTGCTGGCGCGCCGCGACTTCTTCGGCAAGGCGGTCGTCGAGGCCTTGGTGACACTGCCGTTGGTGCTGCCGCCGGTCGTCGTCGGCTACCTGCTGTTGCTCGCGTTCAGCCCGGCGGGGGTGTTCGGCGCGCTGGGTGCCGGTGTGCTGTTCCGCTGGACGGGGGCCGCGGTCGCGGCGGGGGTGATGGCGCTGCCGCTGATGACGGGGCCGCTGCGGCTTGGACTCGAGGCGGTCGATCCGCGTCTCGAGGGCGCGGCGCGGACGCTCGGCGCGAGCCGTGCGCGCGTATTCCGCACGGTCACGCTGCCGCTCGCGCTGCCGGGGCTCGTCACGGCGGCGGTGCTCGGCTTTGCGCGTGCGCTCGGCGAGTTCGGCGCAACACAGACCTTCGTGTCGAACATTCCGGGCGAGACGCAGACCTTGCCGCTGGCGATCCATGCACTGCTGCAGGTCCCGGGGCAGGACGCGGCGGCGGGGCGGTTGACGTTGATCTCGGTGTTCATCGCCTTCGCCGCGCTGCTCGGCGCAGGCGTCGTTCAACGTCGTGCTGCGGCGCATCGCAAATGATCAATGTCGATATCCGCAAGCGGCTCGGCGACTTCGACCTCGCGCTGGCGTTCGACAGCGACGCGAAGGTCACTGCACTGTTCGGCCCATCGGGCGCAGGCAAGACGAGCGTCCTCGACATGATCGCCGGCCTGTCGCGCCCCGACGCCGGGCGGATCGTGGTGGACGGCGCGCCGCTGTTCGATCCCGCCGCCGGTATCGACGTGCCGCCCGACCATCGCCGCGTCGGCTATGTCTTCCAGGACAAGCGCCTTTTCCCGCACCTCCGCGTCCGCGCCAATCTCCTCTACGGCGCGCCGGACGATGCGGGCCTCGCCGAGACCGCACGCGACCTCGGCATCGCGCACCTGCTCGACCGCTGGCCGCGCCATCTGTCGGGCGGCGAGGCGCAACGCGTCGCCATCGGCCGCGCATTGCTGATGCGCCCGCGCCTTCTCCTCCTCGACGAACCCCTCGCCCACCTCGACCGTGCACGGCGCGCCGAGGTCCTGCGGCTGATCGAGCGACTGCGTGACACCGGCGGCGTGCCCCTCGTCTACGTCACCCACGACGCGAACGATATCGAGCGCCTGGGGGCGATGCGCGTCGATTTGTGAGCGGCAGACCGCACGGAGGTTGGTGCGCCCGGAGGGAATCGAACCCCCGACCTTGGCTTTAGGAAAGCCCTGCTCTATCCTGCTGAGCTACGGACGCGCGCCCGCTCGAATAGCCGCCGCATCCGCCCGCGCCAAGGGCCGCGCTCATTTCTGCCGCGCGATGAACCCCCGGATGTCCGCCGACAGCTTGGCGAGGTCGCTGTCGTGGACGTACATCATGTGGCCCGCCTGGTAGTAGTGGAACTCGACGCGGCCGGCCGGGAAACCGGTGCGGCTGAGCGAATACTCGGCCCCGTAGAACGGCGTTGCGAAGTCGTAATAGCCTTGGCCGACGAAGATTTTCATGGCCGCGTTTTCGCGTAGCGCGCGGCTGAGATACGGCGCGACGTTGAGATACGCGGCGCGGTCGCCGCCGCCGCCGCGGCCCTCGTCGAGCTTCCAGTCCCAGCCGCGGACCCCGCCGATCGTGACATAGTCGCGGTCGATCCTGAGGCCGAGATCGCCGCGCACATAGGCGTTGATCGCCGCAGTATACGCGCCGTCGATGCCGTAGAAGCTCGGATCGTTGTCGGGGTCTTCACCCGCCCGGTCGTAGTCGACGCCGGTGTAGCGCGTGTCGAGGCGGCCGATGGTCAGCCCCCGGTCGCGCAGCAGCTCCTTGTAGAAACGCCCCGGCGACACGCGCAGGTCGGCATTGTCGACGAAGGTCTCGCTGAGCCCGATGAAGCCGGCCAGCTGGTGGCGGATCATGTCGTGTTCGGCCTGGCTCAGCGCGGTACCCTTGAGCAGCGCCGCGATGTACGGGCCGGTCGCGAACGCCCGCGCGGCATCGACGTGCGCCTCGAGCGACGCGGGCTGCACCGTCAGATGCTTGTGGTACCACGCCGTCGCCGCCATCGACGGCAGGGTGAGGGCGAATTGCAGCTCGTTGCCCTGCGTCTCCGAACTCGCGCCGAAGTCTAGGATCGTCGAGATCAGGATGACGCCGTTCAAGGCAACGTCGTTGTACTGCCCCTCCAGCTCGTGCGTCACGGCGGCCGAGCGCGTCGTGCCGTAGCTTTCGCCGCCGAGGAATTTCGGGCTGTTCCAGCGTCCGTTGGCGTTGAGCCAGAGGCGGATGAACTGCGCCACCGACTTGGCATCCGACGTGACGCCCCAGTAGACCTTGGGGTCGGTCTTGCCGAGCGCCTTCGAGAAGCCCGTACCGACGGGGTCGATGAACACGATATCGGTCGCGTCGAGGAGCGAGTCGGGGTTGTCGACGATTGGGTAGGGCGCGGCACCGTCGTCCTTGGCATCGGGGATACGAACGCGCTTGGGGCCGAATGCCCCCATGTGGAGCCATACCGACCCCGAACCCGGGCCGCCGTTGAACAGGAAGGTCACCGGGCGGCGCGGGTCGAGCGGTCCGTCCTTGACGTAGGATGTCGAGAAGATCGCGGCGGCGGGCTTGTCGTCGGGGCCTTTGAGATAGGTCTCGCCGGTCGTCGCGGTGTACGCGACGGGCACGCCGCCGAA
>JBBQVB010000015.1:0-32056 GCA_038211965.1 Sphingomonadales bacterium
GATGCCGAGCTGCTCGGGGCCGACCCCGTCGAGCGCCGAAAGACGGCCGCCAAGCACATGATAGCGCCCGGGAAACAACCGCGACCGATCGAGCGCCCAAAGGTCGGCGACCTCCTCGACGACGCACAGGGTCGAGGCGTCGCGGCGCGGATCGCGGCAGATGCCGCACGGGTCGCGCGTATCGACGTTACCGCACACTCCGCACGTCGCCAGCCCCGCCGCGACCGCCTGCAATGCGGCGATCAGCGGCGTCAGCGCGGTCTCGCGACGCTTGAGCAGATGCAGCACCGCCCGCCGCGCCGACCGCGGCCCCAGGCCCGGCAGCCGCGCCAGCGCCTGCGTCAACGCATCGATTTCAGGGGAGGACATCGGTCGAGATATGGCGGGTGCGGAGCGGCGTGACAACCGCAGCGCATACCCGCTACGCCGCCCGCTGCACGCGCATCCACCCCTCGGGGTCGGCTTCCTTGATCCGCGTCAGCTCCTTCTCGACGTGATCCGAGAAATTGTCGCGCGCCGGCCGCGCGTTTGACAGGTCGATGTCGGGGGCCATCGGGCCTTCGGTGCGGACGCCGTTGCGACCGATGCCGAACATCTTGAGTGGGTGGCGGATCGAATCGGTCGCCGCCGTGCCCTCGAAGCCGCAATGCACCATGCAGTTGGAGCATTTGGCATATTTGCCGACGCCGTACTGGTCCCAGTCGGTGCCTTCCATCAGCTCGGCAAAGCTCTGTACATAGCCCTCACCGACGAGGTAGCACGGCTTCTGCCAGCCGAAGACGGTGCGCAGCGGCATCGACCACGGCGTACACTCATAGCTTTGGTTGCCCGCAAGGAAGTCGAGGAACAGCGGGGAGTTGGTGAATTTCCACGCCTTTGCGCCGTCGCCGCGCCGAAAGACATCGCGGAAGAAGTTCTTGGTACGCTCACGGTTGAGGAAATGCTGCTGGTCGGCGGCACGCTCATACGCATAGCCGGGCGAGATCGTCACCTCGACATCGCGCCGAGTCATCTCGTCGAAAAACGCCGCGAGGGCTTCCGACGACGCGCCGTCGAACACCGTGCAGTTGACCTGGACGCGGAAGCCCCTGGCCTGCGCCAGTTCGATCGCCTCGATGGCGACCTCGTAGGTCCCGTCCTGATTGACGGCGTGATCGTGCATCGCCTTGTCGCCGTCGAGATGGATCGACCAGGTGAAATACGGCGACGGCGTGTAGTCCGCGAGCTTCTTCTTGAGCAGCAGCGCGTTGGTGCACAAGATGACGAACTTCTTCTTCGCGATATAGCCCTTCACGATGCGCGGCATGTCGCGGTGGAGCAGCGGCTCACCGCCGGCGATCGAGACCGCGGGCGCGCCGCATTCGTCGATCGCGTCCATGCACTGGTCGTAGCTCAGGCGCTGGTTGAGGATCGCGTCGGGATAGTCGATCTTGCCGCAGCCGGGGCAGGCGAGGTTGCAGCGCAGCAGTGGCTCGAGCATCAGCACGAGCGGGTATTTACCGCCCTTGAGGTGCTGACGGACGGTGTAGCTGCCGATACGCAGCAGCGGGGCGAGCGGCAAGGTCACAGGCGCGGGCTCCTTCAGTCCCGCAGCGCGGCGGGCAAGCGGAATTCGATATGCTCTTCGACACCGTCCATGCGGACGATCGTTGTATCGCGCAAGCGTCCGAGTGCCGCAATGACGCCCTGCACCAGCGCCTCGGGGGCCGATGCGCCCGCCGTCAGCCCGACGGCACGCACGCCGTCGAGCCAGGCGGGGTCAAGCGCTTCGGCATCGGCGATCAGATAGCTCGGCAGCCCCGCTTCGCTGCCGATTTCGACCAGCCGGTTCGAGTTCGAGCTGTTCTGCGCGCCGACGACCAGGATCAGTTCCGCATGGCGGCACAGATCGCGGACCGCCGTCTGGCGGTTCTGCGTCGCGTAGCAAATGTCGGAGATGTCGGGCCCGACGATGTCGATGAAGCGCGCGTTCAATGCTGCGATGACGCCCCGCGTGTCGTCGATGCTCAGCGTCGTCTGGGTGACATAGGCGATCGGCGCGTCGTCGGCGAGGGGCAGGGCGGCGACCCCGGCCTCGTCGGAGACGAGGTGCACCGGCCCCTCGACCTGCCCCATCGTCCCGACGACCTCGACGTGGCCAGCGTGGCCGATGAGGACGAGATCGCGGCCCTGCGCCGCGTAGCGCTTGAGTTGGACGTGGACCTTCGAGACGAGCGGACAGGTCGCGTCGATGACCGGCAGGCGGCGGCCGCGTGCCTCGTCGACGACGCTGTGGGCGACGCCGTGCGCGCTGAATACCGTCGTGGCACCGTCGGGGATCTCGCTGAGCTCCTCGACAAAGCGCGCGCCCTTGGCCTTGAGGTCGGCAACGACATGGGCGTTGTGGACGATCTCGTGTCGGACATAGACCGGCGCGCCGAACTTTTTGAGCGCGCCCTCAACGGTGTCGATGGCGCGCACGACACCCGCGCAAAACCCGCGCGGCTGCGCGAGGACGATCCGCAACGCTTCCATTCAGCTCTCCCGCCCCGGTCGTGCGCGCCTCCTAACCAAGACTGGCGACGGCGGCTACCCTCCGCTACAGAAATGCGGACGATGCGTTGTATTCGCGGCATATCGTGAGACGTTACAGTGGAGTGGCGATGATGCGCGGCTATGGCGCGGCGGCGGTAGCCCTGGTTTTCGCCGTTCCGGCAGTGGCGGCGCCGTTGCCGGTGCAGCGTATCGAGGCGTTCTATGCCGACGTGCTGCCGATCATGAAGCAGGCCCGGTCGCTCGGGATTCAGGGCCGGTTCAAGGCCTTCGAGCCCGTCATCGCGCGCAGTTTCGACCTGCCCGCGATGACCAAATATGCGGTGGGGCCGCGCTGGGCCGCGCTGGCGGACGGCGAGCGGGCCGCACTGACGACGGCATTCGCGGGCTATATCACGGCAAATTATGCCAAGAACTTCGATGGTTTCGACGGCGAACGCTTCGTCGTCGAACCGTTGACCGTGCCGCGCGGCGCCGATGTCATCGTCAAGAGCCGCATCGTCCCGGCGACCGGCGCGCCGACCGCCATCGCCTACCGGATGCAGATGGCCGGCGCAGCGTGGCAGGTGACCGACATCTTCTATTCGGGCGGCATCAGCGAGATGACGCTGCGCCGCGCCGATTTCACCGCCGTGCTGGCGCAGGGCGGCGCGGCGGCGCTGATCAAGCGACTGGAGACCCAGACGGCGGGTCTGCTGAAATAGCGCCGACCGACGCCAGCAGCGCAGGCTTGAAGATGAGCGCTGCGACCAATGTCCATGCCAGCGAGATCATCAGCAAGATCCCCATGCTCGCCGTCCCCGGATGCCGTGACAGCGCCAGCGACCCGAAAGCGATGCCCGTCGTCAGCGCGCTGAACAGCACGCCGCGCGCCAGGCTCGCCGATTGGACGTCGCCCTCGCCGCGCCGCCACGCCATGATCAGGTAGATGTGGAACGCTACGCCGATCCCGAACATCAACGGCAACGCAATGATATTCGCGAAATTCAGCGCGAGCCCCGTCGCGACGCAGGTCGCCATTGTGCAGGTTCCCGCAAGCAGGATCGGCAGCAGGGTCAGCCCGACGTCGCGCACCCGGCGCAGCACCGCGTAGAGCAATGCGGCGATCGCGAGGAGCGACAGCACGCCGGCCGTGACAAAGGCGCGGACGATGGTCCGACCCGACTCGCGGATCGAGATCGGCGTGCCGCTCGCCCCCGGCGCGACAGCCTGGACGGCGTCGGCGAAGCGTTCGAGAGCCGCGTTGTCGTTGGCCTTGGGAAATAGCTCGACGCGGGTTCGGCCGTCGACAGCCTGCCAGGCCCGGACGAGGTCGGGTGGCAGGTCGGCGCCGCTCAACGGGCCGGGCTGGAGCGCGGTGCGAAGCTGCGACAGGAGCGCGGTGAGGCCGGGGACGAGCGCCTGCGATGCACGGTTGCGCGCCTCAGGAGGGGCAACGGCAAGGGCTTCGAGGGTGGTGGCGAGACGGGCGACCGTCTCCAATCCGTCGCTGTGCGCGACCTTGGACGGCGTGGGGCGGGCGAACGCGCGCAACTTCGCCGCGACGACGCGCAGGCTCGCCACGGTCTCCGCATCCCCCGGCCTCGCCTTGACCTCGAACGGCGTCAGCACCGTGTCGAGCAGCTGTGCGGTATCGTCGAGGATCGCCCGGTTGACGCTTTGGTCGGCGGGGACGAAGCTCGATAGCGTGACCGCTTGCGCCACCTCGGGCAGGCGCGCGAGGCGCGACGCCATCGCGGTCGCGGCGGCCGCATCGGGAAGCAGCACTTCGATCGTATTCGGGGAGTTGGTCGGGTCGCGCAACAGATCCGTCAGCGTGCTCATCGATTCGGACCGGGGGTCGCGCAGGTGCAGCGGGTTGAAGTCGAAGCGTAGCCACGGCAGCGCGGCGAGCCCGAGCAACGCGATGACCCCCGCCCCGCGCAGGATCGTTCGCCGGCGCGCGACGACCATGTCGTGCAGGCGCTGGAAGCGCGCGGCGTCGTCCGCACCCGCGCCGCCGGGCCGCAGCATGACGAGCAGCGCGGGCAGGAGCGTCAGCGTCAGCAGCAGCGCAACGACCATGCCCAGTCCCGCGATAACGCCCAGCTCGGATACCCCGGCATAATCGGTCGGCAGGAACGCGAAGAAACCGGCCGCCGTCGCCAGCGCTGCGAGCGCCAGTGAAACGCCGAGCGCCGTGCCGCTCGCGTGCACGCGGTCGCCGATGCCGCCGCCCTCGCTGCGGAGGCGGACGCAGAACTGGATACCGAAATCGATGCCGAGGCCAACGAACAGCGGGATGAATGCGACCGAGATCAGGTTGAAGCGCCCGATGATGGCAAGTCCGAGCGCGGCGGTGACGACAAGGCCCGCACCCGTCGTGACGAGGATCGCGGCGATCATCTTCGCCGAGCGCGTCGCGGCCCACAGCAGTCCGGTCACCGCGACGAGCATCGCGGCGGCGATTAGGGCAGCGCGGTCGCCGAGGCTCGCAAATTCTTCGTCGGCGAGCGGCACGGGGCCGGTCAGGCGGACGCGCACGCCGTGGGCCGCGTCGAGACCGAGTTTCGCAGCGATGGCGCGCAGCGCCGCGCTCGACGCCGCACCGGGCTCGATGTCGGCATAGTCGAGACGCGCCTGCAACGTGATGAAGCGGCGCAGCGTGCGCGGATCGGGTCTGCCATCGAGCAAGGTGCGCCACGACAACTGCGCGGGTTGGCCCGCCAGCACTTTTGCCAACGCGGTGTCGAACGCTGCAAGCGGCAGTGCGTCGAGCCGGGCGGACCCCGCCGCGACGCCGTCGAGCGAAGTCGCCAGCCCGTCCATGATGCCACGCAGCGAAGGGTCGGTCGCGAGCGGCGCGAGGAACGGCTGCGCCTTGACCAGTCGGTCGGCGGTTGCCTGGACCTCGCCAGGCGGCAGCAGCAGCAGGCCGAAGCGGTCGAAAAACGGCCCCCCGTCGGGCCGCCGGACATTGCGGAAGCGTGCATCGCCCGCCAGCGCCTTTGCCAGGGCGGTCGTTGCGCTTTCCGCGATCTCGGGCGTCGCGCCATCGACGACGACGCCGGTCAGGTCGGTGGTCGCCGGAAAGGCGCGGTCGAAGACCTGCTCGGCGCGGCGGAACGGCAGGTCGGGCGCGATCAGTTGCGCGGTGTCGGCGGTAATCGCGAAATGCGTCGCGGCGAACCAGCCGGCCAGCAGAGTCAGCGCAATCGCGCCCGCGACGACCGCGCGCGGCGCACGCACGGCGATATCGACGAGCCGGGAGGTGGGGTTCATCGCGACCCGACCAGCCGCAGCGCCGCCATCAACGCCGGGTCGCGCCCTGCCGCGATGCTCGCGGGGGTGGGCGCGACGCGGACGTCGGGAATCAGGCCCGCGTCGGGTTGCGGCGTCGGCGGGAAGGTGCCGATTAACGGCAGGTCGACTTCGAGGCGCGAGTTCGGCAGCCGCAGGAAGAAGAACGCGCCGCCGTTGATGCCGCGCCGGTTACCCCCCGTCGGCTCGCCGACGATGGTACCGAGGCGCGCGACCTGGACCTTCTGCGCGAACTGGAAGGTTGCCGAACTGCACTCGGCATCGACGAGAACGGCGAGCTTGCCGGCGAAGCGGCGGCCCTGCGGCCGGACGGTCAGCGACGGTTCGGGCGGTAGTGTGAAGAAGCCGTCGCCGTCGTCGCGCGCGTCGGCACCGAGCCTGCGGAAGCTGTCGTCCCAGGTGTCGAGGTGGGGATCGAGGTCGGCAGGCGTCGTGCGAAAGCGGACGCGGCGCGCGGCGGGCGGGCGGTCGAGCGGGCGCTCGACCAGCCGCGCGAGCAGCGCGTCACCGCAGTCCTCACCGCCCTCGTTACCGCGCAGGTCGACGACGATGCCGCGCGCATTACTCGCGATCGCGTCGTCGACGGTGCGGTCGATGAAGCCGCGCCAGTCCCATTTGCTGTCGTAGGTCGCCCAGTCGGGCATCGTCAGCACCATCGCGCCATCGGTCATCGCGGCGCTGAACAGTGCGGCGTCGCCCTTGTTGTCGGGGTGCGGGCGGCTGTCGAAGGCGAGCAGCGGCGCGTCGATGCGGCGGCGCCTGCCGTCGAGGCTCCGCAGCTCCATGACGCAGCCCGTCGCGCCGGGGCGCGCGGTCAGCGCCCGCAGGACGTCGAAGTCCTCGTATTTGCCTGCCCCGCGGACCTCGAGGTCGGCGACGCGCTTGGCGTCGTTGTGGCCGTCGGCGCGCGCCAGCGGCATCAGGCGCGCGAGCAGGCGCGACGCGGGTTCGCCGTCGATGGCGACGATCTCGACGCCGGGGCGGAGTTCGGCGACGCCGCCGAGGCCGCGCGTGACGATCATCCGCCCGCCGAGCCAGCGGAACAGGAAGGGCAGGCGGTCGGGACGCTCGACGAGGCTAGCGGTCAGAGCCTCGCCCTGTATATACGGGTTGGCGAAGCTGTGCCCGCAGCGCACGGCGGCGGTGAAGCGCGTCGCTGCGAGCCACAGCGCGGCGGGGGTTTCGGCCGCGGTGGCCTCGGCCATCAACCGGGCCTCCGAGGCAACGCGCGCGGGCAGGGTCAAATAGCGCGCGAGGCCGGGATGCAGCTGGCCATAGGCGCGGATCAGCACGCCTGCGTCCTCGCGGCGCAGCGCCGCGGTCGCGGGATAGACGTACGGGGCACGCGGTGCGGCGCCGAGCACGGCGGCACCCGCCAGCCCCGCCAGCGCGTCGCGCCGCGTCAGCACTCAGCGCAGCCCCAATGGCCCTGCGAGCTTCGCCAGCCAGCCCTCCGCCGCCGCCGCATTGGCAGCGCGCGGCATCGTCAGCCCCGAGCAGCCGAGACAGTGCGCCTGGATCGTCGCCCCGCCCGCCACCGCCTGCGCTTCGCCGACGGCGGCGAGAATGCGCAGCCGCGACAGTTGCGTGGCGCGCGCGAACGGGTCGCGTGCGCCGCTGGCGAAGGCCTGCGCGTCGTCGCTGTCGTCGCTGCCGAACAGGCTCGCAACGAGCTGGCCGAGCAAGGGCGCGGTCTTTTCGACGTCGACGGTACGGGTATCGGCGGGTAGGTGCGCGCGCTTCGCCGCCGCCGCGATCGCCACGTCGAGCCCACCGAGGCGGTCGACGAGCTTGAGCCCGACGGCAGCGTTGCCTGCCCAGACGCGGCCCTGACCGATCTCGTCGACGCGGCTCACCGGCAGGTTGCGCGCCTTGGCGACGAGGCCCGTGAAGCGGCGGTAGATGTCTTCCACCGACTCCTGGAGGATGATGCGCGTTTCGGGGGTCAGGCCGCGGATGACGTCGGGGTCGCCCGAATAGGGCGTCGATTTGACCCCGTCGGTGCCGATGCCGAGCGCCTTGAGCGACCGATTGAACGTCGGGATCACCGCGAAAACGCCGATCGAGCCGGTGATCGTCGAGGGCTGCGCGATGATTTCGTCGGCGGCGGTGGCGACCCAATAGCCCCCCGACGCGGCCACCGGGCCGAACGATGCGACGATCGGCATCCCCTTGGTGCGCGCCTCGGCAAGGGCTTCGCGGATGCGCTCCGACGCGAGCACCGAGCCGCCGGGGCTATCGATCCGCACGACAAGCGCCTTGATGTCGTCGTTGGCGACCGCCTTGTCGATCTGCGCGGCGATGGTGTCGCCGCCTGCGCTGCCGAGCGGCGCGTCGCCGTCGACGATGCTGCCGGCGACGTAGACGATCCCGATCGCTTTGCCGCTGCCGCCCTTCTTCGTCGCCTCGCGGTAGGCGGGAAGCTTGACCGCGTTGAACGACCCCGGGCGCGCGTCGGTGCCGTCGCCGACCTTCGCGGCGATCATGCGCCCGAACTCGGCGCGCGTGCCGATGCGGTCGACGAGGCCGGCCTTGAGCGACGCGGCGGCGAAATCGCCCCCGGCGCTCGAGACCCGCGCGGGCAGGTTGGCGAGGAACGCGTTGACGTCGGCCCCGTGACGCGCCGCCGCGACGTCGCTGGCATAGGTCTTCCACAGCGAATCGACGAGCGCCTGCTCGGCGGCCTTGGCTTCGGGCGACGCATCGGTGCGGGTGTACGGCTCGACCGCCGACTTGTAGGTGCCGACGCGGAAGACGTTGACGTCGACGTCGAGCTTGTCGAGCGCCGCCTTGAAATAGAGGTTGGGGCCGCCTGGACCGGTCAGCAGCACACCGCCGAGCGGGTTGATCCACGCCTGCGTCGCCTGTGCCGCGAGGTAATAGCCGTCGTAGGTATAGGCGGTGGCGTAGGCATAGACGGGCTTGCCCGCCGCCTTAAAGGCACGAAGCTGCGCGCCGATCGACTGGAGGTTGGCCTCGCCCGCGCCGAGAAAGGCGTCGAGGTCGAGGACGATGAGCTTGATCCGGCTGTCGGTCTGCGCCGCCTTGATGCTCGCGAGGATGTCGCGAATCTGGACTTCCTGCTGGTCGCGGACCCCGCTGAACGCGCTGAACGGCGAACCCTCGGTCGATTGCTCGACGACCGCGCCATCGAGATCGAGCACCAGCGCGGACCCTGACGGAACCGTGGTCGGCGACTTGCTGTGCAGCACCGCCCACAGGCCGACGAAGAACAGCAACAGCAGGAGCAGGACCAGCAGATCCTTGACGCCGACGAGAAAGCCCCAAGCGCCGCGTACGAATGCCATTCGATACTCTCCGGTCAGGTTGCGACGGCTATAGCCTGCGAATGTGCAAGCGCAACGCTGCGCTATGCCGCGCCGACGTCGCGCCGCAGCGTGCCGCCGACGAGGCGCGCGACGAGGCCGGACAATCCGGCATAGTTGGCGCGGTGATACGCCGACCCCGGCGGCAGCGCGGCGGCGAGACGGCGGTGCGCCTCGCCGAGCGCGTGATAGGGCAGGCCGGGCAGCAGATGGTGCAGTGCGTGGTAACGCAGGCCGACGGGCGCCCACAGCACCGGCAGCAGCGCGGGCGGCGGCACGTTGACGGTGTCGAGATACTGCGCCGTGACGCCGATCGGTTCGCCGTCGTTTTCCCATAGATGCGCGACAAGGGTGCGGACCTGATTGAGCACCGCGACACCCGACGCGACGGCGAGAAGGATCAGAAATGACTGCCACGCGATGACGCCCGTCGCCACCAGTGCGATGAGCGCGACCGCCCACAGGCTCGTTGCTGCCTCCATCATCCGCCAGTCGCGGCGGAACGCGCCCTCGGGCGCGCGGCGGCGGAAGGCAGGGTTGATCGACAGCGCCGAATAGCGCGCGTCGACCGCGCCGCGCAGGCCGGGCACGACGAGCGCCAGCGGGGCGAGCATGCCGAAGCGCAGCAGCAGCAGCAGCGGTGCCACGGCGGCGGCGGCCATGAAGACGACCAGCGTCACCGGCTTCATCAGCGCCAGCGGCAGATATTCCGGGTCCTCAGCAGTGCCGTAGCGCGTCCGCGCGTGGTGGAGGTTGTGAACGCCCTCGTACATGAACGACGGCACCAGCAGCAAGATGCCCGCCAGCAGGTTCCAGCCGAGGCGAAAGCCCGCGACCGCGCCCGGCTTGAGATGCGTTATTTCATGGATGAAGCTGCCCGCGCGGTAAAGCGCGAGGATCGCGACAACGCCCGCCAGCAGGCGTAGGCCGAGCGGATTGCCGCCGAGCGCAACCGCAAGCGCGCCATAAGCTAGCGCGGCCGACAGCAGCAGGTCGGACCAGTAGATCGCGGGGTTGGGCGTCCCGATGTCGCGGGTCAGCCGCGCCGCCTCGCGGATCATCGCGGCGTCGTCGCCGACGTGCGGGGCGGGCGATGCAGACGGGGCGGCGGCCTCGAAGGCGAGCCGATCGACGGAGACTATGGCGGCGTTCATCGCGTCCATATAGGAGGTCGTGAGGCATTCGTCACACCCCCGTGCGCCTTTGCCCCGTTCACCGCAGTGCGCGAGGGCAGGGGGCCGCGCTCAACCGTCCCACTCGCCCAGCCGCTGGCGCACCTTGTCGAGCGCCGCCTTCTTGATCTGGCAGACACGCGCCGCGCCGACATTCATCGTCTGGCCGATCTCCTCGAGGTTCAACTCCTCGACGAAATAGAGCTGGAGGACCATCGCCTCGCGCTCGGGGAGCAGCGCGACTGCCGCCGTGACGGCGCGCTGCAGGTCGCGGCGCGACAGGTTCTCGAAGGCGTCGGGCGCATCGTCGGCGAACCAGTCGCTTTGGTCCGAATAGACTTCGTCGAGGCTTTCGTAGCGCAGCGCGTGGGTCGTGTCGGCGGCGGTGCGATACGCCTCGACGGTCATCTCGAGCGCCTCGGCCATCTCGGCGTCGGTGGGTGGGCGGCCGAGCGCGCCCGACAGGCGGCTGGCGACGATGCCGAATTCGCGGCGGCGGCGGATCGCGCTTCTGACCAGCGTCGCCGACTTGCGCAGGTTGTCGATCATTGCGCCGCGCACCCGCACGCTGGCATAGGTCGCGAACGCCGCGTGGCCGCGATCCTCGAAGGCGCGCGCGCTTTCGATCAGCGCGACCATGCCGATCTGGACAAGGTCCTCGACGGGAATCGCGGTCGAGACGCGGGCGTGGACATGCCATGCGATCCGCCTGACGAGGCCGAGGTGCGAGCCGATCAGCCGCTCGGGGTCGGTCTTCGCGAGCGCGGCGGGGGCATAAGCGGACAGGTTCGGTCCAAGGCGGGCGTCCATGGGGCTCAGGCTCCTTGCAGTTCGAGCGCGGGTTGTGCGGCGCCGATGGTTGCGACCACCTCGATGGCGCGGTCGTCGGGGATTTCGAATATGCTCAGCACCCGCACGCCGGGCAGCGGCACGCGGATCATCTGGAACAGCGCGCGGCGGATCGCAGGCGTGGTGACGATGGCGACGGGCTCGCCGCCCATCGCGTCCCTCAGCGAGGTCGTGACGCGGGCTGCGAGCGCCGGGTCGAAGGGATAGTCCGCGCCGGGATTGGCGCGCACCGACGCGGCCAGCAGGTCTTCGAGGTCGGGGGCGAGGGTGACCGCGCCGAGCGGCGCGCGCAGTGTGACGAGGCTCTGGACAATCGCGCCGCCCAAGGCCGGACGGACCAATTCGGTCAGCTCGGCGGCATCCTGCGACCGCCCGGCGACGCTCGTCAGCGCACCGAGCGTGCGCCGCAGGTCGCGGATCGGCACGCCTTCCTCGACGAGGCGCTGGAGGACGACGGTCAGCGTCGCGAGGCTCAGCTGCTTGGGCACAAGCCCCGCGACGAGTTGAGGTGCGCTGCGCGCGAGCGTGTCGAGCAGGCTCTGCACCTCGTCCTGCCCAAGCAGCAGGTGCGCGCGTGCCGTGAGCAAGGTGTTGAGGTGCGTGCCGATCACCGTGGCGGCATCGACGACCGTATAACCTGCCGCCGTCGCGAGGTCGGTCTCGGCGGGGTCGATCCAACGCGCTGCGAGGCCGAAGCTCGGGTCGCGCACCGCCCGGCCCTCGATCCCCGGCTCGACCGGCCCCGCCTCGAGCGCCAGCGCGTCGTCGGGCCACGCCTGGTCCTCGCCGACGACGACCCCGCCGAGCAGAATGCGGTAGGTTTGCGGGCTGAGCGCGATGTCGTCGCGGACGCGGACCTGCGGCACGACGAAGCCGAGCGACTTCGACAGCGCGCGGCGGATCGCGGTGATCCGCGCCATCAGCGGCGCGCCGCGCGCCTCGTCGACCAGCGCGATCAGGCCGTAGCCGAGGTCGATGCCGATCGCGGGTGCGCCCGCGACATCCTCCCAGTCGATGCTGGCGGGGTCTGCGGGCGCGACAGGCGCGACAGGCACCGGAGCGGCCTTGGCGCGCGCCAGCGCCCACGCGGCTGCTCCAGCCCCTGCTGCAGCGGGCAGGAGGACCATATGCGGCATCCCCGGCAGCAGCCCGAGCAGCGCCAGAATCCCCGCGACCGGCACCCAGGCGGCGGGCGACGCGAATTGGCGGCTGATCTGCCCGGCGAGATCGTGCTCCGACGCGACGCGCGTGACGATCATCGCGGCGGCGATCGACAGCAGCAGCGCGGGTACCTGCGCCACCAGCCCGTCGCCGATGGCCAGCAGCACATAGGTCTTGGCGGCGACCGCTAGACTGAGGCCATGCTGAACGGTGCCGAGGATCAGCCCGCCGACGACGTTGATGCCGAGGATCAGCACGCCCGCGACGGCGTCGCCTTTCACGAACTTCGAGGCGCCGTCCATGCTGCCGTGGAAGTCGGCTTCGGTCGAGACTTCGGCGCGGCGGTCGCGCGCCTGATCGGCGGTCAGCAGTCCGGCGTTGAGGTCGGCGTCGATCGCCATCTGCTTGCCCGGCATCGCGTCGAGGGTGAAGCGCGCCGCGACCTCCGACACGCGCCCCGCGCCCTTGGTGATGACGACAAGGTTGATGATCATCAGGATCGCGAAGACGAAGATGCCGACCACGTAATCGCCGCCGATCAGGAAGCTGCCGAACGCCTCGATGACGTGGCCCGCCGCTGCCGTGCCCTTGTGACCACCGACGAGCACGACCCGCGTCGAAGCGACGTTGAGGCTGAGACGGAGCAGCGTCGCGAACAGCAGCACCGTCGGAAACGCCGAAAAGTCGAGCGGCTTGCGCGTGTTGATCGCGACCATCAGGACGATCAGTGCGATGCCGAGGTTGAGCACGAAGAACACGTCGAGCAGCCACGGCGGGATCGGCACGACCATCAGCAGCACCAACGTCAGGATCGCGAGCGGTAGAAGTGTCGAACGGGGGTCGAGGCGGCGCATCATGCGATTTGCGCGAGCAGCAGATAGGCGGCGCGGGCGGCGGCAACCGGCAAGGCTGTGCCGGTGGGGGGCAGGGTGGTGCCGCCGTCGACGAGCCCGTCATGCTGGCGCAGGCCAGTACCCAGTTGCGCCGAAAGCCCTGAAATCGATGGTCGCGGTGAGACCTGGCGCTGGCCTGCGCCCGCATGACGAGGGGAAGCGAGCTTCGCCTCGAACCGCGCATACACCTCGCCGAGCGTCCGTGCTCGCCCGCCGGGAGCGATGAATACCCCCGCATTGGCGCGGGTCGCAGCGGGGAGCACCGCGCCCGTCGCTGCACCGCCGGGGTCGGCATCGCGGGCCTGCAGGAAACGGACCGCCCCCGCAGGCCCAAGAAAGTGCGCGAGGTAGAGGTCTGTCGCGGTCGCGGTGCGCCCCAGTCCTTGTGCCAGCGCCGCGCCGTTGTCGCGCGCATAAGCCGCTGCGAGCGCCGCCGACGCACCCGCGTCGTGACGCAGGTCGAGGATCGCGGTGCGCGTCGCAGGGTCCGCCCCCGCCCGCAGCGCTGCCGCTGCCCAGCCGAGTCCCGTCTCGTCGCCGTGCCGGCGAACCATGTCGAGCCAGGTGCTCTGGGTGAACTGGAACAGTCCGCGCGCGCTGCTCGTCGGTGCGGCAGCATCCGGATCGAGGCCGCTCTCGACGCGCGCCTGCCCCAGCAAATAGTCGAAATCGACCCCCGAGTGCGCCGCCGCGAGCCGGATCGCTGCCGTCACGCCGCCCGCGTCGATTGCCCCAACCGCCATGCCCGCGCCCCCTTCGGCCCATCCGAAGCAAGCACCGTGCCAACCTGTTCTTTCAGCATGCCGGAACGTCGATACGCGCCCGTCCGTTGGGCGGCGCATGGTTTCACTCCCGCGTCCCGCCCGCTCGCCTCTCCACACCGGTCTCGGCACCCTCGGTGCCGTCGTCGCGACGCTGCTCGGGCTGTTCGTGCTCGTCTATGTCGTGCTTTTCGTGACCAAAGGGCGCTTCCTCAAGCACTCTTTCGAGCGGCTGGCGAGCAGCTATGCGGACCGCGGCGTGCGCGTCGGCGGCGACTTCCAACTGTATCTCAACCCCCATATCAAATTCTATGCCGAAGACCTGCAAGTCGATAACCCGGCGTGGGCGCACGACCGCCAGCTGTTCACGGCACGCCGCATCGACACCGAAGTCGGCATCTGGCGGCTGATCGCGGGCGAGCGCCGCATCCGCTACCTCGACCTCGACGGCGGCCGGATCGGCGCCGAGATCGACGCGCAGGGGCGCAACACCTGGACCTTCGCGGGCGACGCGCCCTTTAAAATCCCCGCCGTCGACCGCGCGACCGTCACCGGCACGACGGTCCATTACCTCGACGCGCTGCGCAAGGCCGACGTTCGCATTGCGGTCGGCGATATCGGCGCGTCGCAAGCCACGGACGCGCAGCACGATGCGGCTGCGAAAGTCGCCGTCGCCGGGCCGTTGACCTTCACTGGGGAGGGCACCGCGCTCGCCGCGCCGTTCACTGTCAAGGGCGCGCTGACGACGCCAGGTGAAACCATGGCCGGCGGCCGCGTCGGTCTGACCCTCGACGCGGCGCTGCTCAAGACGCGCGTCGCGGTGTCGGGGACGCTCGCGGGGCTGACGACGCTCGACGGTGCCGACCTGACGATGTCCGCCAAGGGCAGCGACCTGAGCGTGCCGGCGAAATTCGCCGGTCAGCAGGCCCCGGCAAAGGCGTTCAGCGCGCGCGGGCGCATCCAGCCGGTCGATGCAGCACGCCCCGCCGCAGGGTCGCGCATCGCGCTGCACGTCGACGGCGTCGGGACGCGTGCCGATGTCGCGGGCACCGTCCGCAGCTTCAAGTCGATCGCGGGGGCCGACGTCACCTTCCACGCCAGCGGTCCCGATCTCTCGGCACCGATGCTGGTGTTCGGCCAAAAGGCCCCGGCGTTGCCGTTCCGCATCGACGGTTCGTTTCGCCCCGACGGTGGACGCTCGCGTCTCGCGCTCCATGCCGATGCGGCGCAGACGCGAATCGACGCCTCTGGACTGCTGCCGCAGGGCGAAAGCATCGACGGCTCGGACATCGCGCTCGTCGTCGCTGGACAGAATCTCCAGTCGGTCTTCAAGCTGTTCGGCCTGGTTGCCCCCGAATCGCGCCCGTACCGGCTCGCGTCGCACGTCGTGAAGAGCGGCAAGGTCTATAATTTTCGCGATCTCTCGGGGCGCATCGGCGGCTCGGACATCGCCGGCACGCTCGAGGTCGATGTGCGTGCCAAACCGCTGTTGACGGCGGATCTCAAGACCAAAGTCTTGCAGATGATCGATATCGGGCCGCTGATCGGCTATTCGCCCGCCGCGCTCGACGCCAAGGGTGGAGCCGCGGTGGTCAAGATGGTCGCGGGCCATCCGCGCGTCATCCCCGACGCGCCGCTCGCCTTCGACGAGCTCAAGAGCGTCGACGCGCACGTCAAATACGTGGCCGGCACGATCGTCTCGCCGACGGTGACGTTCAAGAACCTGACGCTCGGCCTCGATCTCGTCGATCGGCGGTTGACCCTCAAGCCGCTGGAGTTCGATATCATCGGCGGGCGGCTGACTGCCGCCATCGACCTCAACGCGCGCGTTGCGCCGGTCGAGACCGCCTACGATATCCGCATGAGCCGCGTGCCGCTCGGCCAGCTGCTGACCAGCTTCGATGTCGAGAAGAGCGGCACCACGGCGAGCGTGATGGGACGCGTCCAGCTCAAGGGCTACGGCGACACGATGCGCCAGTCGCTCGCCTCGGCCTCGGGGCGGATCGCGCTGATCTTTCCGGCAGGAACCTTGTGGGTGCGCAACATCGAACTCGGCAAGCTCGACCTGCAGAACTATATCTCGTCCGGCCTGCTGTCGAAGCTCAAGAAGCCGCAGGAGATTCGGTGCGGCATCGTCGCGTTCACCGTGAAGGACGGCATCGCAGCCGCCGATCCGGTGCTGTTCGACACCAAGCGCGCCAATTTCCGCGGTCTCGGGCAGTTCAGCTTCAAGGACGAATCGCTCGACCTCAGCGTCCGCGGTGACTCCAAGGAGTTCAGCCTGTTGTCAGGGCAGTCGCCGGTCGGCATCGGTGGCTGGTTCGCCGCCCCGGCAATCCATCCGATTTCGCGTCAGCTGATCACGCGCGCGGCGGTCGGTGTCGGGCTCGGCGTCGCGACCGGCGGCATCGGTGCGTTGCTGGCGTTCGTCGACATCGGCGATGCCAAGAACGTCAATTGCCAGGCCGTCGGCGAAGCGAAGACCGCTGCGGAAATCGACGCGGCGCCGCATGATCCCAAGGTCAAGAAATCCAGGACAAGCGCCGCGAAATAGCAAGGCATGGTCGTCGCCCGCATCCGAGCGTCGGGGGCGTCCGTACCTTTCGTATCGATATCGGAAGGTAGGGTCGCCTATGTCAGTCGCACTCAAGACGGCGCGCCGCCCGCGCGCGACTCTCGACTGCGCGATCCCGCTGATGGCAGCGGCGCTCGACGGGCTGTTGGTCGAGGCCGGGTTCGATACCGTCGAAAGCCACGGCACCCCCGACCTGATGATTTTCGACCTGGGGCCCGCAACGCTCGATCGCGTGCGTGAAGCGCGCGCGGCAGGGTCGCCGACGCAGTTCATCGTCTTCATCGCCGACGGCGATGGCGCGGCGGCGAGCAATGCCGTGGCACTCGGCGTCGACGGTCTGCTCGAGCGTTCGACGCCGGTCGAAACCGTCGCCCAGTGCATCGCGGGCGTCGCGGCGGGTGGCCAGTGGCTCGCGCCGAATGCGATGCGCGCGGCCTATGCGCGCGCTGCCGATGTGACGACGGCGGCGCTGCTGACATCGCGCGAGCGCGACGTGGCGCGGCTCGTCGCGGCGGGCCAGCGCAACCGCGTCATCGCGGACGGGCTCGGCATCTCGGAGGGCACGGTCAAGATGCACCTCCATAACGTCTATGCGAAGCTCGGCCTTGAAAGCCGGACGCAGCTCGCGCTCGACGTGAGGCTGCATGCGTTGAGCTAGCGCGGCCCGCGGCTAGCGCGTGGTTGCCGCCGACACCGCGACGTCGGCACCGTCTTCGCTGCCGACATCCTCCGCAGCCGCAGCGAGCGCCGCGACGCGTGCTGCCTCGGCGGCCTCGATCGCCGCCTGCCGACGCGCCAGGTCGCGTTCGATGACCCCCAGGGTCTTGTTGGCGCGCTCGGGTTCGAACAGGTACGTCAGCACGTCGCGCGCCACCGGGGCGGCTGCCGTGCCGCCGTGCGCGCCATGCTCGACGATGACGCTGACCGCGTATTTGGGTGCGTCGGCGGGCGCGAAGGCGACGAACAGCGCGTGGTCGCGATACTCCCACGGCAGGCGCTCCTGTTTGACGACGCCGCGGCGGCGCTCGGCGGTCGAGATGCGCCGGACCTGCGCCGACCCGGTCTTCCCCGCCATGACGACCCCATCGACCATGATCCGCGACGAGCGCGCCGTCCCGCCGCGCCCGTTGACGACATCGGTCATGCCCTGGCGCACGATGGCGAGATGTTCGGGGGCGATGGCGAGGCGCGGCGCGGGTGTGCGCGGCGCGTCGGCGAGGAGGCGCGGCTCGACCTTGCGCCCGCTTGCCAGTCGCGCCGCCATCACCGCGAGCTGAAGCGGATTGGCGATGACATAGCCCTGCCCGATCGAGGTGTTGAGCGTCTCGCCGACCGTCCACTCTTTGTGATAGCGCCGCGTCTTCCAAACGGTATCGGGGACTATGCCGTGCGCCTGTCCGGGCAGCGGCAGCTCGAACTTCTGCCCCAGCCCGAATTCGCGTGCCATCGCGGCGATCGCGTCGATGCCCGCGGCGCGTCCGAAGGTATAGAAGTACACGTCGCAGCTCTGCGGGATCGCCGAGTGCATCGTCACGCGCCCATGACCGCGGCGGCTGTGGCAGTGCCAGACGTTGCGCCCATAGCGGTACGAGCCGTTGCAATAGGCGACGTCGTCGGGCGACGTCCCGGCCTTGAGCGCCGCGAGCGCGGTCATCATCTTGAAGGTCGACCCCGGCGGGTACAGCCCCTGCGCGCTCTTGTTGATCAGCGGGTGATGCGTCGAGGTCTGCAGCTCGTGCCACAGCTTGGCGGTCACGCGCGTCGAAAAGACGTTGGGGTCGTAGGCGGGCATCGACACCATGCACAGCACGTCGCCGGTGGTGCAGTCCATGACGATGACGCTCGCGGACTGGTCGGCGAGCCTGCGCGCCGCATAATCCTGCAGCCCCCGGTCGATGGTCAGGCGGACGGTGCTGCCCGGCGTATCGCTCCGCGTATCGAGGTCGCGGATGACGCGTCCCCGCGCGTTGACCTCGACGCGCCGTGCCCCCGCGACGCCACGCAGCGCCGCGTCCTGCGTACGCTCGATACCGTCCTTGCCGAGCTTGAACCCCGGCAGCACGAGCAGCGGGTCGTGGAGGCGCGCGTACTGCTCGGCGGTCGGTGCGCCCACGTAACCGATCAGGTGCGCGAACGCCGGGCCGCCCGGATAGATGCGGCTGAAGCCGTGGACGGGGACGAGGCCGGGCAGGTCGGCGAGGTGGACGTTGAGCGCGGCGAATTGCGGCCACGCGAGGCCGTGCGCGATTTCGACAGGCATGTACGGTGGCTGGCGCGCGACGTCGGCGCGGATGCGGTTGAGATCGTCGAGGGTCAGCGGCAGCACCCCCATGATCTGGCGCAACGCCGCCTCGATGTCGCCGACCTGCTCGGGGATCAGCTCGACGCGGTAGTCGGGGGCGTTCGACGCCAGCGGCTGACCGGCGCGGTCGACGATCCAGCCCCGGCGCGGCGCGATGAGGCGCAGCGACACCCGGTTGTCCTCCGACGCGAGGCGGTACTTCTCGCCCTGATAGACCGACAGCCACGCCATCCGCGCCGCCAGCGCCGCACCGGTCAGCGCCATGCCGCCGCCGAGCACGACGGCGCGGCGACTGAACGACTGCGCGCGCGCCGGATCGTCGCCCGCGCTCACGCGGCGCGCAGCCAGCGCCGTTGCAGGCGCGCGCACAGCAGCACGATCAACGGATAGGTCACCGTCGTCGTCGCCGCCTGAAGGAATTGCGGCAGCAGCGGCCCCGCGCCGCCCGCGAACAGCATGAACTGCCACCCGAGCAGCGCGTGGACGACTGCGACAAGGCCGAACAGCGCCCAGTCGAAGCCGAAGCGGTGATGCCCAAAACGCCGCTCGAATAGCCGCACGAACAACGCGGTCAGTGCGAACGACAGGCCCTCGACACCGAGCGGCAGGCCGAACAACAGGTCGGCGACAAGCCCAAGCAGGAACGCCAGCCACGGCGGCATCAGCCCCGGCTGGAAGGTCGCCCAGACGAATATCGCGGCAAGCCCAAGCTGCGGCAGGGCGGGCCACGGCAGCACAACGGGCGCGGTCATCGCCAGCAACAGCAGGAGCACCGACGCGGCAGGCACCAGTCGCCGCCACGCGCCGGTCAGCCAGCGCAGCCGGTCGGCAGGCGAGCGCAAACGGTAGTCGGCGGCGGTCATCGGCGCTTTTCCGCCTCCCCATGGGGTACGGCGCGCGCGGGCGGGAGCAAAGCCGCAGGCGAGCGCGCTTGACCAGGGGTTGCGGCGGTCCAGGTGGGGCCCACCCCCGGGCCGGCGCGCAGAGCGCCGTCGCTTACCCCTGAAGGGGGAGGGGGAGGGGGAGGGGGAGCCGCCCCAACCGCCGCCTTCTTCGCCCGCCCGCCACCTGCTTCGCGCGGCACCGGCACCGTCTCGGCGGCACTGGCAACCGCCGGGACCGGCAAATAGGGCGTCTCGACCGCGACATAGCCCAGCCCGTTGGGCGTGGCGGCGGGGCGCGCCAGCGGCGGCTCGCTGGCGCGCACGACCACCGCCGCCGGGATGCCGGGCGCGTACACGCCGCCGTCGCCCGAGGTCACCAGTTGGTCGCCGATGCGAAGCGGCACTTCCGCGCCGACGCGGTCGCGGACTTCGAGCAGTGGCGTGTTCGCGCCGACCAGCAGCGCCGCCTGCCCGGTACGCGTCACGACGACGGGGATGCGACTACCCGGATCGGTGAGCAGCAGGATGCGCGTCGCGTGCGCCCCGGTTTCGAGAGTGCGACCGACCAGTCCGGCATCGGCGCGCACCGGCTGGCCCGGTTGGACGCCATCGTTCAGGCCCGCCGAGATCACCGCCGAGCGCGTCATGCCGCCGCTCGACGCCCCGGCGATGCGCGCCGTGGCAACGAGCCGCACACGCGGCTCGACAACGCGCAGCAGGCGGCGAAGCTGACGATTGGCCGCCGCCTCGGCATCGGCGCGCTGCAGCCGCGCCCGGCTTGCGGCAAGCTCGGCGGTCAGCGCGCGGTTGCGCGATACTGCGCCGAAATATCCGCCGACGCCTGCGACACCCTTGTCGATCGCCTCGAGCGGCGCGCGCACGACGCTCCACACCGGCATCACCACGTCGGCAGCCGCGCCGCGCAGCGCCGCGCCCTGTTGCGGATTGACGCGGCCGATCAGCAGCAGCAGCAGCGCGAAGGCGATGACCGCACCCGACACGACCGCGCCCAGCAACGCGAGGTTCTGCTCGCGCCGGCTTGCCGATCGTCGTGACGGGGGCGACCAATCCACGCCCCAACTCCCCCTAGAGGCCTCAGGCGGTGGTCAACACACCGCGATACATCGGGTCTTCGAGCGCCCGCCCGGTGCCGAGCGCGACACAGGTCAGCGGATCGTCGGCGACCGTCACCGGCAGCCCCGTCGCGAGCCGCAGCGCTTCGTCGATGCCGTGCAGCAGCGCCCCGCCGCCGGTCAGCACGATCCCCTGATCGACGATATCGGCGGCGAGTTCGGGCTGGGTGTTTTCCAGCGCCAGCCGGACGCCCTCGATGATCGTCGACACCGGCTCCGACAGCGCGTCGGCGATCTGCGCCTGCGTGATGGTGATTTCCTTGGGCACGCCGTTCATCAGGTCGCGGCCCTTGATCTCGAGCGTCCGCCCGATGCCGTCGGGGGGCGAGATCGCCGTGCCGATATCCTTCTTGATGCGCTCGGCGGTCGCCTCGCCGATCAGCAGGTTGTGGTTGCGGCGGACATAGTTGACGATCGCCTCGTCCATCTTGTCGCCGCCGACGCGCACGCTGGTCGTATAGGCAAGGCCGCGCAGCGACAGCACCGCGACTTCGGTCGTGCCGCCGCCGATGTCGACGACCATCGACCCGATCGGCTCGGTCACCGGCATCCCCGCGCCGATCGCCGCCGCCATCGGCTCCTCGATCAGATAAACCGCGCTCGCCCCGGCGTTATTCGCGGCGTCGCGGATCGCGCGCTTCTCGACCGAAGTCGATCCCGAAGGGACACAAATGACGATCTCGGGGAAACGCGGAAATTTCGAGGTGTGGACCTTGCCGATGAAATATTTGATCATCTGCTCGGCGACGTCGATGTCGGCGATGACACCGTCGCGCAAAGGGCGGATCGTCTCGACGTTGCCCGGCGTCTTGCCCATCATCAGCTTGGCGTCGTTGCCGACCGCCTTGACCGTGCGGTGCCCTTTGATCGTCTCGATGGCGACCACCGACGGCTCGTTGAGGACGATGCCGCGACCGCGGACATAGACCAGCGTATTTGCCGTCCCGAGATCGATCGCCATGTCCTGGCTGAGGAACGAGAACATCCGGCTGAACAGCGACATGGGGCAAGCGATCTCGAGATTGGGGGCGCAAGGGCGACGCGGCGTCCACTAGGGCCGATGCCCCCGGATTGGCAAGGTCGTTGGCGGTTTCGGCGGCGGTCGGCCCGACGGATGCGCCGGACCGATGGGGGCGGTGGGCACGATCCGACATTTCAACGTCGGGATACTTTACAGTTGCCGCGTGCCCAAACCAATAAGTTGTTGACAAGTCAGGGCCGCAGCTCTGGCACAGTTCTTGCGTAACGTTGGCTATAGCCGATACGACAAGGGAGGTTCGCATGCGTGTTCTCGGTCTTGCTTTCGCCGCCGCGATGGCGCTGAGCGCCGCTCTCCCTGCCTCGGCATCGGTGACGGTCTCGGTCGCAGGCGACAGCCGCCCGTGGGACTGGGTCGCAGGCGGCCTTAACGATGCCTATCAGTTCGGCGGCCAGGACGGCAGCGGTCCGACGATCGTCAGCTTTGCCAGCGCCGGGATCACCGCAGGCGGCAGCTGGGCGGTGATATACAAGAGCGGCATCACCGGCGCTTTCGCCGGCCCGCCGGTCGTCGACCAGAACGGTTATGTCGGCAGCCCGTTCAAGGACAATGACCCTGGCTCGTCGGGCAATTACTTTCCGAGCCACTATACGCCGACCCTGTGGAGCAGCGATCCCGGGGCGGGTGTTTTCCTGAACGCGCTAGTCTTCGTGTTCACCGACGACAGCGGCCAGATCGTCGGCACGCCCGACGCGATGGAGGTCGGCGGCGACGCGATCAACGGCTATTTCTTCGTTTTCGGCAAGGGCGGCACGCCGACGCCAGCGGGCGCGACGCGACTGCAACTCGGTCTCAACGACGATCTGTTCTTCGATAACAGCGGCGCACTGCAGGTATGCGTCGGCACCGACTTCGACGCGTGCAGCGACGTCACCCCCGTTCCCGAGCCCGCGACGTGGAGCTTGCTGATCGCGGGATTTGCCGGGGTCGGGGCGCTGATGCGCCGGCGTCGGAGCGCGCTCGCCTGACCTGCGGATGACGTAAGGCGGTGGATCGGCTAGGGTCGGCGCGTGCCGATCCGCCGCCTGCCCGATACGCTGGTCAACCGCATCGCCGCGGGCGAGGTCATCGAACGCCCCGCCGCCGCGCTCAAGGAACTGGTCGAAAACGCCCTCGATGCCGGGGCGCGGCGGATCGTCGTCGAGTTGTCGGCGGGGGGTATCGACCATCTGTCGGTCGCCGACGACGGCTGCGGCATGGACGCGCCATCGCTACGGTTGGCGGTCGAACGGCACTGCACCTCCAAATTGCCAGGCGACGACCTCGACGATATCCTGACGCTCGGCTTCCGTGGCGAAGCGCTGCCCTCGATCGGCAGTGTCGCGCGACTGACATTGGCGAGCCGGACGGCTGCGGGCGATGGTTGGGTTCTCGCGGTCGACAACGGGAAAATCATCGCCGATGGCCCCGCCGCGCTCGGCCAAGGCACACGCGTCAGCGTCGATGGGCTGTTCGCGCGCGTTCCGGCGCGCGCCAAATTCCTGAAATCGGTGCGGTCGGAACTGGGCGCCTGCCTCGATGTCGTCCGGCGCCTTGCGATGGCGCGGCCCGAAGCCGCGTTCGAGGTTCGTCACGACGGGCGGCGGCTACTGACTGCGGAAGCCGGGGAGGGCGGCATCGCGGCACGACTCGCGGCGCTGCTCGGTACCGATTTCGCCGACAACGCGGTGACCATCGACCATGTCCGCGATGTCGATGTCGGGGGTCTCGGCGCGGGGCTGCGGCTCGGCGGGATGGCGGGGCTGCCGACCTACAATCGCGGCGTCGCCGACCACCAGTATCTGTTCGTCAACGGCCGCCCGGTGCGCGACCGGCTGCTCGTCGGCGCAGTGCGCGGCGCGTACCAGGATCTGCTGGCGCGCGACCGCCACCCGGTGGTTGCGCTGTTCCTCGACGTGCCCGGCACGTTCGTCGACGTCAATGTCCATCCGGCGAAGACCGAGGTGCGGTTTCGCGACGCCGGAGCCGTCCGCGCGCTGATCGTCGGGGGGCTGCGGCGGGCGCTCGACGGGGCAGGGCACCGCGCTTCGACAACGGCGGCGGCGTTCGCGATTTCGGCATTCGAGCGCGCGCAGGTCCCACTATCTTCGACGTGGGCCGAGCGCGTCCCCCCGGCGGATGGCCCGGCCGGAACTGGAGAAGTCAGGGGTGGGACGTCCACAGGCAACATGTTCGCCGACGCCCCCTTCAACCCCCTCGCCCGCACCGAATCCCCCGCCGCACTCAACGCCTTCCCGATGGGCGTTGCGCGGGCGCAGATTGCCGCGACGTACATCGTCGCCGAGGCCGACGACGGCCTGATCCTCGTCGACCAGCACGCCGCGCACGAACGCCTGACCCTCGAGCGCCTCAACAAATCGCTCGCCAACGGCGGCGTCCGTTCCCAGACCCTCCTCCTTCCCGAGGTCGTCGAACTCGACGAGATCGCCGCGAGCCGCGTCGCCGACCGGGCCGCCGACCTCGCCGAGATCGGATTGGAGGTCGAACGCTTCGGCCGCACCGCGATCCTTGTCCGCGCCACCCCTGCGCTGCTCGGGGCAACCGATGCGCAAGGGCTGATCCGCGACCTCGCCGACGACCTCGCCGCGTGGGGCAGCGCGCAGACGCTTAAGGAGAAGCTCGACGCCGTCGCCGCAACGATGGCCTGCCACGGCAGCGTGCGGGCGGGGCGCGTGCTGTCGGTCGCTGAGATGAACGCGCTGCTCCGCGAGATGGAAGTCACCCCGCACTCGGGCCAGTGCAACCACGGGCGGCCGACGTGGGTGAAGCTGGCGAAAACGGATTTGGAGAAGCTGTTCGGGCGGCGCTAGAAGCGCGTCCGCGAGGGGGCAGGGTCGCTAACCCGCCGCCTCCAGCCCGCCCAGCGCCGTCCGCCCGCGCTTTACGGTCAGCTTGTTGAGCGCGTTCACATAAGCCCGCGCACTTGCGACCAGCGTATCGTTGTGCGCCCCCGTCCCGCGCGCCGTGCGGCCGTCCTCGGCGAGCACGACCGACACCTCGGCCTGCGCATCGGTACCCTGCGTCACGGCGTGGACCTGATACAGATGCAGGACCGTGCCGTCGTGCGGCACCAGCGCGCGCACCGCGTTGAACAGCGCGTCGACCGGCCCGGCGCCGCGCACCGCTGCCGTCGCCTCGCGCCCGTCGATGTCGAGGGTGAGGATCGCCCGCGCGGGGCCGGTACCGCAGTGGATCTCGACCTCGCGGACCTGGATCGCGTCGTGGCCGCGCAGCACCTCGTCGTCGACCAGCGCGACGATATCCTCGTCCCAGATCGCTTTCTTGGCGTCGGCCAAGTCCTTGAAGCGCTTGAAGGCGTCACCGAATTCATTGTCGCTGAGATCGTAGCCCAGCTCGCCGAGCTTCTGGCGGAAGGCGGCGCGCCCCGAATGCTTGCCGAGCACGAGGTTCGTCGCGCCCTGTCCGACGCTGTCGGGGGTCATGATCTCGTAGGTCGCGCTGTCCTTGATCATGCCGTCCTGGTGGATGCCGCTCTCGTGCGCAAAGGCGTTGGCTCCGACGATCGCCTTGTTCGCCTGCACCGCCATGCCGGTGATGCCCGAGATCAGGCGGCTGGCGCGGGTGATCTCGGTCGCGACGATGCCGGTGCGGACCGGCAGCACGTCGTGGCGGACGCGGATCGCCATCGCGATCTCCTCGACCGCCGCGTTTCCGGCGCGTTCGCCGATGCCGTTGACCGTCGCCTCGCACTGGCGCGCGCCCGCCATGATCGCGGCGAGGGTGTTGGCGACGGCAAGCCCGAGGTCGTTGTGGCAGTGCGTCGAGAACACCGCCTTGTCGGCATCGGGGACGCGCGAAATGACATCCCTGAACATTGCGCCATAAGTCTCGGGCGTTGCATAGCCGACGGTGTCGGGCAGGTTGATCGTCGTCGCGCCGCTGCGGATCGCGACCTCGACGGCGCGGCACAGGAAGTCGGGATCGGTACGCGTCGCGTCCTCGGCGGACCATTCGACATCGCCGCACAGGTTGCGCGCGTGGCTCACCGACATGCGGATCGCTTCGATCACTTCGTCGGGTGTCTTGTTGAGCTTGACCTTCATGTGCAGCGGCGAGGTCGCGATGAAACTGTGGATACGCGGCTGCCGCGCGCCTCGCACCGCCGCCCAGGCGCGGTCGATGTCGCCCGTCGAGGCGCGCGCCAGGCTCGCGACGACGCTGCGCTCGCATTGCCTCGCGACCGCGACGATGGCCTCGAAGTCGCCCTCGCTGGCGATCGCGAAGCCTGCCTCGATGATGTCGACGCCGAGCGCTTCGAGTTGTGCCGCGACGCGCAGCTTCTCCTCGAGGTTCATCGAGCACCCCGGCGACTGCTCGCCGTCGCGGAGGGTGGTGTCGAAGATGCGGATGTGGTCGGAGGTCTTGGTGTCGATCATGGTGATGCCTGCTGCTGTCGGTTCCTGGGGCGGTGCGGATTGTCCCTCAGGCGCGGCGTCTCGCGGATGCGAGTGAAGTCACGCGCCTAAGGGCGCGTAAGTCGCAGGAGCAGGCCGGGCACGAACGTCACGCCCCCACGATGCCTGTGTGCCGCCGACTTGTCCAGCCGCCGCGTCACGCGCTCGAAAGCGTGATCTCGAGCCGGTTGACCGGTGCGAAGCCGCCGGGTCGATGCGTCTCCGCGAGCGCCGTGTAGCTTATCGAAGCTGCCAGCTTGCGCACCAAGGCGATGCCCAGCCCGCCGAGCGGCGCATCGGCAAGCGTGTGCAGCGGCGGCGGAACGGCGCGTGCGAGCGGGTCGAACGGCATGCCGTCGTCTTCGAATCGCAGGTGCACCGCAGCAGGCGTCGCGCTGGCGGTGACCCTGATGCGCTGCGCCGAGCCCGACACAAAGCCGTGGCGGACGATGTTCGAGACGATTTCCTCGAACACGACCTCGAGCCGGTTGACGACGCGCGGCGGCAGCGCGAGCCGGGCGCAGAACGGTGCCAGCGCCTGCCGCCCCGCCTCGATCGACGGCAACCCATTGCCCAGCCAAAGGTGCAGCGTGCTGCCGTCATCGACCACGTCGAGTAGTCCGCCCGCGCTGCCAACTTCGCCGTCGCCGGGCATGCGCAGCCTTACGCCGACGCGCGTGCGCGCGCCTCGGCCTGGGTGGCGACGACGGGGACGATTTCTTCGAGGCCCATCGTCTCGATGATTTCGGTCACCGCGGGCGTCGCGCCGAACAGCACGAGCTTGTGACCCTTGCGATCGACCGCACGCGCCGTCGAGATGAACAGCCGCACGCCGAGCGAGGCGAGGAAGGTCACCCTCGTCAGGTCGACGATCGCCGGCTGACCCACCGCTGCAGTCATTGCCGCAAACGCGGTTTCGATTGCGCCGACGCCCGCCGTGTCGAGCCGTCCGTCGAGTTCGACGAGCTCGCGCGTACGCGACTGGGCACAGACATGGCGGTAGAGCCGCTGCGATTCGCTCAAGCCCGACTGTGGCGCGGCAAGCAGCGCGGGGAGGAAGTCCGCGAGTCCCCATTCGAGGCCCTCGCCCGTGACGATCTCGAACACCCCGTCGCTGAACAGATAAAGCGACGCGCCGTGCGGTATCGTGGTCTGCGCGGCACTGTAGCGGCGTCCCGTTGACGCGCCGACGAGAGCATTCCTCGTCCGCAAGGGCAGCGCGTCGTCGCGGCGCAACGGCAGCAGGAACGCCGGGTGATGGCCCGCGCAGGCGTAGTCGAGTTGGCGCGATGCCGTGTCGTACACGCCGTACCAGATGGTAAAATACATATCGCCGTGCCGTTCCATCTGGAACAGCGCGTTGAGCGCTGCGAGCACTGCGCCGGGGTCGGCCATGTCGGTACCCGGCAGTGCCGACTGGCGAAGCAGGTTCATCACTGCGACGCCGTGCATCGCCGCGCTCGCGCCGTGTCCCGAAACGTCGACGAGAAACAGCGCGAATCGGGTTGCCGACAGATAGCCGTAGCCGAAGACGTCGCCGCCCAGTCGCGCCGATGGCCGATAGACCCAGTCGGCGCGGATCGGCCCATCACTCAGCGGCGCGGGCAGCAGCGCCTCGACATAGGCCAGCGCCGCAGCGAGATCGCGGTCGAGCTCGGCCGACTTTTGCAGCTGTGTGCCGGTCAGCAGTTCGTGCTTGAAGAATTCGTCACCGACCTGAAGGATCGACCCGACGGGCAGCGGGCTCGGCCCCGTGATGCGTTCACCGTCGATGAAGGTGCCGTTGGTCGAACCGAGATCGGCGACGATCAGTCGGTCGTCGTGCAGGGCCAGTTCGCAGTGGACGCGCGAGACGCCGGCGGTGCCGATCACGATGTCGGCGGGCGGCAGGCGTCCCAGCCGCAGCGTCGTCGCACCGATCGGATGACGGCGGCCGATGTCCGCCCCGCTGACCTGCTCGAGGCAGTGGCGGCGCTCGCCATGTTTTGCCGCCGCGATCGCCTCGAGCGAGATGAACTGCGTGCGCTCCGCCTCCAAGCCCGGCCCCTCGTGGTTCCCCCGCCCACTTCAATACAGGGTCGTTACGGGTCGGCAAGCGCGGTATTCGGTTGCACGCGCGGATTGCACGCGGTCGGCCAATCGTCGATGACTGCGCGATGCCCGCCACGCCTGCCATCGACGCGATCGCGCACAATATCCAGCTGGCGGTCGCTCCCGTGTTCCTGCTCACCGGCATCGCGTCGATTCTCAATGTCCTGACCAACCGGCTGGGGCGCGTCATCGACCGGGCGCGACGGCTCGAGACGGAGATCGCGGGGTACGACCTCGACGCGCGCCGCCGCGCTACGGCCGAATTGGGCGTGCTCGGGCGGCGCATGGCAGCAGCGCACTGGGCAATCGGACTGTGCACGCTGTCGGCACTGTTCGTCTGCGTCGTGGTGGCAATCCTGTTCGTCGGCGATACGCTATCGGCGGCGATGGCGGGAGCGGTCGCGCCGCTGTTCATCCTCGTCATGCTGTTGCTCATCGCGGGGCTGCTGCTGTTCCTGTTCGAGGTCCAGATCGCCACACGCTCGGTGCGCGTGCGCGGCGAGATGCTCGACATCGGCGAGCCGTGACCTCCGCCCCCTTGCTCTCCGGGGGCGTCCCCGCCATGTCGCGCGCATGACCGCTACCGCCAAGCCGCCGCTACAGGCCGTTATCGTCCCCGTCACGCCGCTGCAGCAGAACTGCACGCTGCTGTGGTGCACGGCGACGATGCGGGGCGCGTTCGTCGATCCGGGTGGCGATCTCGACCGCTTGATGAGCGTCGCCGCGCAGCATGGCGTGACGATCGAGAAACTGCTCGTGACGCACGGCCACATCGACCATTGCGGGTTGACCGGCGTCCTTGCCGAGCGGCTCGGCGTGCCGATCGAGGGGCCGCATCCGGACGACAAGTTCTGGATCGACATGGCCCCAAGCGTCGGCGCGCAGTACGGCATCGCGGGCGCGACGGCGTTCACGCCCGACCGCTGGCTGGGGCAGGGCGATACGGTCACCGTCGGCGACCTGGTGTTCGATGTCCTCCACTGCCCGGGGCACACCCCGGGGCATGTGATCTTCCACCACGCGCCGTCGCACCTCGCGATCGTCGGCGACGTGCTCTTCCAGGGCTCGATCGGGCGAACCGACTTTCCGCGCGGCAACCACGCCGATCTGATCGACGCGATCACCACGCGGCTGTGGCCGCTCGGCGGGCAGACGGCGTTCATTCCCGGCCACGGTGCGATGTCGACCTTTGCCGCCGAGCGCCGCTCGAACGCCTTTGTCGCTGATGCCGTGCTGGCGCGCGCTTGACCCTGCATGGCCGCCCGTCCACAAACCCCACGATGAGCGGGATACAAGATTTGCAGTCACTGAGTTTCGAGGACGCGCTCGCGCGGCTCGAAAAGATCGTCCACAGCCTCGAGGCAGGCGATGCGCCGCTTGAGGCGTCGATCGACCTCTACACCGAGGGTCAGGCGCTGAAGAAGCATTGTGAGGCAAAGCTGCAGGCGGCGACCGGGCGGATCGAGGCGATCCAGTTGGGAAGCGACGGGCAGCCTGCGTCCCTGCGCGCCTTCGACGCGGCGTGATGGCAACGCAATTGGTCCAGACCTCGCTCAGCTTGAAACCAGCGCTCGATGCCATCGGCAAGCAGATGGACGTCCGTTTCGAGCGGCTGCTGTCGGTGCCCGACGATGCCCGCGCGCGGCTGTTCCACGCGATGCGCCATGCCGCGATCGGCGGCGGCAAGCGTATGCGGCCGCTGCTCGTCGTGGCGGCGTGCGACCTGTTCAACGTCGACCGCGAACGTGCGCTGCGCGTCGCCATCGCCATCGAAGCGGTGCATGTCTACAGCCTGATCCACGACGACCTGCCGTGCATGGACGACGACGACCTGCGACGCGGCAAGCCGACCGTCCACAAGGCCTACGACGAGGCGACGGCGGTGCTGGCGGGCGATTCGCTCCACGCGCTGGCATTCGAGGTGCTCGCCGATCCTGCGACGCACGAGGACCCGTTCGCGCGCGCCGAGCTGGTGCTCGAACTGGCGCGCGCCAGCGGCCCGAGCGGCATGGCGGGCGGCCAGATGATGGACCTCGCCGCCGAACACGAGATCTTCGACCTGCCCGCGACGACGCGGCTCCAGCAGCTCAAGACCGGCGCGCTGATCGGCTTCTGCCTCGAAGCGGGGGCGATCATGGGCCGCATCCCTGACGCTGCGCGCACGCCGCTTAGGGGCTATGCGCGCGATCTGGGTCTGGCGTTCCAGATCGCCGACGACCTGCTCGACGTCGAGGGCGAATCGGAGAAGACGGGGAAGGCGGTCGGCAAAGACGCCGCGGCGGGCAAGGCGACGTTCGTCTCGCTGCTCGGCGTCGACCGCGCGCGGCTGCAGGCGCAGGCGCTCATCGACCAGGCGGTCGATCACCTCCACAGCTTTGGCCAGGAGGCCGATTTGCTGCGTGCCATCGCGCGCTTCGCCATCGAGCGGGATCGGTAGGGCGGTGGCCAAGCGCATCGGCGTCTATCCGGGAACTTTCGACCCCGTCACGCTCGGCCATATGGACATTATCCGACGCGGCGCGAAACTCGTCGACACGCTGGTCATCGGGGTCGCCACCAACCCGTCGAAGTCGCCGATGTTCACGCTTGCCGAGCGCGTCGCGCATGTCCGCCGCGAGACCGAGGGGCTCGCGGGGATCAAGGTCGTCGAGTTCGATGCGCTGCTGATGAGGTTCGCCGAGGACCAAGGCGCGTCGATGATTATCAGGGGTTTGCGCGCGGTTGCTGACTTCGAATATGAATATCAGATGGCTGGGATGAACCAGCAGCTCAACAGCCGCATCGAGACGGTTTTCCTGATGGCCGATGTCGCGCTGCAGCCGATCGCCTCGAAGCTCGTCAAGGAAATCGCGATGTACGACGGCGATATCCGCAAATTCGTCACGCCGAGGATTGCCGCCGACATCGTCGCGCGGGTCGCATCGCTGAAGGGCTGATGTTCAGCTTTGCGACAGCGCGGGTTCGGCAAGGGATGGGCGTGAAAATCGGGGACAACATGATCAGATTCGGCTTGGCGCTAAGCGCGGCGCTACTGCTGGTCGCTCCGGCGGCAGCGCAGCGCGGCAAGGAGCAGGAGGTCGCGACGACCCCCAAGGCGCTGCCCAAAATCGAACCGATCATCGTCAAGCCCGCACCGCCGGTGACGGCAGAGGATACGCTGCTGCTCGACCTGTCGAACGGCGGGCGCGTCGCGATCGTCATGCGCCCCGACGTCGCCCCCAATCATGTAGCACGGATCAAGACGCTGGCGCGCCAGCATTTCTACGACGGGACGATCTTCCATCGCGTCATCGACGGGTTCATGGCGCAGGGTGGCGACCCGACGGGGACCGGGCAGGGCGGGTCGAAGCTCCCCGATCTCAAGGCCGAATTCAACGATTTGCCACACGTCCGCGGTGCGGCGGCGATGGCGCGCGCCCAGTCGGTCGACAGCGCCAATAGCCAGTTTTACATCGTACTCCAGCCGGTGCTCAAGCTCGACCATACCTACACCGTATGGGGACGCGTGCTGAGCGGCATGGACTATGTCGATGCGATCGAGAAAGGCGAACCGCCCGCGAACCCGACGAAGATCGTGCAGGCCTCGATCGCCGCCGACAATATTCCGCCACCCGCGCCCAGCA
>JBBQVB010000016.1:0-31254 GCA_038211965.1 Sphingomonadales bacterium
CTCGAGAGCCGCGCGGCGGCACTGAACGCGGGCGAGGCGGGGCTGGCGAACCTCGACGCCGATGTCGCGGCGGCGCGCGGCGCCTACGAAACCGCAGCGGCGGCACTGACGGCGGCGCGGGCGGCGGGTGCAGCGCGCCTCGACGCGGCGGTATCGGACGAGCTGGTGCCGCTTCGCCTCGACGCGGCGCAATTCCGCACCGCGCTGGCGCCGGTCGATGAAGCCGGGTGGTCGGCGCAGGGCCGCGACCGCGTCGAATTCGAGATTTCGACCAACCCGCACGCGCCGTTCGGACCGCTGACCAAGATCGCTTCGGGCGGTGAACTGTCGCGCTTCGTCCTCGCGCTCAAGGTCGCGCTGGCGGGAACGGGGAGCGCGGGCACGCTGATCTTCGATGAAATCGACCGCGGCGTGGGCGGTGCCGTCGCCAGCGCGATCGGCGAGCGGCTGGCACGGCTCGCCGCGACGACGCAGGTGCTGATCGTCACACATAGTCCACAGGTCGCGGCACGCGGGGACCATCAGTGGCGCATCGCCAAGTCGAGCGACGGCAGCGTGACGCGGACCGATGTCGTCGAATTGAGCCCGGCCGAACGCCGCGAGGAGATCGCGCGGATGCTGTCGGGAGCCGAGACGACCGACGAGGCGCGCGCGCAGGCGGCGCGGCTGCTCGAGTTGGCGACCGCCTCCCCCGCGTCCAGGTGAGCGTCTGTTAAGCGGGACCGGGGCGGGCGCCGCGAGCGCTATTCCGCCGCCACCGCATCGATCCCGTCGACATCGGCGCCAGCGAGTTCGAGCAGCCGCGCTTCGAGCTGCTTGAGCCGCGCCGGGCTGTCGACCTTCGCGCCGGTCAGGTCGGTGAGATAGAAAGTATCGGTCGCGCGCTCGCCGTAGGTCGCGATATGCGCGCTGTGGATCGTCAGCCGCGCCTGGAACAGTGCGTGGGTCAGCGAGAACAGCAGTGCGGGACGGTCGAGCGCGGCGACCTCGACGACGGTATAGCGGTTCGATGCGCGGTTATCGATCAGCACGCCCGGCGCGACGCGGAACACCTCCGCCCGCCGCCGCGCCAGCGGCCGTGCCGCGAGCCGGTCGGCGAGGCGCACCTTGCCGGTCAGGACGTCCTCGATCATGCGCTTGAGCCGTACCAGCTGCGCGTTTTCGGCGAACGGCCGCCCCAGTGGGTCGGCGATGACGAAATTGTCGAGCGCCAGCCCGTCGCGCGTCGTGTGGATGCGCGCATCGAGAATGTTCGCGCCACCCAGCGAGATCGCCCCCGCGATACGGTAGAACAGCCCCGGATGGTCGGCAGCATAGACGGTGACCAGCGTCGTCCCGCTGGCGGCATCGACCTGCGCGCCGATCGACAGATCGCTCTGTTCGAAGTCGGCTTTCTCGACCTGGATGGCGTTCTTGACGAGCACGTCGTGCGGTTCGGCGACCCAATAGGCCTCGGTCATGCGGCGCGCATAAGTGGCGAACTCCGCCTCGGGCCATTCGAGTTCCGCGGCCAGCGCCGCCTGCTTGGCGGCGACACGCTCGCTGCGCCCGGTCTGCTTGTGGCCGAGCCGCAAGACCTCCTCGGCGGCATCGTAGAGTTCGCGCAGCAGCTGGCCCTTCCAGCCGTTCCACACGCCTGGACCGACGGCGCGGATATCGACGACGGTCAGGATGAGCAGCAGGCGCAGGCGCTCGGGGCTGGCGACGGTCGCTGCGAAGTCGAGGATGGTCTTGAAGTCGCTGAGGTCGCGCTTGAACGCCGTCGATGACATCAGCAGATGGTATTTGACCAGCCATGCCACCGTCTCGGTCTCAGCGGCGCTCAACCCGAGACGCGGGCACAGGCGCTCGGCGATCTCAGCGCCCAGCAGGCTGTGGTCGCCGCCACGCCCCTTGGCGATGTCGTGGAGGAGCACCGCGACGTACAACACGCGACGCGACACCAGCTGGCGAATGATCGCGCTCGACAGCGGGTGGTCGGCCTTGAGCTCGCCCGCCTCGATCCGCGCGACGAGGCCGATGGCACGGATGGTGTGCTCGTCGACGGTGTAGTGGTGGTACATGTCGTACTGCATCTGAGCGACGACGCGGCCGAAGTCGGGAACGAAGCGTCCGAACACGCCGGCCTCGCTCATCCAGCGCAGCACGCGCTCGGGCGTCTTGTGCGAGGTCAGCAGACCGAGGAACAGCGTGTTGGCGCGCGCGTCGCGGCGCACAGCCTCGCCGATCAGATGCGCGTCGCGCCCCGCCTGCCGCTGCGCCAGCGGGTGAACCTCGAGCCCCTGCGCGTCGGCGAGTGCGTACATTTCGATCAGCCGCACCGGGTCAGCCTTGAAGAAATCGTCCGCCGGCACGCCGATGCGGCCCGACCGCACCGTGAAGCCGCCGAGCTTGCGCGGGCGGCGGGTGAAGCTCGGCAGCCATGCCGAACGGCTGAAACTCTCCTCGACGTGCGCGAGGAACAGCCCGGTCAGGTCGCCGACGGTGCGCGCCATCAGGAAATAATGCCGCATGAAGCGCTCGACCGCCGCCATTCCGGCGCGCTCGGTGTAGCGCAGGCGGACGCTCAACTCGCGCTGGACGTCGAAGGTCAGCCGCTCCTCGGCACGCCCCGCGATATCGTGGAGGTTGCAGCGCACCGCCCACAGGAAATTCTCGGCACGGCGAAACTGTGCCAGCTCGGGGGCGGTCAGCAGGCCCTTGTCGACGAGCCCCTCGACGGTCTCGACCTGATAGGCGAACTTGCCGATCCAGAACAGCGTATGGAGATCGCGCAGGCCACCCTTGCCCTCCTTGAGGTTGGGTTCGACGACGTAACGGCTGTCGCCCATGCGCGTATGGCGCGCATCCCGCTCGGCGAGCTTTTCGGCGATGAAGGCGCGCGCGTTGCCCGCGACGATTTCCTTGCGGAAGCGCACGGCGGCGGCGTCGTAGAGGGGCTGGTCGCCCCACACGAAGCGCGCCTCCATCAGTGCGGTGCGGATGGTCAAGTCGCCCTTCGCCATCCGCACCATGTCGTCCAGCGAGCGCGTCGAGTGGCCGACCTTGAGCTTCAGGTCCCAGAGCAAATAGAGGATCGTCTCGATCACCTGCTCGCCCCACGGCGTCTGCTTCCAGGGCGTCAGGAACCTGATGTCGATATCGGAATAGGGCGCCATCTCGCCGCGCCCGTAGCCGCCGACCGCGATCAGCGTCAGCCGCTCGGCTGCCGTCGGATTGGCGAGCGGGAACAGCGCGGTGGTGACGAAATCGAAGGTCAGGCGCAGCAACTGGTCGGTCAGGAAGGCTTGGCCCGTCGCCGCCTCGCGCCCGCGCGACGGGCGCTCGCGGAGTCGCCGCGTCAATTCGATACGCCCCTCGGCGAGCGCCTCGCCGATGATGCGCGCGGCGGCATTGCGGCGCCCCTCGAACTTCTCGGTGGCGGCGGCGGCATCGCGCAGCGCGTCGGCCACAACGCGCCGGTCGACGATCTGGCGGCGGTTGGCGATGGTTTCGAAGCGCGTCGACATGGTGTCGAGATAGTCGGGCGACCGTCCGCGCGCCAGTGCGCTGCCAGCATGACGAAAGAAGAACTCAGTCGCGAGAGCAGCGGTGAGCGCTTACATCAGCCCCTTCAGCGCGTACACCAGATCGAGCGCTTCACGCGGGGTCAGCGTGTCCGGCGCGACCTCGGCCAGCGCTTCGCGCAGCGCATCGACGGGTATCGGTGGCGGTGCTGCGGCGAACAGCGGCAGATCGGTGAGCGCCGCCGCCAGCCCGCCGGTCTTGTCGCGCTGGCTTTCGAGGCGCGCGAGCACCTCCTTCGCGCGCGCGATGACCGGCTTGGGCAGCCCCGCGAGGCGCGCCACCGCAAGGCCATAGCTACGGTCGGCGACGCCCGGCCCGACCTCGTGGAGGAACACGAGGTCGCCCTGCCACTCGCGGACCTTGACCGTCGCGAGGTTGAGGCACGCCAGCCGCTCCGACAGGCGCGTCAGTTCGTGGTAGTGCGTCGCGAACAGGCAACGGCACGCGAGGTTGTCGTGGATCGCCTCGAGCACCCCCCAGGCGATCGCCAGCCCGTCGTAGGTCGACGTGCCGCGCCCGACCTCGTCGAGGATGACGAGGCTGCGGCGCGTCGCCTGGCTGAGGATCGCGGCGGTCTCGACCATCTCGACCATGAAGGTCGAGCGCCCCGCGGCGAGGTCGTCCGATGCGCCGACGCGGCTGAACAACCGGTCGACGATGCCGATGTGCGCGGCCTTTGCCGGCACCCACGCGCCGGCCTGGGCGAGGACGGCCAGCAAGGCGTTCTGGCGGAGAAAGGTCGACTTGCCCGCCATGTTGGGGCCGGTGACGAGCCACAGGCGCTGCCGTTCGCCGAGGTCGCAGTCGTTGGCGACAAAGGCTTCGCGACGCGCGCGCGCGGCGACTTCGACGACGGGGTGGCGGCCGGCCTCGATGCAGAAGGCGCAGCTGTCGTCGACGATGGGACGGACCCAGCCGTCGCGGCCCGTGAGTTCGGCGAGACCCACGCAGACGTCGAGCCGTGCCAGCGCGCGGGCAGTCGCGGAAATCGCCGGGGCGGCGGCAAGCAGCGCGTCGCGCAGCTTCTCGAAGTGCGCCGTCTCGGCGGCAAGCGCATGGTCGCCCGCCTGCGCGATGCGCAAGCCCAGATCGTGGAGTTCGGGCGAGCCGAAGCGCACCACGCCAGCCAGCGTCTGGCGGTGGGTAAAGCCGCTGTCGGCGCGGAGCAGCGGGTCCGCCGCGCGCGCCGCGACCTCGATATGATAGCCAAGCACGTTATTGTGGCGGATGCGCAGCGTCGCGACGCCGCTGTCGCTGCGCAGCCGCGTCTCGAGCGCTGCGACGAGCCGCCGCCCGTCGCTGGCGGCTGCGCGCAATTCGTCGAGCGCGGCGTCGTAACCCGGCGCGATGAAGCCGCCCTTGGCGGTCTCGACCGGCGGCTCGGGGACCAGCGCGGCGCGCAGCCGCTCAATGTCGTGGCCGTGCGCGCCGATCCCCGCAAGCGTCGCCGCCAGCAGCGACGGCAGGCCGAGCGCCGTCGCCGCGCCGAGCATCGCCTTCAGCGCCAGCGCCAGCGCGAGCCCGTCGCGGACGCTGGCCAGATCGCGAGGGCCGCCGCGCCCCAGCGCCAGCCTCGACAATGCGCGCTCGATGTCCGGGGACGCTTTCAGCGCCTCGCGCGCCTTGGTCCGCGCAATGCTCTCCCCGACGAACCAACCCACCGCCTCGTGGCGCGCGGCGATCGCCGCCACATCGGTCAGCGGTCCACCGAGATCGTCGGCGAGCAGCCGCCCGCCGCTGCCGGTAACCGTCAGGTCGATGCAATCGAGCAGGCTGCCCGCGCGCCCGCCGCCGGGGCCGCGGACAATCTCGAGGCTGGTGCGCGTCGCCGCGTCGATGCCCATGCAGCCCTCGCGGGCCTGCGACTGCGGCGGCGACAGCAGCGGCAGCGTCCCCGCGCCCGCACGGTCGAGATAGGCGAGCAAGGCCCCCGCTGCGGCGAGTTCGGCGCGTGTGAAGCGCCCGAAGCCGTCGAGGGTCGCAACGCCGAACTGGCGCCTGAGGCTCGCCTCGCCCGCACCGCTGTCGAACTCGCGCGGCGGGCGTACGGTCGCGGCAATGCCGTCGGCTGCCCAGCCTTCGGGCGCAATCACCTCCGCTGCGCCGATCCGCGCCAGTTCGGCCGCGAGCCCGCCCGCGTCGCAGCTCAGTGTCCGGAAGGCGCCCGTTGACACGTCGCACCACGCCAGCCCGATACCCCCCGGCCCCGGCCCCGGCGCGACCGCCGCCAGCCAGTTCGACGCCCGCGCATCGAGCAGTGCGCCCTCGGTCAGCGTCCCCGGCGTAACGATCCGCACGATGGCGCGCGCCACCACCGACTTGCCGCCGCGCGCCTTGGCCGCCTTCGGGTCTTCGACCTGCTCGGCGATGGCGACGCGGTGCCCGCCCTTGATCAGCCGCTGGAGATAGACCTCGTGGCTGTGCACCGGCACGCCGCACATCGGGATGTCGGCCCCGTCGTGCACCCCTCGCCGGGTCAGCGCGATGTCGAGCGTCGCGGCGGCCTTGGCGGCGTCGTCGAAGAACAGCTCGTAAAAATCACCCATCCGGTAGAACAACAGGCAATCGGGCACCCCCGCCTTGAGGCCGAGATACTGCGCCATCATCGGCGAAGGCTGGGTGGCGGGTTGCGGAGCAGGGTCGGGCACTGCACGCCAGTCTAGCGCAACCCGCGCGCCTGTCACCCGCGCGTCGGTCGCGGGTCGTCGCAGCACCGATACCGGCTGACGCAGCCCGTTCGCTGCGCTAGGGAAGCGCCAATCGCTTTTGGGGAGAACCACATTGAAAGTCGTGCTGATTGCGGGTGTCGCCGCCGCTGCCCTGTTCGCCGTGCCGCTGGCCGCCGCACCCGCGCCCGCGCTGTCGAGCCCGATCCTTGCGCCTTGGACCGGCCCGTACGGCGGCGAGCCGAACTTTTCGGGCGTTAAGGTCGCCGATTTCGGGCCTGCCATGGACGCGGCGATGGCCGACAACCTCCGCGAGGTCGACGCAATCGCCAACCACCCTGCGCCGCCGACCTTTGCCAACACCATCCTGCCGCTCGAAAAGGCGGGCGCGGCGTTGAACCGTGGTGGAGCCTTGTTCTTCATCTGGTCGGGTGGCCTCAAGTCGCCCGAGTTCCAGAAGGTCGAGGCCGAAGTCGCTCCCAAGTTCGCCGAGATGGGCGACAAGATCACCCAGAACGCGAAACTCTTCGCGCGCATCGACGCGGTCTATAATTCGCCCGCCAAGGCGAAGCTGACGCCCGAGCAGCAGCGGCTGGTGTGGGTCTATTGGAACCGCTTCGTCCAGCAGGGCGCAAAGCTCGCGCCCGCGCAGAAGACCGAGTTCGCGGCGAACAACCAGAAGCTCGCGGCGCTCTACACCAAGTTCGCGCAGAACGAACTGACCGACGAGGAGAACGAGAAACTCGTCCTCGACAGCCCGGCGCAGCTCAAGGGTCTGACCAAGGCGCAGGTCGATGCTGCCGCCGCCGAAGCCGCCAAGCGCAAGCTGCCGGGCAAGTGGGTGATTTCGAACACGCGCTCGTCGATGGAGCCGTTCCTGACCTATGCCGACGATCGTGCGGCGCGCGAGGCGGGGTTCAAGCTGTGGACGCGGCGCGGCGACATGGGCGGGGCGACCGACAACAACGCAATCGTCACGCAGATCCTCCATCTGCGCGCGGTGCAGGCGAAGCTGATCGGCTATCCGACCTTCGCGCACTGGACGCTGGCCGACCGCATGGCCAAGACCCCCGACAAGGCGCTGGCGCTCAGCCTCGCGGCGTGGAAACCGGCGGTCGAGCAGGTCCACCGCGATGTCGCGGTGATGCAGCAGGTCGTCGATGCGGAGAAGGGTGGCTTCAAGATCGCCCCTTGGGACTATCGCTACTATGCCGAGAAAGTCCGCAAGGCGAAGTACGACCTCGATCTCAACGAAGTAAAGCCGTATCTCCAGCTCGACCATGTCCGCGAGGCGATGTTCTTCGCCGCCAACAAGGTTTACGGATTTTCCTTTACCAAGCTCAACGGGCTGACCGTCTTCCATCCCGACGTGACTGTCTGGGAGGTCAAGGGCCGCGACGGCAAGCATGTCGGGCTGTGGTATTTCGACCCCTACGCCCGCCCCGGCAAGAACAGCGGCGCGTGGATGAACGCCTACCGCGAGCAGTCGCGCCACGACGGCGACGTGCCGACGATCGTCTCGAACAACGCCAACTTCATCAAGGCCCCGAACGGCGCGACGACGATCTCGTTCGACGATGCCAGCACGATGTTCCACGAGTTCGGCCACGCGCTGCACGGCCTCAACTCGAACGTCACCTATCCGACGCTGTCGGGGACCAACACGCTGCGCGACTTCGTCGAGTTCCCGAGCCAGGTCAACGAGAACTGGTTCACGACGCCCGAGGTCCAGAAGCTGCTGGTCAACGAGCAGGGCAAGCCGCTGCCTGCCGAACTCGTCGCCAAGATCAAGCGCGCGCACGACTTCAACCAAGCCTTCCACGTCGTCGAGGCGCAGGCGAGCGCGATCATGGACATGAAGCTCCATCTCGCGGGCGACGTGCCGATCGACCCGAAGGCGTTCGAGGCGGCGACGCTCGCCGAACTCGGCATGCCGTCGGAGATGGTGATGCGCCACCGCATCCCGCAGTTCGGCCACATCTTCGCGGGCGACGGCTATGCCGCGGGTTACTACGGCTATCTCTGGGCCGAGGTGCTCGACCACGACGCCTTCGAGGCGTTCACCGAGGCGGGCGGGCCGTACGACCCGGTGGTCGCCAAGCGCTTCCACGACACGATCATGTCGGTCGGCAACACCGTCGATCCGGCGCAGGCGTTCCGCAACTTCCGCGGCCGCGACCCCAAGGTCGATGCGTGGCTGCGCGACAAGGGCTTTGCGGTGCCGGCGACAACGGGGCGGTAACCCGCCCCCTCCCCTCCCGGTGAGCCTTTGCGAGCCGGAAGAGGGGTGAGCGTCAGTCGTACCGCGCCTCCGCCACCGGGGCCGCGCTGCGCCGCCGCTTGTGCCATGGGGCGGGCCTGGGCAGCCACGGATGGTCGCCGAGCCTCGCCGCGACCGTGGCGACGTGCGGCGGGCTGAGCCAGATCGCGACTGCCCCGGTACTGCCCAGCGCGGCGCGGTCGAGCTTGAGCCAGCGCGGCGCGCACCACTCCGGGATGCGCCGCGCGCTGATGACGATATCGGCCGCTGCACACGCCGGGGCCATCGTCGCTTCGGGGATGCGGTCGCGTGACAGCGTCGCGAGCAACCGCCAGCGCCTGCCGCCGGTATCGAGATCGGCGACGCACGCATCGACGCTGCACCGCGCGCCGGGCAGGTCGGCAAGCGCGACGTCCGCCGTCGTCGCCGCCGTCGCATCGCCCCACATATCGCGGATATAGTCGCCAGCGCGGTCGCGCAGCAGCGCCAGCCGTCCATCGGGGACGAGATAGGCCGCGTGCCGCCCGTCGGCGCTGACGAGCAGGTCGGGTGGCCGCGCGAGCAGGGCCAGCACGCTACCGACCGCGAGCGGCAGCACGCCGAGCCAGCGCGCGCGTGTCTGCCAGATGCACAGCCACAAGCCGCCGAGGATGACCGCGGCGTAGGCCGCGTCGGGAAGCAGCGGCAGGCGGACCACTGCGCCGGGCCACGCCGCGACCCGGGTGGCGACGAGGATCAGCAGGTCCATCGACTTGCCGAGCGCCCAGTACACCGGCCCCGCCAGCCCGAACGGTGCGGCGGCCAGCGCGAGGAGGAGCAGCGGCATGACGACGAAACTCGTCAGCGGGATCGCGACGAGGTTGGCGAACACCCCGAACAGTCCGGCGCGGTTGAAATGGTAGAGCGCGGTCGCGGCGAGCATCGCCTCCGCCACCAGTCCGGTCACGACAAGCATCAGGACATGGCGCGTCAGCCGCACCGCCCAGCCCTGCTCGCGGACGGGATCGCCGAGCCAGCGGCCGAGGCGCGACTGATAAAGCGCGACGATGCCCGTCACCGCCGCGAACGACAGCTGGAAACTGGGGCCGAGGAGCGCTTCGGGACGCACGGCAAGAATCAGGAACGCACCCCCGGCGACGAGGCGCAGCGTCAGCGCCTCGCGCCCGATGACGATGCCGACGAGCACGATCAACGTCGCGAGGCACGACCGCACCGTCGGCACCTCGGCCCCCGCCAGTAGCGTGTAGGCTATGCCAGCGAGCGCCGCCGCGCCCGCCGCGAGCGCTTTGACCGGCCAGCGCAGCGCGATCCAGGGCGACAACGTCAACAGACGCCGTACCCCCCACATCGTCCCGCCGATGACGATGGCGATGTGCAGCCCCGAAATCGACAACAGGTGCGCCAGCCCCGAATCGCGCATCGCCTGCGCGGTGTCGGGCGGGATCATGCCCTGATTGCCCGTGACGAACGCCGCCGCAATGGTGCCGCTCGCGCCGGGCATGGCGCGGGTCAGTTGCGCGTCGAGGCGCGCGCGCAAGCGCGCGAGCCATGCCAGCACCCCCAGGGGCGGCGGCGCGGCCCGCAGGATCGTTACGTCGCCGAGCGGGTAGCCCGTCGCGCCGGTGCCCGCGAACCACGCCTTGCGCGCGAAGTCATAGCCGCCGGGCACACTCGGGCCCGCCGGCGGGTTGAGCGCTGCATTGACGCTGATCCGCGCGCCGGGAACGACACCGGGAATCGGGTCGCCCTTGGCGCTGATGCGGACGTGGCGTGGCAGCGCCGGATCGTCGGGCGCGACGAGATAGCGGAAGCGCTCGCCGCCGCGCGTCACCTCGACCGCCTCGACGGTGCCCGTGACGACCCCCGTGAAGCGGTCGGCGAGCACCGGCACGGCGACCTCGGAGGACCGCCATTCGGCGCGCCCTAGCCCTACCAGCATCAGCAGCCCGCCGACGACCAGCACGCGCGCGCCCAGCCCCCGCGCGGCGCACCCTGCCGACGCGACCGCCAGCGCGACCGCCGCCGTCGCGACGCGCTCCTCCGTCCACGGCAGCAGGAACCACGCGGCAATGCCCAGCCCGAGCGCGACGGGGAGGAGCAGCGGCAACTGGTCGCGCTCGGCCCCCAGCCACGCCTCGATGGCAGCGGGCAGCGTCAGCACGGCGTCGCGCGCGACCAGCCACGCCCCCGCGACGCGGGTTTGAAGCCCGTGCAGCGCCATGCTACTCGCCACCCGCTCGCCCCCTTCGGGCGTTAGCATTGGTCAATTACAGCCGGGGTGCAATGGCGCTGACGCAGGGCGATAACAGGATCGTGACGCGCTTCGCGCCGTCGCCGACGGGCTTCCTCCACATCGGCGGCGCGCGCACGGCGCTGTTCAACTATCTGTTCGCCAAGGCGCAGGGCGGCAAGTTCCTGCTACGGATCGAGGACACCGACCGCGCGCGCTCGACCGACGCGGCCATCGCCGCGATCCTCGACGGCATGGACTGGCTCGGCCTTGCGCCCGACGAACCGCCGGTGTTCCAGTTTGCGAGGCACCCACGCCATGCCGAGGTGGCGAACGGGCTACTGGCGACGGGCCACGCCTATCGCTGCTACGCGACGCCCGAGGAGCTGGAGGCGATGCGTGCCGAGCAGCGCGCCGCCAAGCTGCCGATGCGCTATGACGGGCGCTGGCGCGACCGCACCGATACGCCCGACCTGCCCTACGTCATCCGCTTGCGCGCGCCGAGAGAGGGCAACGTGACGATCGACGACCGCGTCCAGGGTGCGGTGACTGTCGCCAATAGCGAGCTGGACGACATGGTGCTGCTGCGCTCCGACGGCACGCCGACCTACATGCTTGCGGTCGTCGTGGACGACGAAGACATGGGCATCACGCACGTGATCCGCGGCGACGATCACCTCAACAACGCTTTCCGCCAGCTTGCGCTGATCCGCGCCGCGGGTTTCCGCGAGCCCGTCTACGCGCACGTGCCGCTGATCCACGGCGCCGACGGGGCCAAGCTGTCGAAGCGCCACGGCGCGCTCGGCGTCGACGCCTACCGCGACGAGATGGGGATGCTGCCCGAAGCGGTCGAGAACTACCTGGTGCACCTCGGCTGGGGCCACGGCGACGAGGAGTTCATGACCCGCGCGCGCGCAATCGAGGTGTTCGATCTCGGCGGCATCGGGCGCGGCCCGGCGCGTTTCGACCTCAAAAAGCTCGAGCACGTCAACGGGCATTACGTGCGGCAGGCGGACGATGCGCGGCTTGTCGGCCTCGTAATGCCACGCCTCGCCGTCCTTCTGGATCGTGCCCCGACCCCTGAAGAAACCGCCCGCCTGACCGCGCTGATGCCCGAACTCAAGCAACGCGCGACCAACCTCGACGACCTCGCCGCGTCGGCGCTGTTCCTGTGCCGTGCGCGCCCGCTGGCGATGGACGACAAGGCGGCGAAGCTGCTATCCTCCGCGCCGGACGGTATCCTCGCCGCTGCGCGCGATGCGCTCGGACAGGCGGCGGACTGGTCTGCGCCCGCCCTCGAAGCGGCGGTCAAGCAAGTGGCCGAAGCGGCGGGGCTGGGACTGGGGAAGATCGCACAGCCGCTGCGCGCGGCAGTCACGGGAACGAGTGTGTCGCCCGGACTGTTCGACGTACTCGCCGTATTGGGACGTAACGAAACCCTCGGGCGTGTCGAAGACGCGCTCGGAACCAGCGAAGAGGTGACGGCATGACAGCGCGGATCGATGTCGGCGGCAAGGTTCACGATTATCCGATGCTGTCGGGGACCGTCGGTCCCGAGGTCGTCGACATCCGCAAGCTCTATGCGCAAACCGGCGCGTTCACCTTCGACCCCGGCTTCACCAGCACGGCAGCGTGCGAATCAAAGATCACCTACATCGACGGCGATGTCGGGACGCTGCTGTATCGCGGCTATCCGATCGACCAGCTTGCCGAACAGTCGAGTTTTCTCGAGGTCGCGTATCTGCTTCTCAACGGCGAGCTGCCGAGCCAGCCGAAGCACGACGAGTTCAAGCATCTCATCACGCGCCACACGATGATCCACGAGCAGCTCGCGCAATTCTATCGCGGCTTCCGGCGCGACGCGCATCCGATGGCGATTATGTGCGGCATCGTCGGCGCGATGGCGGCGTTCTATCACGACTCGACCGATATCCATGATCCGCAGCAGCGCGTCATCGCCGCGCACCGGCTGATCGCCAAGATGCCGACGCTGGCGGCGATGGCGTATAAATATTCGATCGGGCAGCCGTTTCTCTATCCCGACAACGCCTTGAGCTTCAGCGGCAATTTCCTGCGCATGACGTTCGGCGTGCCGGCCGAGCCCTACGTCGTCGATCCGGTCATCGAGGATGCGATGGAGAAGCTCCTCATCCTCCAGGCCGACCATGAGCAGAACGCCTCGACCTCGACGGTGCGGCTCGCGGGGTCGTCGGGCGCGAACCCGTTCGCGTGTATCGCGGCGGGCATCGCCTGCCTCTGGGGCCCGGCGCACGGCGGCGCCAATGAAGCGGCGCTCAACATGCTGCGCGAGATCAAGACGCCGGACCGTATCCCCGAGTTCATCGCACGCGCCAAGGACAAGGACGACCCGTTCCGCCTGATGGGCTTCGGCCACCGCGTCTACAAGAACTACGACCCGCGCGCGAAGGTCATGGCGGGCGTCGCCAAGCGCGTCCTCGACAAGATGGGCATCTCCGACCCGATCTTCGACGTCGCGCGCGAGTTGGAGCAGATTGCGCTCAACGACCCGTATTTCATCGACAAGAAGCTTTATCCCAACGTCGATTTCTATTCGGGCGTCGTCATGTCGGCGATCGGCTTCCCGACCTCGATGTTCACCGTGCTGTTCGCGGTCAGCCGCACCGTCGGCTGGATCGCGCAGTGGACCGAGATGATGGAAGACCCCGAACAGAAGATCGGCCGCCCGCGCCAGCTCTACAAGGGCGCGACCGAGCGCGACTACGTGCCGCTGGACGCACGGGGGTAGGAGCGGGCGCGACGCGCCGCAGACAGCAAGACGCCGCCGGTCTCGTGACCGGCGGCGTTTCTTGTCTTACCCGCGTCAGGCGGCGACGGTCGCCCGGCGGCGCATCGCGGCACCGGTAAAGCCGAAGCCTGCGATCATGAACGCCCACGTCGCCGGCTCGGGAACCCCCGGACCAACCGGCGCGGCGGCAAGAATCAGGTTGTTGACAGTCGGCCAGATGAAGCTGGGTGTCGGCTGCGTTGCGGTCACCGTGATCGAGGTGAATGCGCCGGTCGTAACGAAGCCGAGGAAGGTCGTTGTCGTCGCGGCGGTCAGTGATATGGGGACCGCGCCGCTGTCGTCATTCGCCGACACGGTCAGGTCACCCGACTTGTAGTTGCCGGCCTGATCCGAATCGAAGAAAAATCCGCCGACGCCCTTCACGCCGCCAGTGAAGGTGCTGAAGATGATCGAATCGGTCGCCGTATTGGTCGACAGCCAATGATCGGCATTCGTGCCAGCCCCGAAGAAAGTCGTTGTACTGACGGCTGCGGTGTAGCCGTAAGGACCGACGGGGCGCGTCACCGGCGACGGCGTCGATCCGGAGATGCTGAAATTCTCGAAGGTGTCGGTGGCGGCAGCGCTAACCGCCGCGTTGAACGATGCAAGCGTCGTGTAGACGGTGATCGCGGCGTTCGCCGTTCCGGCCAAGAGCGTTGCGGCAGCGGCGAAAAGGGCAAATTTCAGGCGCATGGACATTCCCCGACGTCGTTCCGGCAACGCCCCTTGCATTACGGTCCCGGTTCGACATCGCCGAAAAGCCCTTTAATTCCTGACGTGAACTTTCAAAATACGGGCTCGTGTATCCCGCATTCGGTCTTGTCCCAGCCGCGCCAGCGGCCCGATCGGGGGTCTTCGCCGGGTTGGACCTGGCTGGTGCAGGGGACGCAGCCGACCGAAGGGTAACCCTGCGCTTCAAGCGGGTGGCGCGGCAACGCACGCGCCTCGAAATGCGCGTCGAGGTCGGCTTTCGACCAGTCCGCCAGCGCGTTGATCTTCAACCGCCCCTCGTCGATCTCGAAGCGCGGCAGCCCGGCGCGCGCGCCCCAGCCCTTGCGCCCGCTGAGCCACGCGTCGAAGGGCGCAAGCGCGCGGCGCAACGGCTCGACCTTGCGCAGGTCGCAGCAACCGTCGGGATCGTAGCTCCAGCGCAGGCTCGTCCTGTCCTGCTGCGCGAGCAGATACGGGTCAGGGCGATAGACGCGCAGGTCGGTGAAACCCAGCCGCTCGGCGAGTTCGTCGCGATAGGCCAGCGTCTCGCCGAAAATCTTCTGGGTGTTGACGAAAATCACCGGGATGCCGGTGTCGACGCTGGCAACGAGGTCGAGCAGCACCGCCGACTCGGCCCCGAACGACGACACGGCGGCGACGCGCCCCTTGAGTTCGCCCGCCAGCAGGTCGGCGAGCATCGCCGCCGTGCCGACGCCCGCGTATTTCGCGGTCAGGCGGGCGACATCGTCGGTCGTGAACGCCGGGGCGGTGTCGATGACGTCGGGCACGCGCGCGGCCCTAGCCATTGCGCAGGGCCCAGACCGGCACGGCGTCGTCGGCGGCCTTTTGGTAGACGAACGGGAAGCGCGCCAAGGCTTGCGTAACCTGCGCCGCGTCGAGCGGTTCGGCAGGCGCGAAGCTGTCGAAGCCGACGCGGCGCATGAAGACGATCTGGTCGAGCAGCACGTCGCCCGCCGCGCGCAACTCGCCGGTAAAGCCACCCTCGCGGACAATGCGTGCCGACGAGTAGCCGCGCCCGTCGCGGTACTTGGGGAACGCGACCTCGATCAGCCGCAGTCGCCCGAGGTGCGGCAGCAGCATGCGGGCATCGTCGGCGGGGTCGAGGCGCACGGCGGCGGCGTTGCTGTCGGCGAGGAAATCCGCCAGCGCCACGAGCGGCCCGTCGTCGGGGGTGTCATCGCGAAAGCGCAAGCCTGCGGGCGCGTCGTCGAGCGGCGTCGGCGCGGCGTTGGCGACGGGCGACTGATCCTGAACGTCACCCATAGACCGCCTCCTTGAAGGGTGCGTCGCCGAGGCGGCGGTAGGTATCGAGAAAGCGCTCCTCCGGCCCGCTGCGGACTTCACGATACCGCTCGATGACCTTCTCGACGGCATCGACGACCCCGGCCTCCGAAAAGCCGGGCCCCAGGATCTTTGCGAGGCTCGCGTCCTCCGCCCCTGATCCGCCGAGGCTGAGCTGGTAGGCCTCCTCGCCCTTCCGATCGACGCCGAGGATGCCGATGTGGCCGGCGTGGTGGTGGCCGCAGGCGTTGATGCATCCCGACACCTTGATCTTCATCTCGCCGATGTCGCGCTGCCGGTCGAGATCGGCAAACCGCTTCGCGATCTGCTGCGCGACCGGAATCGAGCGCGCATTCGCCAGCGTGCAATAGTCGAGCCCCGGACACGCGATGATGTCGGTGACCAGATCGAGGTTGGGCGTCGCCAGCCCCGCCGCGTCGAGCACCGTCCAGATCGCATGCAGGTCGGCCTTGCGGACATGCGCGAGCACGAGGTTCTGGCTGTGCGTGACGCGCAATTCGTCGCAGCTGTCTCGCTCGGCAAGGTCGGCGATCAGGTCCATCTGCGCCGACGAGGCATCGCCGGGGATGCCGCCGACGGGCTTGAGGCTGATCGTCGCGATCGCATAGCCCGGCTGCTTGTGGGCATGGACGTTCTGGTCGACCCAGACCGCGAAGTCCGGGTCCGAACGGTCGAGCGCGTCGGGCGCGGCAGCGTCGTACGCGGGCTCGGCGAACATCGCGCGGATGCGGTCGACCTCGGCCTGCGGCGCGTCGAGGCCGAGCGGCTCCATTTCAGCCCATTCAGCCTCGACCTGACGCGTGAATTCCTCAGCGCCGAGCTCGTGGACGAGGATCTTGATGCGCGCCTTGTAGATATTGTCGCGCCGTCCGTGGCGGTTGTAGACGCGCAGGATTGCCTCGCAGTAGCTGAGATACTGCGCGACGGGGATGAACTCGCGCACGACGTGCCCGATCATCGGCGTCCGCCCCATGCCACCGCCGACCCAGACCTTGAAGCCGAGCACGCCGTCGTGCTCGACGAGTTGCAGCCCGATATCGTGGAGCTGGATCGCCGCGCGGTCGGTGTCGCTGGCGGTCACCGCGATCTTGAACTTGCGCGGCAGGAAGCTGAACTCGGGGTGGAAGCTCGACCATTGGCGGAGCAGTTCGGCGTAGGGGCGCGGGTCGCCGACCTCGTCGGCCGCTGCACCGGCGAACTGGTCGCTGCTGATGTTACGGATGCAGTTGCCGCTGGTCTGGATGGCATGCATCTCGACCGAGGCGAGGTCGGCGAGCAGGTCGGGGGCCTCCCTGAGCTTGATCCAGTTGTACTGGAGATTCTGGCGCGTCGTGAAGTGCGCATAGTCGCGGTCGTACTTGCGCGAAATATGCGCGAGCATCCGCAATTGCGCCGATGACAAGGTGCCATAGGGGATCGCGACGCGCAGCATATAGGCGTGGAGCTGCAGGTACAGGCCGTTCATCAGCCGCAGCGGCTTGAACTGGTCTTCGGTGATCACGCCCGCCAGACGGCGCTCGACCTGGTCGCGAAACTCGGCGACGCGCGCATCGACGAGCGCCTGGTCGTAGTGATCGTATTTATACATGGCTCAGGCTCTCGCGAGATCGGGACGGACGGTCGGGCCGACGCCCCGGATGCGTTCACGTGTCGTGCGCGGGCGCGGCGGTTGCCCGGCGAAGCCTTCGGCGGCGTCGATCAGCGCGGGGTCGTTGATGCGCTCCTCGGCGACGATGCGCGTGAGCAAATCGGGGGCCTCTTCGCCGAGTGGTACGGCGTCGCGCAGGTGCAACGACCAGCCCGCGCCATCCCACCAGACGACATCGCCGGTCAGCAGGTCGTTGCCGGTCAGCAGCTTGATCATGCGGAAATGCTTTCGGTGACCTGACGCAGTACGTCGTCGGCGATGCCGAGTGCCGCGACCGCGCCGACGACGAGCAAGGCGGGTGACTGCACACGCGCGCGCGCCACCGCGCCGCCGAGATCAGCGAGCAAGGTCCGCAGCGCGCGGGCTCCGGACAGCGTCCCGCGTTCGAGGATCGCGACGGGCGTATCGGGGGCGAGGCCGTCGGCGATGAGCTTGTCGGCGATCGCCTCGGCGTTGCTGACGCCCATGTAGATGACGAGCGTGCGCCCGTGGCCCGCCAGACCCGCCCAGTTCTGCTCGGACAGGTTCTGGCACTGGCCGGCAACGAAGGTGACGCTCGACGCATGGTCGCGATGGGTCAGCGGGATGAACGCCTCGGCCGCCGCGCCGAGCGCCGCCGAGACGCCGGGGACGACCTCGACCGCGACGCCCGCCGCCACACACGCCGCGACCTCCTCACCGCCGCGCCCGAAGACGAACGGGTCGCCGCCCTTCAGCCGCACGACGATATTGCCCGCCCGCGCCTCGGCGACGAGCAACGCGCCGATGGCGTCTTGCGGCATGGCATGGCGCGCGCGCCGCTTGGCGACCGAGACGCGGCGCGCGTCGGGCGCGAGGTCGAGCACAGCAAGGTCGATCAGTCCGTCGTGGACGACGACGTCGGCCAGCGCCAAGGCCCGCGCGGCGCGCAGCGTCAGCAGGTCGGGCGCGCCCGGTCCGGCGCCGACGAGGATGACGCGGCCTGAGGGTGTGTCGTTCATCACGGGCAGATGGGGTATCGGAGCGCGCGATGGAAGGAAGGGATTCTTCGGCGGACTGAAGGAAGGTTTGCCTACGGCGCAGGTGGAGTTAAGCCAACTCGCCAAGGTCGAGCGCGGCGAGCAGTGCCGCGCGGGCCGCTCGTGCCGCCCTCCACAGCGCCGGATCGCCGAGATCGTCGGGACCGATCGCTTCGGGCCAATGCGCCGCGACGACCGCTTCCAGGTACGCGATCCGGTCATGGTCGAGCAGGAAGCGTGGGTCGACGTGCGCGGGATCGGCGACGACGCGGAGGCGCAGGCAGGCGGGGCCGCCGCCGTTGCGCATCGACTCGCGGACTTCGACGAAATGCACCGCGCGGACGGGTGAATTGCCTGCCACCAGCGTGTCGAGATAGCGCGCCACTTGCGCGTTCGCCTGCGCCTCGGCGGGCAGGATCAGCGCCATGCCACCGTCGGGCAGCGTCACGAGTTGCGAGTTGAACAAGTAGCTCGAGATCGCATCGGCGAGGCTGACCTCGGCGGCGGGCACTTCGATGATCACCGCCTCGGGCAGGCGCGCGAGGATCGCCGCGTATAGCGCCGGTGCATCGGCGAAGGCGTGTTCGTGCGCGAACAGCACGCCCTCGTTGGCGACCGCGACGACGTCGTTGTGGAAGGCGCCCGCCGCGATGGCGTGGGGCGACTGCTGCGCGAAGATCGTGCGCGAGCGCTCGAGGCCGGCGGTGCGTGCGACGGCCTCGCAGGCGCGGCGGCTCTGGCGCGCGGGGAACGCGCCGCCCTCCTCGCCGTAGACGAAGATCTCGATGCCCGGCGCGGCGTGGCTGGCGCCCATCCGCATGTGGTTCGCCGCGCCCTCGTCGCCGAAGATGCCAGGGACCGCCGAGTGAACCACGAAGTCGGGGTGCGCGAAGGCGAGGCGCAGCTGCGCGCACGTCGCCCCATGTTCGAGGCTGCGGTGCGGCATCCGCGACAGGTTGGCGGTGACGACGTGGCAGCGCGCGTCTGCCGTGTCGGCGGCCGGGCTGACGGTCGCGGCGTTGGCGGTCCACATGGCGGACGCCGACATCGCCTGAGCGAACAGGCGCGGGTCGGCGGCGTGGGCGGCGGCGCAGACGGCATCGTCGTCGCCCGCGAAGCCGAGGCTGCGCAGCCAGTCGGTCGCGGGCCGCTCGGGCGGCACGAACAGGCCTTGCACCAGCCCGAGGTCGAGGCAGGCGCGCATCTTGGCGAGCCCCTGGCGCGCGGCAGCACGCGGCTGCGACACGCCCCCGGCGTTCGATGCGCTGGCGACGTTGCCGAGGCTGAGACCCGCGTAGTTGTGGGTGGGACCGATCAGGCCGTCGAAATTGATTTCGCGGATCACAGCGCGCGGAGACCCGTCGCAATCGTACCCGCAGCGACATCCGCCTCCAGCGATGCCACCGGAAACGCGACATAATCCGCCGCGTAGTACGCACTCGGGCGGTGGTTGCCGCTGAGCCCCGTGCCGCCGAACGGCGCGTTCGACGCAGCGCCGTTGGTCGGGCGGTTCCAGTTGACGACACCGGCGCGCGTCCCGCTCCAGAAGCGGTCGTACAGCGCCGCATCGCCGCCGATCAGCCCCGCCGACAGCCCGAAGCGCGTCGCATTGGCCTCGGCGAGCGCGGCATCGAAGTCGGCGACGCGAATGAGTTGGAGGAGCGGGCCGAAGAACTCCGCATCGGCACGGCCCTGCACCCCGGTCACGTCGATCAACGCCGGCGTCAGCATCGGACGCGCGTCGCGGCGCGCCAGTGGGCGCAGGACGTCGCCGCCGCGCGAGATCAGGTCGGCGAACCCCGCCTGCAGCCGGTCGGCGGCGCGGCCGTCGATCACCGGCCCCATGAACGGCGCGGGCTCGTCGAACGGCGCGCCGACGATGATGCGGTCGATCAGCGCGACGACGCGGTCGAGCAGCGGCCCCGCGTCCGGCCCGACGATCAGGCGGCGCGCGCAGGTGCAGCGCTGCCCCGCCGAGAGGTACGCCGACTGGACGATCAACGCAGCGGCGGCATCGCGGCTAGCCTCGGGGACGTCCCAGACGATCAGCGGGTTGTTGCCGCCCATCTCGAGCGCCAGAATCCGGCTTGGGTCGTCGGCGAACTGGCGGGCTAGCACCGCCCCGGTGTGCGGCGAACCCGTAAACAACAGCCCGTCGATGCCCGGATCGCACGCCAGCGCACGCCCTGTCTCGCCCGCGCCCTGCACGACGTTGAGCACGCCCTCGGGCAGCCCTGCCGATGCCCAGCAGTCGGCCATGAAGGCACCGACCGCCGGGGTCAGCTCGGACGGCTTGAACACGACCGCATTGCCCGCCAGTAGTGCCGGGACGATATGGCCGTTGGGGAGATGCGCGGGGAAGTTGTACGGCCCGAGAACGGCCAGAACGCCGTGCGGCTTGTGGCGCAAGGTCTGGCGCACCCCGCCGACTTCGCCACTGCGGGTTCCCGCGCGTTCGGCCTGCGCCTGGATCGAGATGTCGACCTTGGCGGCAACGCTCGCGACCTCGGTCTGCGTTTCCCAGTAGGGCTTGCCGGTTTCGCGCGAGATCAGGCGCGCGAACGACTCGGCACGGTCACTCACGACGCCCTGGAAGGCGCGCGCGACGGCGATTCGGTCGTCGAGCGGGATCAGCGCCCACGCCGGGAACGCCGCGCGCGCGGTGGCGACAGCAGCGGCGGGGTCGCCGGGCACGCCTTCCCAGACGGTCTCCCCGGTGCAGGGGTCGAGCGAAAGAAGGTCAGAACCCGACATGCCGCACCTCGTCGCCCAGCGCGACGCCGAGCAGTTCCGCCTCGCCCTCGGGAATGATCAGCCCGTCCGCGCCCGCGCCCGCATGCCCGATCCAGCTGCGGAAATCGCGCAGATGCCCCGCCGCGAGCAGCGCACGCGGCAAGCCATGGTGTGCGCCCGCGAGGGTTCCGACGACGCCGACACGGCTGTCGCGGATCGTCCGCACGCTATCGGTCTTCGCGGTGACCGTCGGCCCGCCGTCGAAGATGTCGACATAGCCGTCGTAGGCGAAACCCTCGGCTTCGAGCATCGCCAGCGCCGGGCGGCCGCGCGGGTGACACTGGCCGATGACGGCGCGTGCGGCGTCGTCGAGCAGCGCGGTATAGACCGGGTGGCGCGGCATCAGGTCGGCGATGAACTGGTTGCCGTGTAGGCCGTTGAACCGGTCGGCATCCTGAAAGCTCATGCCGAAGAACTTGGCGCCGAGCCCCTCCCAGAACGGCGAGCCGCCGTCGTCGCCGAGTACCCCGCGCAGCTCCGCCAGCAGCTTGTCGCCGAACCGCGCACGGTGCGCCGCGATGAACAGGTAGCGGCTGCGCGCCAGTAGCCGCCCCAACCCGCCGGTACGCAGTTCGGGGTGCAGGAACAGCCCGCCGACCTCGCTTGCGCCGTCGTGGTCGGTGGTCAGGTTGAGCGTCTGGATCGCAAAGGTGCGGCCGAGTTCGCGCGACACCTGCTGAAGCTGGCCGAGCTTGTAGGAATAAAACGGCCAGTCGACGCCGATGCGGCTGAACACCACCGCCGTGCCGCCGATCCGCCCCGTCGAGGCCTGTTCGAGCACCAGCACGTACAGCTCGTTGGCGGGCGCATCGAGCGGCGCGGCGAAAGCGTGGTCCGAGCGGTCGAGGCGGCGCGCCAGCGCGTCGCGGTCTTGCGGCAGGCTGGTGAAGCCACCGCCGGTCATCATCGCCAGCGCGACGAAGCCGTCGAGGTCGGACGCGCGTGCCGGGCGGACATGCCAGCCCATCAACGCGGAAACTCGCGCGGCAGATCGCGCACCCAACCCGACTGGGCGACGCGCATCAGCAGCAGCGCCGATAGTTGCGCGCGCTCGACGAGGCTGTCGGTGCACAGGTATTCGTCAGCCGAATGGATCGCGCCGCCGCGCGGCCCCAGCGTATCGACCACCGCCAGCCCCGTTGCGGCGAGGTTGTTACCGTCGCACACCCCGCCGGTGTCGCGCCACGCGATGGGCAGATCGAGCGCCGCGCCGCAGTTGCGGACCAGCTCGAACAGCCGCAACTGGTTGGCGTCGAGCGGCTTCGGCGGGCGCGCGAAACCGCCGTCGAGGTCGATTGTCACGTCGTGCGCGGTGGCGACTGCGGCGATCGTCGCGGCGATGGCTTCAGCGATCGCCGCCTGCTGCGCGGGCGTCGCGGGGCGGACGTTGAAGCGCAGCACCGCGAGATCGGGGACGATGTTGTTCGGCCCGCCGCCGTCGATCTTGGCCGGGTTGACCGACACGCCGGGGTGCGCGGCCATTAGCGTGGCGAGGCGCAGCGCGAGATCGCTCGCTGCCAGCACCGCGTTGCGTCCAAACTCGATCTCGCGCCCGGCATGCGCCGCCCGGCCGCGCACGACGGCCGAGAAATTGCCACTGCCCTTGCGCGCGCCCGCGAGCGTCCCGTCGGGCAGCGCGGGTTCGTAGGTCAGCCCGAGGTGACACCGCCGCGCGGCTTCGGCGAGCAGCGGCGCGGAGCCCGGCGACGACACCTCCTCGTCGCTGACGATAACGACTTCGTAGCCGAGCGCGTGCGCGAACGGCGACGCCTCGAACGCCGTCAATGCGGCGAGCATGACGGCGATGCCGCCTTTCATGTCGGCGGTGCCGGGGCCGTTGAGGGTCGTCGCGTCGAGCCAGCGGCACGCCTGGAACGGGTGCTCGACGCCGAACACCGTGTCCATGTGGCCGGTCAGGAGCACGCGGACGGGCGCGTCGGGGCGCACCACGAGATGGAGGTTGCGGCCATGCGCGACGGCGCGCGCGACGCCGTCGGCACCGACCGCAGCGGCGGGCGCAGGGTCGCGCAGCGCGACGTGACCGAGCGCGCCGAAGGCATCGGTCAGCTCGCCCGCCATCGTGGCCAGTCCGGCGAGGTTGCGGCTGCCCGAGTTGATCGCGGCCCACGCTTCGACGCGCGCCAGCATCGCGCCTGCGTCGATACCGTCGAGCACGGTCGATTCGTCGAGGGCGAGCGGGCAGGTCACGCCGCGCGGCTTACAGCAGCCGACCCGCGACTGCCAGCGCCGTTGTGATATTTATATCAGTAGCGAGCTTTTGTTCAGTTGCGGCGGCGGGCTCTGCGGCACGCTTCCGCCTCGCGGCTTGGGCGACGCGTTGAAGGCGGTCAGCGCGCTGCGAAATTCTGCAACCGACGCGCTGCCCGCCCTCGATACTCGGTACCCTGACCTGCCGATCCGCAGCGCGCGGGGGCTGCACCGGGAGCGGCCGGCTGTCTCGAGATACGGCGCGATACGGGCAATGGTTGCAGTTCGTTGCGACGGCGGCGAATTTCGTTACGCCGCCTGCGCGAACACGGGCGCACGCTTTTCGAAGAACGCGGCGATCGCCTCGCGGACCTCGGCGGACTGCAGCTGCGCGGCGAACTGCGCGCCTTCGACGTCCATCCGCGCGCGGACGCTCTCGGGTTCGCGCTTGAGCAATGCCTTGGCCAGCCGCACCGCGGTCGGCGCCTTGGCAGCGAGCGTAGCGGCGACCGCGCGCGCTGCGGCATCGAGTTCGCTTGTCGGCACGATGCGGCTGACCAGCCCCGCCGCGAGCGCATCGGCGGCGCCCAGCCGCTCGCCGAGCAGCACCATCGCCGAAGCGCGCTGGTGACCGATCAGGCGCGGCAGCAGCAGCGACGACGCGGCTTCGGGAACTAGCCCCAGATTGACGAAGGGCACCTGCAACGACGCATCGGGCGCCGCGAGCACGATGTCGCAGTGGAGCAGCATCGTCGTGCCGACCCCGACCGCATTGCCGCGCACGGCGGCGACGAGCGGCTTCTCAGCCGCCGCGATGGCGTGAAGGAAGCCGTGCACCGGGGCCTCCTCGCCGTCTTCGGGCCGGCTATTCAGGAAATCATGGAGGTCGTTGCCCGCCGTGAAGCTGTCGCCCGCTGCGGTGAACAGGATGACGCGCACCGCCGGATCGGCCTCCGCGGCGCGGATGCCGTCGCGCAAGGCGGCGTACATCTCGACGAGGATCGCGTTCTTCTTGTCGGGCCGGTTGAAGCGCAGTTCGGCGATGCCGTTGGCGGTGGTGGCCTCGATCAGCGTGGTCATCGACGTTGCTCCGACTGGTTCGCTGCCGTGATGCCATCGTCCCGCCCGCTTGCCCAGAGGCCGTTCCATCGCGCGGTGTCGGAGTGCGGCAACGTACTGAAGCCCCGGCGCGCTGGCCCCGACCCACCGATCCGCGCGTTGTTCGCTGTTCGTGGGCCAGAAGCCGGCTGACACGGGTCGAGGAGTGGGGTGTTGCCGCAGGATACATCGCCCCCGGACTGGCAAAACCGGCAGCTGCGCCTCGCGATCGAGGCCGCGGGCGTCGCGCTGTGGGTGTGGGACGTCGATACGGACCGGCTCGCGATGGACGCGCACGGTTTCGCCTTGTGGAACATGCCGGTCGATGCGGGCGTCACCTTCGCCGCGTTATCGGAGCACATCCATCCGGCCGATCGCGACCGGGTGCGCGCCGCCTTCGCTGCGACGCGCGCGGTCGTCGGGACCTATGAGATCGACTTCCGCACGCTGATCGGCGACGAAATCCGCTAGATTTCGGCGCGCGGCAAGGGCGATGACGCCGATATCGCCGGACGCATCATGTTCGGCGTGTTTCTCGACGTGACGGGGCGCAAGCAGGCCGAGGAAGGCCATGAGCTGCTCGCCGGTGAGATGAGCCACCGTGTCAAGAACCTGCTGGCGATCGCCACCGGCCTGACCGCGATCACCTCGCGCTCGACGACGACGGTCACCGAGATGGCCACCGAACTCACACGGCGACTGACGGCGCTGGGCCGTGCGCACGACCTCGTCCGGCCGCTGCCCGGCAAGGAAGGCAAGGCGGCGCTGCTCGGCGACCTGCTCACCGTCCTGCTCGCGCCCTATGACGACATGGGGGCGTTCTCGGGTCGGATCCGCGTCGCAGTGCCGCGCATGGGCGTCGGCGACGCAACCGCGACGACGCTGGCACTCGTCGTCCACGAACTGGCGACCAATTCGCTCAAATACGGTGCGCTGTCGTGCGCGACCGGGACGCTCGACGTGTCGTGCTTGGCCGGCGACGCAGACCTGACCGTCGTGTGGGCCGAACGCGGCGGGCCGCCGGTGACCGCCCCCGATTCGGCCGGCTATGGCAGCAAGCTGATCGGCCGCAGCATGGCGCGCCAGCTCGGCGGAACGATCGCCTACGATTGGTCACCGGCGGGTGTCGTGGTGACGCTGACGATGCGCCGCGACCGACTGGCGAACTGAGCGCGGCGGTCGATCGCCGCCCGGACACAGCGCAATCGTTGCCGTGCCGAGCGCCCTCATTCCACTGCAGTCGCCGCCGTGCCGTCGATGGTGTGGGCATAGACCAGCGCCCCCGCGGCGGGCGACGCGGCAAGCATCAGCACCGCGACCGTGCCGCGGCGCGTCCGCGACCGCATCTACGCAGGCATCCGGTGCAGCGCGCAGAGCTTGTTGCCCGCCGGATCGCGCAGATAGGCGAGGTAAAGCTTGCCGAAGCCGCCGTCGCGCACCCCGGGCGGGTCCTCGCACGTCGTACCGCCGCTCGCGATGCCCGCCGCGTGCCACGCATCGGCCTGCTCGGGCGACGCCATCGCAAAGCCGATCGTGCCGCCGTTGGCGAAGCACGCGGGTTCGCCGTTGATCGGCTTGGAGACGATGAAGATGCCCGTCGGGGTCATGTAGACCGCGCGGCCCTTGTCATCGACGAAGCCCGGCGCGATGCCGAGCGCCCCGAACGTCGCGTCGTAGAATGTCTTGGCCGCCGCGACATCGTCGGCCCCGACCATGATGTGACTGAACATTGTGTGGCTCCCCGTTGCTCGGGGGCAGGATGCACCGGGCGGGGCGCGGCGTCGAGGGGTGTGATCGCGGGTGGCGGGGAGCACCCAAAGCGGGCATCTACGACTCAGCGACGCGATATCCCATCGCCTCCCCCATCCGCCGGATCGCCGCGACCTTGGCCTCGAACGCCGACCAGTCGTCGGCTTCGGCGATGCGCGCCCAGATCGCCTCGATCTCTGCGATGAGCAGGGTGCAGGGTTCGGGGTCGGACCAATAGGGGTGGGCGGGGGGCGGTCCCGCATAGGTCGCGACCGCCGCTATGAAAGGCGCGAAGGCGGGGGATGCGTAGACCGCACGCGCAGGCGTGCCGCGCAACTGCCCGCCGCGCCAGTCGAACCAGAAGCGGTCGAGGGGGGCCTGGGTGGCGATCAGCGCAGCCTCGAGGCTCTGGACGAGCGCGAGGTCGTCGCGCTCGCCGCGCGGCTCGACGCCGAGTCGTGCCAGCATGGCGGTGACGAATGCCGCTTCGTAGTGTGTCGGATAGAGCTTGAGCGCCGGGGCGAGCGCCTCGGTCGGCGCGACGAGGCGCAGCGCGAGGGCAAGTTGGTAGACGTTCCACTGCAACGCCTCCGCCTGCCGCCCGAAGCTGTAGAGGCCGTGGTGGTCGAAATAGGCGGCGGTGAAGCCCGCGTCCCACGTCGGCGCGAATCGGAACGGGCCATAGTCGAAGCTCTCGCCGGTGATATTGATGTTGTCGGTGTTGAGGACGCCATGGACGAAGCCCGCCGCCATCATCTGCGCAGCCTGCGTCGCGGCGTTGGTGACGGCGTGGTCGATCAGGGCGGCATATGGATCGCCGCGCGGCGTCGCGGGGAAATAGTGGCGCAGGACATAATCGGTCAGTGCCGCGATGCCGCCCTCGTCCTGCAGCGCCGCGAGGCGCTGGAAGCTGCCGTAGCGAATGTGGCCGTGGCTGAGGCGTACCATGACCGCCGAGCGCGTCGGCGAGGGCTCGTCGCCGCGCCACAATTCCTCGCCGGTCTCGACCAGCGAGAAGGTCTTCGACGTATTCACTCCCAACGCGGCGAGCATCTCGGTCGCCAGCACCTCGCGGACGCCGCCCTTGAGCGTCAGCCGCCCGTCGCCGGCGCGACTCCACGGCGTCTGTCCCGAGCCCTTGGTGCCGAAGTCGAGCAGGCGGCCGGACTGGTCGAGACACTGGCCGAACAGGAAGCCGCGCCCGTCGCCGAGATCGGGGTTGTAGGTCCGGAACTGGTGGCCGTGGTAGCGCAGCGCCAGTGGCGTCTCGAGGCTGCCGGGCAGCGGCTCGAAGCGCCCGAAATGCGCCAGCCACGCGGTCGCTTCGAGATCGTCCAGCCCGACGGTCGCGGCGGCTCGGTCGTTCCGGAAGCGCAGGATCGCTTGCGGAAACTCGGCGGCCGCGACAGGGTCGTAAAAACTGCCGCCGAGTTCGAGGATAGCACGCGATGGGCGGAAGCGGCCCGTCACGCCGGGGGCAGATACCCGCATGCGGCACGGACGAAGCGCACGGTCTCGGCCTCGATTCGCGCGCGCGTCGCGTCGTCGGGCGCGGTCAGGATGAGTTCGATGGCGTCGCCGACGACATGATGGGTGAACGACGCGGTGATCGGAATGTCGATGCCGGTGATGCCGCGCTTGGCGAGCGCGACCGTCATCTGGTGGGTGATCCACGTGTTGGTCGTCTCTTTGGACGCCATGTAGAAAGGCTCGCCCTCGGGATTCTTGACCATTGCGGGCACGCCGACCTCGCACTCCGAACCGGTGACCTGCTCCCACATCTTGTTGGTCCGGCAGAATTCGAAGACGCGCGGGATGATGATACCGGGTTCGAGATCCTCGAGCGCATCGCCCTGCTGCATCGCCTCGATCATCGCTTCGCCGTAGCGGCGTCCGAGTTCGGACAACAGGTTCTGCTTCGAGCCGAAATGATAGAAGATCGAGCCTTCCGAGACATCCGCCTCGCGCGCGATGTCGGCAGTGCCGGTGCTCGCGAAACCCTTGGTGCTGAACAACATGTTCGCCGCCGACAGCACGCGGTTGCGCGTTTCCGCCGGGTCGTAGCGGCGGCTGCGGGTATCGACCCGCGAGCCGACCATCGGGTCGATCGCACGCGTTGCCACTCTGGTTCTTCTCACCTATCCCCAACCCCGGTTTTACGCCGGAACTGAGTCGCAGTCAAAACATCTTTGGCCCCTTCGGCGGGCCGGGATGAACGGAGGATAATGGCCGCTGGTTCCCCCTGGCACGACGCGTGGTTCTGGTCGCTCGACGGCCTACGCCTGCATTACCGCGACTATGCCGGACCGGCGAACCGTCCGGCGCTGCTGTGCCTGCCCGGCCTGACGCGCAATGCGCGCGACTTCGAGACGTTCGCCGCGCGGCATGCCGGGACGTGGCGGGTGATCGCCGCCGATCTGCGCGGGCGCGGCGAATCGGCCTATGCCAAGGATTCGCTGAGTTATGTCCCGCTGACCTATCTGCAGGACATCGGCGCATTGCTGCGCGCGGCCCGCGTCGAACGCTTCGTCGGCGTCGGCACGTCGCTCGGCGGGTTGCTGACGATGCTGCTGACCGCGACGCAGCGCGGCGCGATCGCCGGGGCGATCCTCAACGACATCGGACCTATCGTCGAGGCGGCGGGGCAAGCGCGGCTGCGCGCCAACGTCGGGCGGAGCAGCAGCTGGCCGTCGTGGCTCCACGCCGCGCGCGACCTGCATGCGCGCAACGCCGCGGTCCATCCCGACTGGCAGATCGCCGACTGGCTCGGCTTTGCCAAGCGCCTGTGCCGCCTGACGCCGACAGGGCGCATCGTCTTCGACTATGACGCGCGCCTTGCCGAGCCCTTCCGCCTGCCCGGCGGCGACGCGGGGCTCGACCTGTGGACGGGGTTCGATGCGCTGGCGGGCTTGCCGGTACTCAGCCTGCGCGGCGAATTGTCGGACGTGCTGACCGCAGCGACCCAGGCCGCGATGGCGGCGCGCCATCCGGGGCTGCTGGCCGCCGTGGTGCCGCGCACCGGCCACGCCCCGACGCTCGCCGAGCCTGAGGCCGTCGCAGCCGTCGATGCCCTGCTCGCCGAAGTCGCGCGTCGGTGCGGGGCACCGCTCACACCGGATTGATCGGCGACTGCGGTTCGGGCGCGGGCGGCGCATAGCGCTCGCCGAGCTTGCGGAAGGCATAGCCGCCGAGCGCCACGCCGATCATCCCGAGCGGCCCGAAGCGCCGCAGCACCGTCGGCAGCGCGAGCCCGACCAGCGTGCCGAGCGGCCCCGCCCCGCGCCCGCCGACCCGCCGCGCGACGCTGCGCCCCGCCAATCCGCTCACGATTCGTCCGAGCATCGCCGTCTCCTTCGCGCTGCACAACGTCGCACAGCGACAACGGTCGCATGACCGGCGCGCGACGGTTCGTGCAAGATGCGGCCTAGATGTGCGTATTGGCGATCGCCAGCTTGGCGGTCTTCTCGGCGATCCGCTCGATCATCGACTCGAGTTCGTCCTTGTCCATCTGCGCCAGCGGCCCGAGCTTGGGCTCCTCCTTCTTCTCGGTCTTGATCTCGTCGAAGATCATGCTGCGCAGGTCGTCCTTGATCTCGGTCTTGGCATAGGCGATCGCGTCCTTGACCAGCGGCGCGGTGAGGCTAGTGATCGACCCCATGATCTCTTTCTTGCTGTCGTCCCAGACCGCAAGAATCTGCTTCTTGCCATCCTCGACGGCGTTGAGGGCCATCGACTTGATCGTGTCGGGGAAGTTCATGATCATCTTGCCCGCGTCCTCGGCCTGCGACTGGAGCTTGGTGATCAGCCCCGCCTGTTCGGCTGCCTTTTTCTCGGCGGCGGCGGCGGCGTCCTCGGCCTTCTTGTCGGCCGCCTGAATTTTCTGGAGGGCGGCGTCGAAGTCGCTCTTGAACTTCTCCTCGACGGTCTGCGCGCGTTGCGAAGTTTCCTGTTTGAGCGAATCGACGCCCGACTTGGTGGCATTCAGCGTCTCGTTGATCCGCTGGACGTCCGAGACAACGCGGTCGAGGCCGCTCCTGAGGTCGCCGAGGCCGCTCGACGCGGCACTGCTGCGGAGGTCGATGACGGTCGACTTGAGATCGTTGAGGTCGGAGCGCAGCGCGTCGACGCGGCTCGAATTGTCGTCGAGCTTGCTCTCCAGCGACGAAATTTTATCGCTGAGGCGCGAATAGACTTCATCGGCTTCCATCGGGGAATCCTTTCAGGTGGCGGGCGGGGTCGGGGGGACCGACGACGTGGGGGTGGGCGAAATGGCGGCGACGGGCGGCGGCGCGAGCATCGCGAGGGCGCGGTCGTAGTCCTGCTTGACCGCTGCCGACCACGCGCCGGGATAGTGCGCGACCGCGAAGGCGACGCGCTCGCCGTGGCGCTCGACGAAATCGCGCAGCTCGAAGGCGGCGTTGAAGGTCGGCGTGTAGTTTTCGGGATCGAGCAGGACGGCGAGCTTATCGCCATATTTCTCTTCCCAGCCGCCCCAGCCGTCGCGGAAATCGTCGCTGTCGATGGTGATCGGCCCGCCGGGGCCGAGCAGCTCGCGATTGTCGGCGGTGCGCCATCCTGTCGTTTCGGCGAGCGGCGCCTCGACTGCGAAGGTCTCGCCAAGGTGCCCGGCAACGCCACGCTTGCACCATAGTTTGAGCAGGTCGCCGACCTTGTGCCCAGCCGCCTCGAAGCGTGCACGTTCGGCGTATTGGCCGACGAGTTCATAACTCCGCTTGCCATAGCCGAATTCGGGCGGTGTGCCGTCGGCGACGACGATCGTGTCGCCGACGCGCAGCGCGGTCGCGCGAAATGGGCTGAGCCAGCCGATCGCCTCGACGCGCAGCCGCCAGGGTTCGCTGGTCTGGTCGATCCGCGTCGTCAGCCCGCTGGTCAGATCGCCCATGCCGCCCATTCGCTTTGCGTCGCCGACGAAACGAAAATGCCCAACCGGTTCGCGACGGTCAAGCGTGCTGCGGCCATGCCCACTGGGGCGCACGCGAAAAAGCCCATCGACAAGCGCCCCTCGAACGGACGACAATCGCATCGGCAAAGGGGGCCGGCTTTGACGACAATCGCCGTGGACACGACGCCCGGATCGGCAACCGCGCCGACGCCGCGCCGCGCGCTGCCGTGGCACGAGCGGCTGTTGACCGACCGCATCCTCGCCGCCGCCGCCGGGCTGCTGCTGACCTGCATC
>JBBQVB010000017.1:0-30963 GCA_038211965.1 Sphingomonadales bacterium
CGCTCGGGGGCGACGTAGAGCAGGTCGAGCTCGCCGTTCGCCAGCGCGTCGATGGTCGCGCCGCTGTCCTGCGACTGGCTGTTCAGCGCCGCCGCGCGGACCCCGTAGGCGCGCAGCGCGCGGACTTGGTCGGCCATCAGCGCGATCAGCGGCGAGATCACCAGCGCGCAGCCCGGGCGGACCAGCGCGGGCACCTGATAGCACAGCGACTTGCCCGACCCTGTCGGCATGATCGCCAGCACATCGCGCCCGGCGACGACATCGCGGACGATTGCTTCCTGCTGGCCGCGGAAGCTGGGAAAGCCAAAGACTTCGTGGAGAACCTGTTCGGGGGATCGCATCGCGGGGGTCGATAGCCGATGCGGGGTCGCGATGCTATGTGCTGCGCCCATGATGGCGCGTTCGATTGCGACTGGAATATTGGCGACGGTGCTCGGGGGCATGGTGTGGGCAGCGACACCCGCAATGCTGAGCCGGGTCGAAACGTTGCCGCTGGCCGCCGTCGCGGTGCCGCTCAATGCGCAGGATCCGGCGCGGGTCGAGGTCGGTCGACTGCGCTATCTGGGGGGGCTGGTGCTGCGCTCGGCGAACCCGGCATTCGGCGGACTGTCGGGGCTGCGCGCGGGGCCGGGCGAGCGGCTGCTGGCAATCAGCGATACCGGCAACTGGGTGACCTTCACGACCGTCGAGCGCGGCGGTCGGCTGGTCGGCGTGCAGGGCGGCACCATCGCGCCGCTGCTCGATGGCGACGGCGCACCGCCGTCGTCGAAGACCGCCGCCGACGCCGAGAGCCTCGAATGGGACCCGGCGACCGGCGACGCGGTCGTCAGTTTCGAACAGGACCACCGGCGGCAGGTCTATCGCGGTATCGACCCCGCCGACGCGGCGAGCTTCGGGCATCCTGCGGTGGCCGTGCTGCGCGACCCGGCGACGGCAGCGTGGCCGGCGAACGGCGGCGGCGAGGCGATCGCGCGGCTGCCCGACGGGTCGCTGGTGATTTTCGAAGAGGAAGGGCAGGACGCGCAGGGCTTCGCCAGCGTCCTGACCATCGGACCGCAGGGCACCGTCCAGTCGCGCTATGCCCCGCCGCGCGGCTTCCGTCCGACCGACGCCTTCGCGCTCGACGCGCACACGCTGCTCGTGCTCAATCGCCACTTTTCGCCGCTCGACGGAGTCGCCGCAGCACTGACGTTGGTGACCCTCGGTCCCGAGATGCGGGGTACCGAGATTGCGCGCCTCGCGCCGCCGCTGACGGTCGACAACATGGAAGGGCTGGCGGTGGTCCGCGACGGTACGCGGACGTTCGTCTATCTCGTCTCGGACGATAATTTCAGCGGGCTGCAGCGAACCCTGCTGATGAAATTCGAGCTGCTGCCCGCGCCTTAGGCGGCCGCAGGAGCCGCCGCCGCCGCGACCTTCTTCTTGATCTCCCGGCGCAGCTTCTGGGCGCGGTCGCTGAGCTTTTCGGCGCGCGTCTTGATCAGCCAGTTGTCGAGGCCGCCGACGTGCTCGACCGAACGCAGGCCGTTCATCGACACGCGCAGGCGCACCGAGCGACCGAGCACGTCCGACATCAGCGTGACGTTCTGCAGGTTGGGCAGAAACGTGCGCCTGGTCTTGTTATTGGCGTGGGAAACGTTGTTTCCGACCATGCGACCCTTGGCGGTCAGTTCGCAAATGCGCGACATCGTGAAGTCCTGAAATTCTGGAGTGCCGGAAAGTCGCGGTGCCTAGACGAGACGGGGCCACACGTCAACCGGATGCGCCGTCGCCCCATAGGCAAGGACGCCACGCCGCGCCATAGGCCTCCAGCATGGCCGCCGACATCTTTGACCGCAGAGCGCGCATCGCGCAGGCCCGGCGCGCGGCAGCAGGGCTGGCCGCACATAGCTTCCTGCGCAACGCGATGGCGGACAATATCGCCGAGCGGCTGACCGGCGTGACGCGGCGTTTCGCGCGCGCGCTAGACCTTGGCGGGGCGCTGGGCGACCGGCTGACCGCGCCGCTGACCGTGCGCTGCGCGCTGGTGGCCACCGGCCCGCTTGCCGTCGTGGGCGAAGCCGACCGGCTGCCCTTTGCCGACGGCAGCTTCGATCTCGTCGTCTCGGCGGGTTTGCTGCACGGCATTGGCGACCTCCCCGGTGCGCTGTTGCTGGCGCGGCGCGTGCTCGTCCCCGACGGACTGTTCGTCGCGAGCTTCATCGGTGGCGCGACGCTGTCCGAGGTCCGCGCCGATTTGCTCGCCGCCGAGGTCGCGTTGACCGGCCGCGCCGCGCCGCGCGTGTCGCCGATGGTCGATGCGCGCGAAGCCGGTGCCCTGCTGCAGCGCGCCGGCTTCGCGCTGCCGGTCGCCGATATCGACACGCTGACGGTGCGCTACGACGATCTGTTCGCGCTGCTCGCCGACGTGCGCGGCATGGGCGAGGGCAATACGCTGCGCGGTCGTGTGCCGTTGCGGCGCGCCGTGCTGGGCGATGCGGCGCGTCGTTTCGCCGAGCGTGCCGGTGCCGACGGCAGGATCGCGGTCAAGGTCGACGTCATCACCCTGACCGGCTGGGCTCCCGCGCCGTCGCAGCCGCAGCCGCTCAAGCCCGGGAGCGCGACAGCCAGCCTCGCGCGGGCGTTGGGCAGCCGCGTCTAGATCAGCGCGTCGAGCAACCCAAGCAGGGGGCGGTCGGCAGGCGGCATCGCGAGGCTGAAGAGGTCGGGCACACGGCACCATTTGAGCGGCTGGCCCTGCTGCCCGTGCGGTGTCCCCGCCCAGCGGCGGCACGCGAAGAGCAGCAGCACGAGGTGCGCATGGTCGAGCGCGTGGCTGGCAAACCCCAGCGGCGCAAGGCACGACGCCGACACGTCGATCCCCAATTCCTCGGCAAGTTCACGGATCAGCGCAGTTTCGGGCGGTTCGCCGGGTTCGAGCTTGCCGCCGGGAAACTCCCACAATCCTGCCAGCGGTTTGCCCGGTGGCCGCTGGGCGACGAGGATCCGCCCATCGGCATCGACGAGCGCGGCGGCGGCGACGAGGAGCAGCGGCAGGCCGGTGGCAGGGCTCGCGCCGGGACAATCGGAGACGGGGGCGGAGGCGGGGGCCGGGGCGGTCATCGCCAGCGCTGTGGGCCACGCCGCCCGACGCGGTCAACCGCTGCAGCTCAGGCCTTCAACGCATCGCCGACCAGTCGGGCTTACTCGGCCTCGCGAACGCCGTAGCTCGAGCAGCAAGCAATAGCGCGTAGTTACGTCGCTCGCCGCGCCGCCCGTCCGCGCGGCGCCTCAGCGACGGATATAGCGCAGATACCAGACTTCGTGACCAAGGCGGCGCGCCTTGGCCTCATAGCGCGTCGGCGGCCAGTCGGCTGGGCTCACCTGCCAGTCGGTGGGAGTCGCGGCGAGCCATGAGAAATCGGGTCGGGCCGCCATCTGCATGCAGGTCCAGCGCAGATAGACCGGATGGTCGGTGCCGATGCGCAGCTCCGCGCCGGGCCTGAGCCGTGACGCCAGCGTATCGAGCGGGCCTGGGTTGACGAAGCGGCGCTTGGCATGGCGCAGCTTGGGCCATGGGTCGGGGTGGAGCAGGAACGCGCGGTCGAGCGATGCCGGGGCCAGCCGGTCGAGCACGTCGAGCGCGTCGCCCATGTGCAGCCGCACGTTGCCCAACTCGCCGTCGCGGATGTGGTTTAGCGCGCCGACGACGCCGTTGAGGAACGGCTCGCAGCCGATCAGCCCGACCTCCGGACGCGCCGCTGCCTGAGCGGCGAGATGCTCGCCCGCGCCGAAGCCGATCTCGAGCCACAGCGACCGGTCGTCGCCGAACAGCGTCGCCGCGTCGAGCGGCCCCTTGGCGGGCACCGCCACCTGCGGCAGCAAGGTCTCGACCAGCGCCGCCTGTCCCTGCCGCAGCGCATGGCCCTGGCGGCGGCCATAGAGGCGGCGCGTGGTGGCGGGGTCGGTCAGATCGCGGCCCTTAGCGCTTCGACGAGATCGAGCTTCTCCCACGAAAACCCACCCTCGGCATCGGGATCGCGGCCGAAGTGGCCGTATGCGGCGGTGCGCTGGTAGATCGGTGCGTTGAGCTTGAGGTGGGTGCGGATGCCCTTCGGCGTCAGGCGCATCAACGTCGGCAGGACTTCCTCGAGCCGGTCGTCGCCGACCGTCCCCGTCCCGTGCGTGTCGACGTAGAAGCTCAGCGGCTCGGCGACCCCGATGGCATAGCTGATCTGGATCGTGCAGCGCTTGGCCAGCCCCGCGCCGACGACCTGCTTGGCGAGGTAGCGGCAGGCGTAGGCCGCCGAGCGGTCGACCTTGGTCGGGTCCTTGCCGCTGAACGCGCCGCCGCCGTGCGGGGATGCGCCGCCGTAGGTGTCGACGATGATCTTGCGCCCCGTCACGCCCGCGTCGCCGTCGGGACCGCCGATCTCGAAGCGCCCGGTCGGGTTGACGTGGATGACCGTGTCGGCGGTGATGAAGCCCTCGGGCAGCACGTCTGCGAAGACGCCTTCGACGTAGCTGCGCAGCGTCGCGTACTTCGCCGCGTCACCGCCAGCCTCGCCGTCCTTCTCCCACGGCACACAGTAATCGACCGCGTGCTGCGTCGACACGACGAGCGCAGTGGCGCGCACCGGCACCTCGTTCTCGTACGCCAGCGTCACCTGACTCTTGGCATCGGGCTCGAGGAACGGCGCGGCGCCCGAATGGCGGTCGGCGGCCATGCGCTCGAGGATCTTGTGCGAATAATGCAGCGTTGCGGGCATCAGCGACGGTGTCTCGTTGCTGGCATAGCCGAACATGATGCCCTGGTCGCCCGCGCCCTCGTCCTTATTGCCGGTCGCATCGACGCCCTGCGCGATATGCGCCGACTGCGGGTGAAGGTGATTCTCGAAGGCCAGGTTCTGCCAGTGGAAGCCACTCTGCTCATAGCCGATGCGTTTCACCGTGGCGCGCACCGCCGTCTGGATCTCCTCGAGCGCGCCGGGTGCCCAGTTGCCGTCGGTGTCGATCATGCCCGCCCCGCGCACTTCGCCCGCGAGCACGACGCGGTTGGTGGTGGTCAGCGTCTCGCAGGCGACGCGCGCCTCGGGGTCCTTGGCGAGGAACAGGTCGACGACGGTGTCCGAAATCTGGTCGGCGACCTTGTCGGGGTGGCCTTCGCTGACCGATTCGCTGGTGAAGAGAAAGTTGCTACGCGCCATGTTAGGGGCTTTCCGCTGGTCTGTTCCGCCAGCGGCTCTAGGCAAGCGGCGCGCGCCCGGCAAGCATATAAAGCTATCCTTATATCCGCCTCCGGCTTGGCCATAGGCTCGCCGCGAGGAGAAGCAGCCCGAACGCGAACGTCGTCCAGTGCCCGAAGCGCGCGAACGGCGTCGGGGCGAGTGCGGCGGGCAGGCGCGCCGAGATCACCCCAAGCCTGCGCGGCCCCAGCGCCCCCAGCACGCGCCCACGCGCGTCGATCAGCGCCGAGGTGCCATTGGGCGTCGCACGCGCGACCGGCAGCCCCTCCTCGATGGCGCGCAGCCGCGCCTGATCGAGGTGCTGCGGCTGCATCCACGGCCCGTACCAGCTGTCGTTCGACGGCTGGAGCAGCCACGCCGGACGATGCGCCCGGTCGACGACCTCGCCCGGAAACACGATCTCGTAGCAGATCTGCACGCCGACATCGGGGAACCCCGGCAGCGCGAGCGTACGCGGCCCCGGACCGGCCTGGAACCCCAGATCGCCCGGCGTCAGCCGCGCCAGCCCCAGCCGTGTCATCAGGTCGTGCGCCGGCACATATTCGCCGAGCGGCACGAGATGCGCCTTGTCGTAGCGTCCGAGCAGCCGCCCGCTGGAGTCGATCCCGAACAGGCTGTTGGTCGCCGCGGTCGCATTGCCGCCTGCGCCGCGCGTCACCGCGATGCCGCCGAACAACAGCACGTCGCGCGGCCCCAGCGCGCCTGCCAGCCGCGCGCGCAGCCCCGGCTCCTCCTCGACGAGCCCCTGTACGGCGGACTCGGACCACATCACTAGCGCGGGCGGGTGGCCGGGCGGCAGCGCGCGCGCGGTCAGCACGAGTTGGCGGCGCAGGTGAAGCTCCGCGGCACCGGGATTCCAGCGGTCCTCCTGCCCGATGTTCGGCTGGACGATATGCAGCATCGGCCCCGTCGCGGGTACCGGCGCAGGTACCAGCAGACCACTCAGCACCGCGAACCCGCACACCGCCCCGAACGTCAGCGCCGCCGTCAGCCGATTGTACCGCCAGCCCAGCCACACCGCCCCGCCCGCCAGCACGAGCAGCCCCGACAGCCCGACCGCGCCGACGAGGCTCGCGCCCTGCCCGACGCCGCCCGCGTCGAGCCACGCCGCGCCAAGCGGGTTCCACGCGAAGCCCGACAGCACCCAGCCGCGCAGCCACTCCGCCAGCATCCACGCAGCCCCAAACGCGGGCACCCGCGCCACCGGAGCCTTGACGCCATGCCCGAGTAGGCCCGCCAGCCCCGGCCACAGCGCGAGATACATCGACAGCAATACCACCGTCGGCCACCCGACCCACGCCGGCATCGCATCCTGAAACTCGAACGCCGTCGCGATCCAAGCCAGCCCGACGGTGAAGTTCCCGAGCCCGAACGCCCACCCGGTCGCAAACGCCCCTCGCCGGGTCCGCGCGAGCGCCAACAGCGCGATCAGCCCCGCCGCCGCGATGATCGTCAGCGGCCACCAGTGCAGCGGCGCGAACCCCAGCGCGGCAAGTGCACCAAGGGCCAGCGCGAGTGTCAGGCGAAAGGGAGCGGGCATCGCGTGGGGGTTAAGCGGCGCGCGGTCCTGCGGCAAGCTAGGTGCGGTCCTGCGCAGGCTCAGCACCGCATACGCCGATGCGTCGCGCGCAATCTGCACATAAACAGGAGCGCGCGCATCCGCGCGGCGCGGCGCGCGCTTACGCGGCCGCCTCCGGCGGATACAGGCGCACGCGCCGCACGACGCGGGGGTCGCCGTCGATGACCTCGAACTTCCACCCCGTCGGGTGGTCGACCGTCTCGCCCGTCGCGGGGACGCGGCCCGCGAGCATGAAGACCATGCCACCGAGCGTGTCGACGTCCTCGCCGATGTCGTCGTTCGCAAGGTCGACGCCGAGTGCAGCGTGGAGTTCGCCCAAGTCGATCCGGGCGTCGGCCTCGTAGATGCCCTCGCCGATCTCGAGGAGCTGCTTCTCGGCGAGTTCGTCGTGCTCGTCCTCGATGTCCCCGACGATCTCCTCGACGAGGTCCTCGATGGTCACCAGCCCGTCGGTGCCGCCGTATTCGTCGACGACGACTGCCATGTGCGTCTGCCCGGCGCGCATCCGCGCGAGCAGGTCGAGGACGCGCATCGATTCGGGTACGTGGAGCACGTCGCGGAGCAGCGATTCGACGGGGATATGCTCGTAGGGCTTGCTCGACACGGCGTCGGAGAAGGTCTCGCTGATCCGCGCGTAGACATCCTTGATGTGGATCATCCCGATGACCTCGTCGAGGCTGCCGCGATAGACCGGCATGCGGCTGTGCCCCGCCTCGCGGAAGCGCGCGACGAGGTCGGCGAAGCTGTCCTCGACGTCGAAGGCGATGATGTCGGCGCGCGGCACGGCGGTATCGCCGACCAGCCGCTCGCCGAAATGCAGCAGATTCTTGAGCATCGTGCGCTCGATGGGCGACAGGTCGTCGCCCGCCTCGCCCGCCAGCGCATGCTCGTCGATGGCCTCCTCGAGGCTGGCGCGCAGCGACGGCTCGGCGTCGGTGCCGGTGAGCAGCGTGCGCAGCCCGTGCCACAGGCGCGTGCCGAAATCGCCGCCGCTACTTCGGGGTTCGCTCATCGTGTCGGGCGCTCAGGATTCGAGGGCCGCATAGGGGTCGGCATGGCCGAGCCGGGCGAGCGCCGCGGTCTCCATGGCTTCCATGAGCGTGCCCCGCGCATCGTCGTCATGGTCATAGCCTAGCAGGTGGAGGACGCCGTGCACAATCAGGTGCGCGGCGTGGACGGGCGGGTCGATGCCCTTGTCCGCCGCCTCGCGCGCCACCGTCTCCCACGCCAGCACGATGTCGCCGAGCAGGACTTCGCCGTCGTCCGAGTTCGCCAGCGCGTCGATCAGGTCGGGCTGAACCATCGGGAAGCTCAGCACATTAGTGGGCGCGTCCTTGCCGCGATATTGCGCGTTGAGCGTACGGACCTCGGCGTCGTCGGCGAGCCGCACCGAAACCTCGACGGCATAACCCGCGCGGTCGAGCCCCGCGTGCGGGGTCTCGGCGAGTGCGGCGGTACAGGCGGCGCTCGCGAGCGCTTCCCAGTCGGTACCGGCGTTCCAGCCAGGCGCAGCAACGGCGGTTTCGACGACAAGCATCAAGCGTCCTGCGCCGGGCCTTCGTAAGCCTCGACGATCCGCCCGACGATCGGGTGGCGCACCACCTCGCGGGCCGAGAAGCGCAGCGTCGCGATGCCGTCGATGCCGTCGAGCTTGCGCACCGCGTCGGCCAGCCCCGACGACGCCGGGTTGGGCAGGTCGACCTGGTTGGGGTCGCCGCACACCACCATCCGCGAGCCTTCGCCGAAGCGCGTCAGGAACATCTTCATCTGCAGCGGCGTGGTATTCTGCGCCTCGTCGAGGATGATGAAGGCGTGCGCCAGCGTGCGCCCGCGCATGAACGCCAGCGGCGCGATCTCGATCTCGCCCGATGCCAGCCGCCGCTCGACCTGCTCGGCCGGCAGCATGTCGTAGAGCGCGTCGTAGAGCGGCCGCAGATACGGATCGACCTTGTCCTTCATGTCGCCGGGGAGGAAGCCGAGGCGCTCGCCCGCCTCGACTGCCGGGCGCGACAGCACGAGCCGATCGACCGACCCCGCGACGAGCTGACTGACCGCCTGCGCCACCGCGAGATAGGTCTTGCCGGTGCCGGCGGGGCCGAGCGCGAAGATCACGTCCTTCGACCCCAGCGCCTCGATATATTTGACCTGCGTCGGCGAGCGCGCGACGATCGTCTTTCGGCGCGTCCGGATCGCGGCGGCATTGCCGGGGTTGGCGTCGGCGGCGGTCAGCCCGAACAGCGACGGCTCACTGTTCAGTGCGACCGCGCCGTCGACATCGCCGGTCTCGACGCCGAGCCCCTGCGCGACGCGGTTGTAGAGCGAGGTCAGCACGTCGCGGGCGCGCGCCGCGCCGTCGGCCTCGCCCTCGATGGTGACGCGGTTGCCGCGCGCCGCGATATAGACCCCGAGGCGGTTTTCGAGTGCGATGAGGTTCTGGTCGTACTGGCCGAACAGCGGCCCGAGAAGTTGCGGGCGGTCGAACTCGACCTCGATGCGGACGCGCTCGGCGGGCGGCGGACCGCCGGGGCTGCGCGGCGGGGCACCCCTGCTGCCACCGCGCGCTGCGCCCCCGCCGGAGGAGCCGCCGGACCGCCCCTTGGGCGTCGACTTGGGCTTCGCCACTCAGGCGGCCATGGCGCGGGTGGTCAATCGTCCCTCCATCGAGTTCGGCTGTGCGTCGATCAGTTCGACTTCGGCAATGTCGCCGATCTTGAGGCCGGGGTCACTCACGAAAACCGATTGCAGCCATGGCGACTTGCCGATCAGCTGACCGGGGCGGCGGCCGGCGCGCTCGAACAGCACGTCGCAAACGCGGCCCACCGAGGCGCGGTTGAAGGCCAGCGCACCCTCGCCGATGACGCGCTGGAGTTCGGCGAGGCGTGCGTCCTTGACCGTCTCCGGCACCTGATCGGCCATGCCGGCGGCGGGCGTGCCGGGGCGCGGCGAATATTTGAAGCTGTAGGCCTGCGCGTAGCCGACTTCGCGGACGAGGCTGAGCGTGGCGTCGAAATCGGCGTCGGTCTCGCCGGGAAAGCCGACGATGAAGTCGCCCGAGATCGCGATGCCGGGCACCCGCGCCTTGATCACGGCGATCTGCGCCAGATACGAGTCGCGGGTGTGCGCGCGGTTCATGCGGCGCAGCAGCGGGTCGGACCCTGCCTGCACGGGCAGATGGAGGTAGGGCATCAGCTGCGACACTTCGCGGTGCGCGGCGATCAGGTCGTCGCTCATGTCGCGCGGGTGCGAGGTGGTGTAGCGGATCCGTGCGATGCCGGGGATCGCCGCGACCCGGCGAATCAGCGCCGCGAGGCCCAGCGTCCCCCCTGCCCCGTCGTCACCGTGATAAGCATTGACGTTCTGCCCGAGCAGCGTCAGCTCGCGCGCGCCGGCAGCAGCCAGCGCGCGCGCTTCGTCGAGCACCGCCGCGACGGGCCGCGAGACCTCACCGCCGCGCGTATAGGGTACGACGCAGAAGGTGCAGAATTTGTCGCAGCCCTCCTGCACCGTCAGGAACGCCGACGCGGGGACCGTCGCGCGCCGCGCCGGAAGCGCGTCGAATTTGGGCACCACGGGCATGTCGGTATCGACCGAGCGCCCGCCGCGGCGCAGCAGTTCGGGAAGCCGGTGATACGCCTGCGGCCCAACGACGACATCGACGGCGGGCGCGCGGCGCAGCACCTCGGCCCCCTCGGCCTGCGCGACGCAACCCGCCACCACGATGCGCGGCGCCCCGCCGTCGCGCGCGCGCAGCCGCCCGATGTCCGAATAGACCTTCTCGGCGGCCTTCTCGCGGATGTGGCAGGTGTTGAGGACGACGATATCCGCCCCCTCGATCCCCTCGGACACCAGCCCCTCGCCCTCGAGCAGTTCGCCGATACGCTCGGCGTCGTAGGCGTTCATCTGGCAGCCGAAGGATTTGACGTGATAGGTCTGGGTCACGGGGTGCTCATGCGAAGGGCAGCCCCGGTCATAGCCGCTCGCGGGCGCGGCGTCATCCGCCGCGCGGCCGTTGTCCCGCTCCAGCCGGACACATCAGCGCGCCGGCGCGATCTCGGCGATTTCGGCGGCGCGTTCGGCAACGCGCGTGGCCATCAGCCGCGATACGCGCGCGAGGATTTCGGGACGCGCGGTCGCGGGGGTGCCGCCGCCGATCGGCTCGGGATCATATTCGATCGACAGCTGAATTGATTCGGCGACATCGCGACCGTGCAGCTGCTCGATGATGCGGAAGGCGAAGTCGATTCCCGACGACACGCCCCCGGCGGTGATGCGGTTGCGGTCGGTGACGACGCGCTCGCGCACGAACGTCGCACCGAACAGCGCGAGGCTGTCGCCCGACGCCCAGTAACACCCGGCGCGGTAACCCTCGAGCAGACCGGCGGCGGCGAGGATCAGCGAACCGGTGCAGACGCTGGTGATGAGCTTCGCACCAGCCGCCTGCGCGCGCAGCCAGTCGAGAACCTCCCCGTCGCGCATCACGGCAGCGACGGGAGCGCCACCGGGGACGCAGATCATGTCGAGTTGCGGGCAATCGGCAAGCGTCACCGTCGGCACCAGCGACAGGCCGCAGTCGCTCGGCACCGGATCGAGCGTCTTCCAGACATACAGCAGCTCGGCCCCCGGCATCCGGTGCAGCACCTGCGCCGGACCGGTCATGTCGAGCTGGGTCAGATTGGGCCAGAGCAGGAAGCCGATACGGTACGGCGTCGTCACTGATGCGCTCCTGCGATCGTTCAAGCGGTCGCTAGCGCAGGCGCGCACGGCAGCGCAAGCGTGCGTGTCGGCGACACTCGATCGGCGTCGGCGTCAGAAATCCCAGAGCGTGGCGACCGTCGCGCCGACCATCGCCGCGCCGGTGCCCATTGCGATCTGCTGCGCAAACGCGACATCGACTTTGAAATAGGCGAAGACCGACGCAAGGAAGCCGAACAGGACGACCCGCCAGAGAAGTGAAGAAATCATTAACATGAGATGAGCCCTTACGGCTGCGCAACGGACCTGTCAATCGGGTTATGATTAAATTAATTTCGAGGTGGTTTCGGTATGGCATTGATCGAACTTGCGACGCTCTATGACCCCGTGGCGGCACAGCTGGCGCGCGGTCGCCTCGTCGCGGCCGGCATCGACGCGATCGTCTTCGACGGCAGCATCGCGTCGCTGATCGGCCCCGGCGTGTCGGGGGTCCGGCTGCTTGTCGACGAAGATCAGGAGGCCGATGCGCGCGCGCTCCTCGCGGACCTGACGTGAGGCTGGCACTGGCGCTCGGCGGCGGGGCCGGATTGGGCTGGACACACATTGGGGTGCTGCACGCGCTGAAGGCGCGCGGCGTCGCCATCGACGCCGTCTCGGGGACGTCGATCGGCGCGCTCGCGGCGGTCTGCTGCGCCGCCGACCGGGTCGGCGTCCTCGAGGAACTCGCGCGCTCGGTGAACATGCGGCAGATCGTGCGCTTCCTCGACGTCGATCCGCGCAAGGGCTCGGTGCTCGGCGGTCGCACCGTCCGTAACCGCCTGCGCCAGCACTTCGGCCACAGCGAACTCCAGGATCTGTTCATCCCCTGCGCCGTGGTCGCCGCCGATCTCGTCAGCGGCGACGAGATCGCAATGACGCGCGGCAACATCGTCGAGGCAGTGCGCGCCTCGGTCGCAATTCCGGGCGTCTTCCCGCCGGTGCGTCGCGACGGCATGGTCCTCGTCGACGGTGGTGTCATCGCGCCGGTGCCGGTGCGCGCGGTCCGCCGGCTCAGCAGCGCGCCGGTCCTCGCGATCAACCTCCAGGGCGACTATCTCCGCCGCAGTGCGGTTGGCCTGCCACCGTCGAAGCGTATCATGACCCCGTTGCGCGTCGGCCGCGCCGGATTGACCCTGATGCTGGCGGCGCTGGCGCGACAGGGCCTGATCATCGATCCGCCCGACCTCGAAATCGCGCCACCGATCGGCCATGTCGATGTTCGCAACTTCACCCGCGCCGACGAGCTCATCGCCATCGGCGCGGCGAGCGTCGAGGCGGCGTGGCCCCAGATCGAAGCGCTGGGCGGCGCTCAATAAGCGGGCAGCTGCATCGGCCTGCCACTTTTTCCGGCATCGCGGCGCCCGAGTTTGCTGCACCGCAACAGCGTAATTAACTTGGCACGGTCCGTGCATCGCCTTCGGCAAAAGGCCCGGGGGCGCACATGAAACTGATCATCGCGATCATCAAACCGTTCAAGCTCGACGAGGTGCGCGAGGCGCTGACCGCCGTCGGCGTCGAGGGCATGACGGTCAGCGAGGTCAAGGGCTTCGGCCGCCAGAAGGGTCAGACCGAGATTTACCGCGGCGCCGAATACACCACCAACATGGTGCCCAAGATCAAGATCGAGGTCGTCGTCGCGGATTCGCTGGCGACCAGCGTCGTCGAGACGATCCAGCAGACTGCGCACACCGGGAGCATCGGCGACGGCAAGATCTTCGTCGCCGAAGTCGCCCAGGCCGTCCGCATCCGCACCGGCGAAACGCAAGAAACCGCGCTGTAAGGGGGGCATGATGAATTTCAAACCGAGGCTCGCGAGCGTGGCGACGGGGGTTCTGGCGCTGCTCGCCAGCGGTCCCGCGCTGGCGGCGACGACGCTGATCAAGGCTCCCAGCGCCGAGCAGATGGCGACGATGGTCAACAAGGGCGACACGGCGTGGATGCTGATCTCGTCGGCGCTCGTACTGATGATGTCGGTGCCCGCGCTGGCGCTGTTCTATGGCGGCCTCGTGCGCACCAAGAACATGCTCAGCGTCCTGATGCAGGTCTTCATGATCGTCTCGGTCGCTGCGCTGGTGTGGTGCTGCTGGGGCTATTCGATGGCGTTTACCGGCGGCAGCACGCCGTTCGTCGGCGGCTTCGCCAAGGTCGGCCTGTTGGGCGTCTCGGCGAGCACCTATGCCGCAACCTTCTCGAACAACGTCTACATCCCCGAGTTTGCCTATGTCGTCTTCCAGATGACCTTTGCGTGCATCACCCCGGCGTTGATCGTCGGAGCGTTCGCCGAGCGGGTGAAATTCTCGGCGCTGATCGTCTTCGTCGTGCTGTGGTTGACGATCGTCTATTTTCCGATCGCCCACATGGTGTGGTATTTCGCGGGGCCCGACTTCCTGCCCGATGCGAAGACCGACTTCGGCTATCTGTTCGGCCTCGGCGCGCTCGACTTCGCGGGCGGCACGGTGGTCCACATCAATGCCGGCATCGCGGGGCTGGTCGGCTGCATCATGATCGGCAAGCGCATCGGCTTCGGCAAAGAAGCGACGCCGCCGCACTCGCTGACCATGACGATGATCGGCGCGTCGCTGTTGTGGGTCGGCTGGTTCGGCTTCAATGCCGGATCGAACCTCGAGGCCAACGGCGTCACGGCGGTCGCGTTCATCAATACCTTCGTCGCGACGGCCGCAGCGGCGGTGAGCTGGGCGTTGATCGACCAGTTCGTCCACGGCAAGCCGTCGATGCTGGGCGCGGCCTCGGGCGCGGTCGCGGGGTTGGTGGCGATCACCCCGGCGAGCGGTTTCGCGGCACCGATGACGTCGATTGTCCTCGGGCTGATCGTCTCGCCGGTGTGCTTCCTGTTCGTCGGCGTGGTCAAGCGGCGCTTCAAGTACGACGACACGCTCGATGTCTTTGGCGTCCATTGCATCGGCGGCATCGTCGGCGCGCTGGGCACGGCGATCGTCGCCGACCCCGCACTGGGTGGGCAGGGCTTCTTCGACTACACCGTCTTTCCGGCCGTCGCCGGAGCGTACGACATGGGCGCCCAGCTGATCATCCAGGCGAAGGCGGTCGGCCTGACCTTATTGTGGTCGGGCGTCGGTTCGGCGCTGCTCTACTTCATCATCGACAAGACCATCGGGCTGCGCCCCAGCGAAGATGCCGAACGCGAAGGCCTCGACATCACCTCGCACGGCGAGCGTGCCTATAATTATTGAGTTCCTCCCCAAGGAAACAACCTGGCCGGGCAGGCGACTGCCCGGCCATTTTTTGGCGCTGGAACATGGCCACGCGGCGTGGCATGCTCGCCAAATTGAGCAGCACTCGGCTGCTTCCGGGGAGGATATCATGCGACCGTTCCTGACGAGCCTGACCTTGCTGAGCCTGGCGTGTGCCCTCGCCGCGCCCGCGCTCGCGGCGCCGCCGGCGCGTCCCGCCGAGGACACCGCACGCGACGCCGCGCGCAAGCCCGCCGACATGGTCGCCTTTGCGAAAATCGCGCCGGGCAAGACCGTCGCCGATATCATACCGGGCATGGGCTATTTCACCCGCGTCTTCTCGGCCGCCGTCGGGCCCGGCGGCAAGGTCGTCGTCGTGATGCCGCCGCAGGCCGAAGCAGCGCAGCCCGAAGGGGCGAAAGCGATCCGCGCCATGGCGGCTGACGCGTCCGGCAACATCACGCTCGTCGCAAGCCCCGTCGATCCGTCGCTGGCGGGCAAGCTCGACGTCGCGTGGACCGCGCAGAACTACCATGATCTTCACAACGGGCTGCCACCCGAGGCGGTGATCGGCTTCAACAAGGCGGTATTCGCCGACCTCAAGCCCGGCGGCTATTACGTCGTCGTCGACCATGCGGCGGCGGCAGGCAGCGGACTCGCGGCGACGCAGACGCTGCACCGGATCGACCCCGCCGTCGTCAAGGCCGAGGTCGTCGCGGCGGGCTTCGTCTTCGACGGCGAGTCGACGGCGTTGGCCAATCCCGCCGATCCGCACACGGCAATGGTTTTCGACCCGGCCATCCGGGGCAAGACCGACCAGTTCGTGTATCGCTTCAGGAAGCCGTAAGGGCTGATCGAGTTGTCATCCCCGCGCCGGCGGGGATGACACGTTCGAAACTACCGCTCCGTCAGGCCCTTGAGCCAACCGGTCAGGCTGAAGCTTTTGTCGCCTTCGAGCTCGGCCTTGCGCGCCGCCATCTGTTCGCCGAGCACATCGAGGTCGACGCCCGAGGCCTTGGCCTGCTTGAACATCTCCTCCTCTTCTTCCTCGACGTGGTGCTCGATCAACTCGCCGAGCACGGTGACCTTGGCATCGAACAGTTCCTCGTCGCCGGTCATGCCGTCGATTTGGGCGATCAGGTCCTTCGCCGACGCGTGTTCGACGACGCCTTCGTTGACCATGCCTTCCTCGATCTTGTCCTTGATCGCCGGATAGAAGATTTCCTCTTCGATCGTCGTGTGGACCTTGAGCATCTGGCTCGTCTCGCGCGCGATTTCGAGCTTGCGCTTGTCGCTGGCGTCCTCGAATTCCTTGAACAACGCCGAAACCGCACGGTGATCGGCCTTGAGCATCGCGATCGCCGCCGGGTCGCGGCCGCGCGACGCAGTCTTCGCGGGGGGAGCCTTCGGCGCAGCGGCCTTCGGCGGGGCCTTCGCCGCGGCGGGCTTGCGTGCTGCGGTTTTCTTCGCCGCCGGAGCCGCTTTCACGGCGGGCTTTTTCGCGGGGGATTTGGGTGCCTTGCTGGCCATGAGCGTCCTCCTGTTGCCTATTCGGCGAAGACGCGCATGCTGCCTTTCTGTTCCGCCTGCGAATCGCTCGCAATCAAAGCGCGCGCGCGGATCGCGTCGGCGGTATCGCGGCTGCCGTCCGCCGACCACCCCGGCGGCCCCGCGACCAGCATCCAGCGCTCCCGCCACGACCGCGCATGCCACACGTCGCGCGCGATGCCCGCCCACTCGTGGAACGCCGCCCACAGCGGGTTGAAGGTCGAGAGGTTGTGGACGATACCGTACCGCGGACGTTCGGCGTCGTCCTCGGCCTCGAAGGTGCCGAACAGCCGGTCCCAGACGATGAAGACGCCGGCGTAGTTGCGGTCGAGGTAGCGCGGGTTGGTGCCATGGTGGACGCGGTGATGCGACGGCGTGTTGAGCACCGCCTCGGCCCAGCGCGGCAGGCGGCGCACCGTCTCGGTATGGATCCAGAACTGATAGACGAGGTTGATCCCGCCGCAGAACAGCACGAGGCGCGGCGAGAAACCGATCAGCAGCAGCGGCATCCGGAACAGGAAACCCAACGCGATGAAGCCAGTCCACGACTGCCGCAGCGCCGTCGTGAGGTTGTAGTGCTGGCTCGAATGATGGACGACATGGCTCGCCCAGAACCAGCGGACGCGGTGCGCGCTGCGGTGGAAAGCGTAATAGGCGAGATCGTCGAGGACGAAGCAGATCAGCGCCGTCCACCAGGTGTCGGGGATGTGCCACAGCCGGAAATGCCACGCCGCGACGTACATCGCGACGACGCTTGCGCCGAAGATCGCCCCCGCCAGCGTGCTGCCGAGGCCGAGCAGCAGCGAGGTCGTGCTGTCGCGCCAGTCGTAGTCGCCGCGCGCGCCGAGGCGAACCGCGACCATTTCGGCGGCGACGAGGCCGACGAACGCCGGGGTGGCGAGCGCGACGGCGTTGATCATCCACGGCTGGCTCATGCGAGGCGCGCCGCCCACACCGGCGCATCGCTGCCGAGATCGAGCGTCGTCGCGCGCTCGCCGACGCTACCGGGACGCAGCGTCAGGCAGGTACCTTCGACGCTCACCGCGACGCGCCCGAGCACGCGCACCACCCAGCGGTCGCCGAGCGCGCGCACCAGCACAAGCCGTCCGTCGGTGCCGCGCAACAGCGCGCCATGCCCGTGCGTGTCGAGCGTGACTTCGGCAGCGCGAAAGCCCGTCAGCGCGGCATCGGCGAGGCGCGCCGCTTCGTCGGCGGTCGCCAATTTCGGGGTATTGCGAAAGCCTAGTGCCCAGGCGGACGCGATCAGCACCGCAATGGCGACGCCCGAAAGCAGGAATTCGGTCACCGCGCGCTCAACTTGCGGAGCGCCGGGAGCAGCCCCGAGACGTCGTAACGTCCCCTCTCCGCAGCCGCGACGATTGCATCGGGATCGCCGCCGCGCTTCGCCTCGGCAAGCGCCCAAAGGTTCGCCGACCGCGTCCCCGACCGGCACCACGCCAGCACCGGACCCTCGGCGGCATCGAGCACTTCGGCCATCGCGTCGATCTGGTCCATCGTAAAGCCGCTGTGATCGACCGGAATTGCAGCGTAGCACAGCCCCGCCGCGACGGCCGCCGCATGCATCGTCGCATCGTCGGGCTGTCCGGGGGCTTCGCCGTCGGGACGGTTGTTGACCACGGCGACGAACCCCGCTGCCGCCGCTGCGGCAAGGTCGGCGGGCGCGATCTGGCCCGCGACGGACACGGCGTCGGTGAGACGAACGAACATCATCGCGCCTTATAGCGAGAATCCCGCAAGAAACGAGTTGTCATCGTTGCAGCGGCGAGGCGTGAGGGCAGTCATATCGTTCGTGCTCGGTGAAGTATCGGCCGGACCAAACCCCGCCCGCGCTTGCCCGTCGGCACCGCGCGCCCTAAGCGCCCGCGATGCGCGCCACCCACCCTGCCCCGCTCGCTGTCGTGCTGCTGTCGGGCGGCCTCGATTCGACGACCGTCGCCGCCATGGCGCGCGCGCAGGGCTATGACCTGCTGGCGCTGACCATCGACTATAACCAGCGTCACCGCGTCGAACTTGCAGCCGCCGTGCGCGTCGCATCGATCATGGGGGCCAAACGTCACATCGTGTTGCCGCTCGACCTGTCGGGCTTCGGCGGCTCGGCGCTGACCGCCGACATCGCGGTGCCCAAGGACGGCGTGATGCCGGGCATTCCGGTGACCTATGTGCCGGCGCGCAATACCATCTTCCTGTCGGTGGCGCTCGGCTGGGCCGAGGCGGCGGGGGCGCGCGACCTGTTCATCGGGGTCAACGCGCTCGACTATTCGGGCTACCCCGATTGCCGCCCCGAATTCATCGCGGCGTTCGAGGCGATGGCCAACCTCGCCACCAAGGCCGGGGTCGAGGGCGACCGCTTTACCGTGCACACGCCGCTCGCCGCGATGACCAAGGCCGATATTGTTCGCGAGGGCACAAGGCTGGGCGTCGATTTCCGCACGACGTGGAGCTGCTACGATCCGCAGGGCGACCTGCACTGCGGGCGCTGCGACTCGTGCCGCCTGCGCCGCAAGGGATTCGTCGAGGCAGGCGTTGCCGACCCGACGCGCTACGCCGCCGACGCATGACCTACGCCGTCAAGGAACTCTACGTCACGCTTCAGGGCGAGGGGGCGCAGACGGGGAGGCGCGCGGTGTTCCTGCGCTTCGCCGGATGCAATCTGTGGAGCGGGCGCGAGATCGACCGCGCGGCGGCGGTCTGTACCTTCTGCGACACCGATTTCGTCGGCACCGATGGGCCGGGGGGTGGCAAGTTCGGTACTGCGCATACACTCGCCGATGCGGTGGCGGTGGCGTGGGGGCCGGGGACGGAGCATCGCCTCGTCATCTGCACCGGCGGGGAGCCGTTGTTGCAACTCGACGCGCCGCTGATCGAGGCGCTGCACGCGCACGGGTTCGCGGTCGGGGTCGAGACCAACGGCACGCAGGCCCCGCCGCCGGGCCTCGACTGGGTGTGTGTCAGCCCGAAGGCTGCGGCACCGCTGCTGCTGACGCGGGGCGACGAGTTGAAACTGGTCTATCCGCAGCCGCTCGCGCCGCCCGAACGGTTCGAAGCGTTGGCGTTCGACAAATTCTTCCTGCAGCCGATGGACGGACCGATGCGTGAGGCGAATACGCAAGCGGCGATCGCCTACTGCCTCGCGCACCCGCAATGGCGGCTGTCGTTACAGACGCACAAGCTGACCGGGCTGCCGTGACCCCCCGCCCCTCCTCCCCGCGAAGCGGAGAGAGGGAGGGAGACGATCCTAGTGCAGTCGCTCCATCGCTTCCTTCAACCGCAGTTTCTCGCGCTTGAGTTCGGTCAGTCGCACCGAATCGGGCACCGGGCGCTGGCCTTCGCGCATCACCGAGGCTTCGAGCTGCGCGTGGCGGGCGGCGAGCGAGGCGAGGTGCGTGGTCGGCATGGAGGCGGTCCCTTCGCTTTGTGTGGCACTGGGATGAACGAACAAATCACAGCGCAGTTGACCTGTCGCGCGCAATTTTTTGCATTCGCGACGAAGCCCGGCTTTGCTGCGACGATTGCCCGCAAGCCGCTGATGCGGCGCGTCGAAGCGTTGGTGACGCGCGCCGCGCCGTGCTAACGAAAGGTTGAGCGACGGGGGGCGGGGGCGTGGACGAGGCCGAACTGCGCGCGCGACTCGAAGCGCTGACACACGAGCATCGCGATCTTGATGCCGCCATCGACGCGCTGCGCGGGCTGGCGGGGCACGACCAGATTCAGCTGGCGCGGCTCAAGAAGCGCAAACTGCGTCTGCGCGACGAGATCGCGCAGATCGCCGACTGGTTGATCCCCGATATCATCGCCTGATTGGCGGGACCGCGCGTTCGACCTATACGCCCGCCATTCGCATCAGGACGCCCCGCCATGACCGAACTCTTCGCCAATCCCGCCGGCACGCGCGGATTCGAATTCGTCGAATACGCCGCGCCCGACCCGGAACTGCTGCGCGACCTGTTCGCGCGCATGGGCTTTCCGGCGGTCGCGCGCCATCGCCGCAAGGACGTGACGCTCCACCGCCAGGGCGACATCAATTTCATCATCAACGCCGAACCCGACAGCTTCGCGCAGCAGTTCGCGCGCGACCACGGTCCGTGCGCCTGTGCGATGGCGTTCCGCGTCGACGATGTGGGCGCGGCGCTGGCCCACCTGCGAACGCAGGGCGCGGTCGAGATCGCCTCGGACGCCGGGCCGATGGAGCTGCACATCCCGGCGATCGAGGGGATCGGCGGCAGTCGCATCTACCTCGTCGACCGCCACGGCTCGGCGGGGTCGATCTACGATGTCGATTTCCGCTTCGAGGCCGACGCCCCGGCGCGCATGGCCGAGGTCGACTCGGCGCTGACCTATATCGACCACCTGACGCACAACGTGCACCGCGGGCGCATGGGGCACTGGGCCGACTTCTACGAGCGGCTCTTCGGCTTCCGTGAAATCCGCTACTTCGACATCGAGGGCAAGGTGACCGGCCTGACCTCGAAGGCGATGACCTCGCCCGACGGGAACATCCGCATTCCCTTGAACGAAAGCAGCGACGACAAGAGCCAGATCGAGGAGTTCCTGCGCGACTACAACGGCGAGGGCATCCAGCACATCGCGCTCGGCTCGACCGACATATACGCCACCGTCGATGCCCTGGCATCGCGCGGGATCGCGTTCCAGGACACGCCCGAGAGCTATTACGACCTGCTCGACGCGCGCGTTCCCGGCCACGGCGAACCGCTGGGCGAACTCAAGTCGCGCCGCGTCCTTGTCGACGGTGCGCCGACCGAGGGGCAAGGCCTGCTGCTGCAGATCTTCACCCAGAACGTCATCGGCCCGATCTTCTTCGAGATGATCCAGCGCAAAGGTAACGAGGGCTTCGGCGAAGGCAATTTCAAGGCGTTGTTCGAATCGATCGAGCTCGACCAGATCCGGCGCGGCGTCATCGCCGCCTGAGGCGAGACGGTCGCAAATCGGGACTGACATCATCCTTGCGAAAATGCTATATTGGCCGCCTGTGTAGGGAGCAGGCACATGAACAAGGCTTGGCTAATCGGATTGGCGCTGGCGGCGGTGCCCGTCGCGGCGGATGCGGCGATTTCGGTGATCGGCGGCGGTCTGGGCCGCGAATGCTATCTCGCTGCCGAGTTCGCACGCGGCGGACGCGACGGCATCTCGAGCTGCGACCGCGCGCTCGAGGACGAGGCGCTCAACCGCAACGACCGCGCCGCGACCTTCGTCAACCGCGGCATCGTGCGGATGCAGAACAAGGAATTGAATGCGGCGATCGCCGACTTCGACGCGGCGATAAAGACCCGCCCCGATACCGCCGAGGCCTATGTCAACAAGGGCATCGCGCTGATCCACCTCGGCGGGCGCGACCGCGACGCGGTCGAACTGCTGACGCAGGGCATCGCGCGCAACCCGTCGCGCCCCGAAGTCGCCTATTACGTCCGCGGCATCGCCAACGAACAGCTCGGCCTTTCGAAAGAGGCGTTCGAGGATTATTCGCGCGCCGCGACGCTCAAGCCCGGCTGGACTGAACCGGCCGATCAGCTGGCGCGCTTCTCGGTGGTCCGCAAGGCGAGCGCGGCGTCGTAGGCCCTAGTCCACGTCGTCCACAGCGACGCTCTCGCCCGTGACGCGCTGCGATAGCGCGGCGGCCATGAACGGGTCGAGGGCACCGTCGAGGACATCCGATGGGGCGGTCGATGTGACGCCCGTTCGCAGGTCCTTGACCAGCTGATAGGGCTGGAGGACGTAGCTGCGGATCTGGTGACCCCAGCCGATCTCGCTCTTGCCGGCCTCGACATCCGCCGCCGCGGCCTCGCGGATCGCCAGCTCGCGCTCGTAGAGGCGCGCCTTGAGCATCTTCATCGCGGTCGCGCGGTTCTTGTGTTGCGAGCGCTCGTTCTGGCACGCGACGACGATGCCGGTCGGCAGATGGGTGAAGCGCACCGCCGAGTCGGTGGTGTTGACGTGCTGCCCGCCCGATCCGCTCGCGCGGTAGGTGTCGATCTTCAGATCCTTGTCCTCGACGACGATGTCGATATTATCGTCGATCACCGGATAGACCCAGACGCTGGCGAAGCTGGTGTGGCGCCGCGCCGCCGAGTCGTAGGGGCTGATGCGGACGAGGCGGTGAACGCCGCTCTCGGTCTTCGCCCAGCCATAGGCGTTCGGCCCCTTGAGCAGCAGCGTCGCCGACTTGATCCCCGCCTGCTCGCCGGCGTGATAGTCGATCAGCTCGACCTTGTAGCCGTGGCGCTCGCCCCAGCGCTGGTACATGCGGCTGAGCATCGACGCCCAGTCCTGCGACTCGGTGCCACCGGCACCCGAATTGACCTCGATATAGCTGTCGTTGGCGTCGGCCTCGCCCGCGAGCAGTGCCTGCACCTTGTCGTGCTCGGCGCGCGCCGCCAGCGCGCCGAGCGCGGCGACACCCTCGTCGGCCATCGCGGTATCACCCTCGGCCTCGGCCATCTCGATCAGCTCGGCGGTATCGCTCAGCTCGGTCTCGATGGCGCGCGTCGCCGACACCGCCTCATCGAGCCGGCGGCGCTCCTGCATGACCGCCTGCGCGGCCTTGGGGTCGTTCCACAGGCTCGGGTCTTCGACCCGCGCGTTCAGTTCGTCGAGGCGGCGGAGGGCACGATCCCAGTCAAAGGAACCTCCTCAGCAGGTCCAGCGCCTGCTTGATCTGCTCGATATGGGCCTGGCCCTCGGCACGCATTGCTCGTTCCTTTGTTGGCGCGCGGCTTAGCGGGGCAGCGCGCGGCTTGCAAACCGGCTATGCTTGCCAGGCATTGGCAAACGCTGCGCCGCGCTCCCACCTCGGCGACAACCAAGGAGGCACCTTGCATGATCACCCACCGTCCCGCCGCCGAACGCGGCCATGCCAATCATGGCTGGCTCAACAGTTTCCACAGCTTCAGCTTCGGTGACTATCACGACCCCGCGCACATGGGGTTCCGCAACCTGCGCGTCATCAACGAGGACCGCGTCGCCCCCGGCGGGGGCTTTCCGACCCACGCGCACCAGAACATGGAGATCGTCACCTTCGTCATCGACGGCGCGCTCGAGCACAAGGATTCGACCGGCACCGGGGCGATCATCCTGCCCGGCGACGCGCAGCGCATGAGCGCGGGGACCGGCATCCGCCATTCCGAATTCAACGCCAGCCAGACCGCGCCCGTGCATTTCCTGCAGATCTGGCTGCTCCCCGACCGCACCGGCATCGCGCCCGGCTACGAGCAGGTGACGCTGCCCGCCGTGACCCAAGGCGACAGCCGCCTCGATCTGATCGGCGGCCCCGAGGGCGGTCGTGACGCGGTGACGATCCACAGCGACGCGCGCCTGTTCCGCGCGACGCTCGCGCCGGGCGGCAGCCTAGAGGTGCCGCTGGCGGCCGGGCGGCACGGCTGGGTGCAGGCGGTCAGCGGCGACGCGACGCTCGACGGGCTGGCGCTGGCGCCCGGCGACGGCGCGGCCGTCAGCGATGCGGGCGCGCTGCAGCTCGCCAGTAACGAGGGCGCCGAACTGCTCGTCTTCGACCTCGCATAGAGGTTGCGTTCAGGGCTGGCCGGCGGCGCGCGCGTCGGCATCGGCGATGCGCGCGTCGAAGTCGGGGTCGGGCAGGCTGCGCGCCTTGAGCGCGCGCCACGTCGCCGCCGCAGCGCGCGCATCGCCCGTTTCGAGCTGGGCGAGGCCGAGGAAATATGCGGGCGCGGCGCTGTCCGGCGCGAGGCCGGCGGCGTGGTCGAAGGCAAGGCGGGCGGCGGCGCCGACGTGCCCGCCGTGCACCGCGAGCGCGTTGCCCAGCCCGATCCACAGGTCGGGATTGTTCGCGCGTTCGGCAATGATCTGGCGCAGGCCCTCGACCGCCGTCGCGCTGGCATCGGCGCGCAGCAGGGCATCGGCGAAGGTCAGCCACGCGCCGACCTCGCCGAAGCGTTGCAGGCGCGTCTGACGCGCGACCTCGAACGCCGTGCGGCTGGCGAGATCGGGCGCGGCCGGGCGTGCAGCGGCGGCAGGCAGCGCGGGGCGACCGGTGGCTGCATAGCCCCCCAGACCGGCCAGGAGGGCTGCCACGACGCCGAGCCGGGCGCGCCGGTCACCTGACCTGCCGCGCAGCATCAGCAACGCCAGCGTGGCCGCAAACGCGACAAGCACGGCGGCGACGATCACCGGCGCCGCCGCCACGCCAGCAGCACGCCGCCCGCCGCCAGTGCGACCGCGATCCCTGCGAGGGGCCGCCAGTCGAGCCGCGTCACGCGTACCGGCCAGCGTCCATCGGGTCCGGGCGGGCCGAGCGTCGCGGCGTACCAGCCGCCCCAGGCCAGTACGCTATCGGCAACGGGCGCGGCATGCAGCGGCAGGTTGGTCTCGCGCCATTGCGGGATCAGCACGACCGACGCACCGCTCGGGGCCACCAGTCGCAGCTCGGCGAGCACCTGCGTCGAATCGGGACCCGCGTCGGGGGTGAGCGCGGCGAACCTCAGGCGGTCGGGTCCAGCCGCGACGCTGCCACCCAACGGCAACACCGCGTCGGCGACAACCGTGCCCGGCGGCGCAAGTGCGGCGAGCCGGTCGCGCCAGACGCTCGGGAAGCCCACGCCCTCGGTCGGCGCGGGGTCGAGGCGCGCGAACGGGTCGGCGGCGATAAGGAGGCCGAGATGCAGCCCCAGCGACAGCGCGGCGACCGCCCCGACCGCTGCAATCCGCCGCCCCGCCAGTAGCGCGACCGCAGCCGCCGCGAGCGTCGAACCCGCCGCGCCGGCGAGCCAGCCGCCGCCGTCGCGCAAGACGATGGCCGCGAGCTTGAGGTTCGCCGGCAGATGGCTGTGCGAATTGCCCGCGACCGCCGCGACCGACATGTCGTCGTGAACGAACAGCCACGCGAGTGCCGCCGCGATCCACAGCCACAGCCAGGCCGACAACACCGCCGCCGGCACCGCAAGGCCGGAGAGCCGCGCACGCGGAAGCAGACCCGCGACCGCCGCGAGCCCCACGCACGCACCCGCGAGCCACAGCAGCCCGCGACCGATTTCGGCGATCACTCGACCTTGCTCGCCACCTTGTGAAGCGAGCCCGCGACCTCGGGGGGCATGTATTTCTCGTCGTGCTTGGCGAGAATCGTGTCGGCGACGAAGGTGCCGGACTTGTCGAAGCGCCCCTCGGCGATCACCCCCTGGCCCTCGCGGAACAGGTCGGGGACGATGCCGGTATAGCGCACGGGCACATCGCGCGCGTTGTCGGTGACGCGGAACGCGACCGTCGCCGCGCCGGCGTGCGCAAGGCTGCCCTTCATCACCAGCCCGCCGAGGCGGATCGCCGTCCCCGGCAGCGGCGGCTTGGTCAGCGCGTCGGTCGGCGCATAGAAATAGGTCGCCGAATCGCCCAGCGCCGACAGGCCGAGCGCGCCCGCGCCGCCGAGTGCGACGAGCGCGCCCGCCGCGAGCGCCAGCCGCTGATGCTTGGCCTTCACCGGCGGCGCTCGCGTAACTCGGCGGCGGCGCGCTCGGCAGCGCGCATCCGCACCCAGCTGACGGCGAGCAGCCCGAACAATCCCGCGACCGTCAGGACATAGGCGGGAATGATGAAATCGGCGTGGGTCATGCGTGCGCCTCCGCGAGCCGGAGCCCGCGCACCCGCACCCGTGTCATCGCCAGTTCGGTGCGCATCCGCATCAGCACGATGCCCGCGAAAAGCAAGGTGAACCCGCCGAGCGACAGGAACAGCGGCAGCAGCATCGCCGGGTCGATGGCCGATTTGGTCAGCGTGATGCTCGGGCCCTGGTGAAGCGTGTGCCACCACTCGACCGAATATTTAATGATCGGCAGGTTGAGCGCGCCGACGAGGCTGAGGATCGCCGCGCCCTTCGCCTCGGGGCGGTCAGCCTCTGCGGCGCTCAGCGCGAGATAGCCGAGGTAGAGGAACAGCAGCACGAGCATCGAGGTCAGCCGCGCATCCCAGACCCAATAGGTGCCCCACGTCGGCTTGCCCCACAGCGACCCCGAGACGAGGCAGATCGCGGTGAACAGCGCGCCTGCCGGAGCGATCGCACGCGCCGCGACGCCCGCCAGCGGATGCCGCCAGACGAGCGCCGTCAGGCTCGCGACGGCGAGCGCCAGATACCCCCCCGATCCGAGCCACGCGGCGGGCACATGGACGTACATGATCCGCACGCTGTCGCCCTGCTGATAGTCGGGGGGCGACGCGAACAGCCCGATGTAGAGGCCGGCGAGGGTCAGCAGCAGGCCGGGGATGGTGACCAGCGGCGTCGCCCAACGGGCAATCCGCAGAAAGCGCGCAGGGTTGGCAAAACGGTGCATCGTGCCCCGCTTCTAGCAGAGCGCGCGCCCGCCGCCAGTGGGTCGGAACGCCGCTATTTCTTGCACGCCGTCTTGGTCGCGTTGCCGGCCTTCGAACAGTCGTAGTGAATGACCTTGCCGGTTTTGGTGGTGTACTCGACGAGGTTGGGGTCGGCGGCGGCGGGAGCCTTGGCGGCGCGTGGTGCGCGCGCCGGCACGACGGGCGCGACGGCCGCAGGTCTGCCGGGGGCAGCCATCGGAGCGGGAGCGGGCCTGGCGGGCGCAGCGGTCATTGCCGCCGGGGCCGGTTTGGATAGCACTGCGGCCATTGGCGCAGGCGCGGGCTTCGATGCGATGACGGGCTTGAACGTCGGTTTGAGCGGGTTCTCGGCCGTGGCGGCGGGTGCGGCTACGGCGGCGGGCTTCGGTGCCGGTGCAGCCTTGGCCGGCGCGGCAGCCATCGGCGCTGCCCCGGCGCCCTTGCACGCGGCCTTGTTCTTGTTGCCTGCCTTGGTGCAGTCGTAGTTCATAGGCTTGGTCGCCGCCCCGGCACCCGAAGCAGCGAGCGACACAGCGGCGCAGGCTGCCAGAACCGTGATAAGTGCCTTCATCGAAATGCCCCTCCCGGCTGAACTCGATGCGAGTGTGATACGATTCGCGCAGTCAGTCCATCCCCGCCCTGAGCGCCGCCGCACTGGCGAACGGCGCGACGGCGACGAGGACGAGGCTTGATGCCGCAAGCAATTTCAGCGCCCCCGCGCCCTCGCCGGTCAGCAACCCCGCGCCGAAGATCAGAACCGGCAACGCCAGCGGCAGGACGATCAAGCCGGCGAGCGCGCCGCCGCCACGCAGCCCTGCCGTGAGGCTCGCAGCGAGCAGCGCGAGCGCCGCCAGCCCCGGCGTGCCAAGCAGCAGGCCGAGCGCCGCGCGCCCCAGGAGCGTGGGTGACGCGCCGAGCAGCACCCCCGCGACCGGCAGCGCGAGCAGCAGCGGTACCGCGAACCCGAGCCAATGCGACAACAGTCGCGCCGCCGCGACGGTCTCCAGCGCGATGCCGCGCGCCACGAGCTGGTCGAACGTCCCGTCGGCCCGGTCACCGGCGACGAGCGTTTCGACCGGCAGCAGTGCCGCGAGCAGCGCCGCGACCCAAAGGATGCCGCCGGCGATGCGCGCCAGCAGCCGCGCATCGGGACCGACCGCGAAAGGGAACAGCGCCGCGACGAGGACGAAGAAGATCACCGGCACCAGCAGCGCCGATGGCCGCAGCGCGAGCAGCGCGAGATCGCGGCGGACCAGCGTCCAGATCATCCGAGCACCAACCGCGCGGGCGCTTCGAGTCCGATGTCGCCGTGGGTCGCGACGATCACCGCGCCGCCCGTCGCGCGGTGGTCCGCCATGACCCCCGCCAGCCGCGCCAGCGACGCCGCATCGAGCCCGACGCCGGGCTCGTCGAGCAGCCACAGCGTGGCCCCCGAAGCATGGACCCGCGCCAGCGCGGCGCGCCGCCGCTGCCCGCTCGACAGCAGATCGACGGGCAGGTCGGCGAGCGGCGCGAGATCGAACGCCGCCAGCGCCGCATCGACCGCCGCCGGTCGCGCGCCGTCGAGCCGCGCCCAGTGCAAGAGTTCGCTGCGCAGCCGCATCCCCGGCTTGAGCGTCGCCTCGGCTCCCAGCCACCCGGTGCGGAACGGATTGGCCACCGTCCCCGCCGCCGGGGCGAGCAGCCCGGCGAGGATGCGCAACAGGCTCGACTTGCCCGCGCCGTTGGCACCTTCGACCTGCAAGGCACCCCCCGCCGCGAGGTCGAAGCCGACGTTCGCGAAGACCGGCCGTCCGCCGCGCTCGCAGGCGAGGCCCGCGACGGTCATCGAGACGTTCCCAGTCATCGCTTTACCTTACCGACCACGGGTCGGGGCGCCAGCGCGGATCCGGCGCGTCAGCCCAGCACCCCGCCAACCAGCGCCTTGAGATCGCGCTCCGGGCGCGCACCGTAGTGCGCGATGATCTCGGCGGCCGCGATACCACCCTGCCGCGCGCAGTCGGGCAGCGACCGGCCTGCGACGAACCCCGACAGGAATCCCGCCGCGAACAGATCGCCCGCGCCGGTCGTGTCGAGCACCTGCGCGGCGGGGTGCGCGGGCACGACATGCCGCTCGCCGTTCGCCAGTACGACCGCGCCTTTCTCCGACCGCGTCACGACGGCAATCGTCGAATGCTTCGCCAGCTCGGCCATCGCGGCGTCGAGGTTGCTGCCGTAAAGGGCGCAGACCTCGTTCTCGTTGCCGAACAAAATGTCGACATGGCTCGACAGCAGGTTGCGCCAGTCGGCCTTATGCCCCTCGACGCAGAACACGTCGCTCAGCGTGAAGGCAACCTTGCGGCCCGCCGCGCGTGCGATGTCGATGGCCTTCTTCATCGCGGCACGGGGCGCGCTGGGGTCCCAGAGATAGCCTTCGAGGTAGAGCACCGCCGCCGCCTCGACGTCGGCCTGGACGATATCGGCCTCGCTCAGCTCCTGGCAGGCGCCGAGATAGGTGCTCATCGTGCGGTCGCCGTCGGGGGTGACGACGATCAGGCAGCGTCCCGTCGGCGGGCCGTCGTGCATCGCGGCGGTGTCGAACGCCACGCCCGCCGCGCGGATGTCGTGCGCGAAGACCTCGCCCAGCTGGTCGGCGGCGATGCGCCCGACGAACTTCGGGCTGCCGCCCATCGCCGCGATCCCCGCGACGGTGTTCGCCGCCGAGCCGCCCGAAATCTCGCGCGTCGAGCCCATCAGGCCGTACAGCCGCTCGGCCTCGTCCGCCGCGATCAGCCGCATCGAGCCCTTGGGAATCGCGTTGTCGCTGAGGAAGGTGGCGGGCGCGATGCTGATGACGTCGACGAGGGCGTTGCCGATGGCGAGAACGTCGGTGCTATGGGTCATGCGAAGGTCCGATACGGTGCGGGAAAAGCGAGCGCCGACCTAGCCGTCCCCCTCCCCGCTGTCATCCCCCGGCGCTTGCGCGTCGAGCAGTCCCGCCGCCTTCAGATCGGCCAGCCCCGGCAGGTCGCGCCGCGATGCCAGCCCGAAATGCGCGAGGAAGGCCGGGGTCGTCGCATATTGCAGCGGTCGTCCCGGCGTCTCGCGACGCCCCGCCGGACGCACCCAGCCCGCCGCCATCAGCACATCGAGCGTGCCCCCCGACACCCCGACACCGCGGATGCTTTCGATCTCGGGGCGCGTCACCGGTTCGTGATAGGCAACGATGGCCAGCGTCTCGACGGCGGCCTTCGACAGCTTGGCGGGCCGCTCGCGCGTCGGGGCGAGGACGTGCGCGAGATCGGGGGCGGTCTGGAAATGCCAGCGTCCCCCGCGCTCGACAAGCACGATGCCGCGCGATGCGTAGCTCGCGGCGAGATCGACGAGCAGGGTCGCCACGTCGACCCCTTGCGGCAGGTAGCGCGCAAGCTCGGTCGCGGTCATCGGCTCGGCGGCGGCGAACAGCAGCGCCTCGAGTTCGCGCGTCAGGCCGGGGTCGGTCATGGCCGCGCCCGCAGCAGCAGCGGCGCGAAGGCATCGCTCTGGCTCAATTCGGCGCGACCCTGCCGCGTCAGTTCGAGCGCCGCGACGAAAGTGCTGGCGAGCGCCGAGCGGCGCCAACTCTCGTCAGCCGCGCCTTCAGTGTCGGCGTCGGGCAGAAATCTCGCCAATTCGGTCCAGTCGATGGCGATACCCAGCAGCCGCTCCAACGCCGCGATCGCCTCGTCGAGCGCCAGCACGGCGCGCCGCCGGATCGCATAGACCCCGCGCGCCGTCCGGGCGCGGATACCGCCATAGGCACTGAGCAGCTCGTAGAGACTGCACGCGTGCCGCGCGGTGATCTGCAGCCGCAGCCCTTCAGGGGCGGCGCGTCGGAAGGTGTCGCGCCCGATCAGGTCGCGCGCCCACAGGCTTGCCCCCGCGTCGCGCATCGCGTCGAGGCGCTGCAACTGCCATTGGAGGCGCAGCGCGAGGTCGTGCGGATCGGGGTCGGCCTCGGGGTCGGGAGGCAGCAACAGGCACGATTTCAGATACGCCAGCCACGCCGCCATCACGAGATAGTCCGCTGCAAGTTCGAGCCTGAGCGCCCTGGCATCGGCGACGAACGCCAGATACTGATCGACCAGCGCGAGGATCGACAGCTTGGCGAGATCGACCTTTTGCGCGCGCGCCAGCGTCAGCAGGACGTCGAGGGGGCCTTCCCAGCCGTCGAGCGCGAGGGTGAGGGTTTCTTCCCCGCCAAAGGTTTGAAGGCGCGCATTCTCCTCCTTCCCCGCCTCCCCGGTAGGCCACTTCGGCGCACCGAGAGTGCTCAGGGTCGGAGCGGGAGCTTCCCTCATCTACTCCC
>JBBQVB010000018.1:0-29433 GCA_038211965.1 Sphingomonadales bacterium
AACCCCAACGGCAGCCCCGCATCCGGCGTGAAACCGTAGAGCGGTTCGCCCGGCAGCGCGGCGGCCAGATGCTCGCGCACGTGCAGTAGCGCGTCGAGGTCGATGCCCGTTCGCAGCCCCATCGCTTCGAGCATGAAGACCAGATCCTCGGTGACGATATTGCCGCTGGCACCCGGCGCAAACGGGCAGCCGCCAAGGCCGCCGAGCGAACTGTCGAAGGTCGTGATGCCGATGTCGAGTCCGGCGAGCACGTTCGCCAGCCCGAGACCGCGCGTGTTGTGGAGGTGCAGGCCGGTCAGCTTGTCCGCCCCGATTGCGGCATGCACGGCATGCACCAGCGCCTTGACCTGCGCCGGGTTGGCATAACCCGTCGTATCCGACAGCCCGACTTCGTCGCACCCGACCGCGATCAGCGCCTCGGCGAGTTCGACGACCTTGGCCAGCGGCACGACGCCTTCGAGGGTGCAGCCGAACGCCGTCGAGACGCTACCCTCGAAGTGCGGGCGCTCGCCGGCGGGCAGGGCGGCGATCATCGCGGCAATCGTGCGCGCTTCGTCGAGCACCTGCGCGTGCGTCCGGCGCAGGTTGGCGAGGCTGTGCGTTTCGGACGCAGACAACGGCAGCGTCAGCTTGTGCGCGCCCGCCGCCAGCGCCGCCGCGGCTCCGCGCGCGTTGGGGACGAGCACTGCGACGGTCAGTCCCGGGATCGTGCGTGCGTGCGCGACCACCGCAGCGGTATCGGCGAGTTGTGGCAGCAGCGTCGCGGGCACGAAGCTGCCGACCTCGATCTCGCGCACGCCCGCCGCTGCTTCGGCATCGATCCACGCGCACTTGGCGGCAAAGTCCATCGTGCGGTCGATCGACTGAAGCCCGTCGCGCGGGCCGACTTCGCTGACGAGGATGTCGATCGTGGCGGTCACGCGCTTGCTCCGTAAGTTGTCCGGACATATGGCCGTGACGCGCACGTTACCAGAGGGGATGCGACGATGACCGAATTGCCGCTCGCCGGACTCAAGGTCGTCGAGTTTACCCACATGGTGATGGGTCCGGCGGTCGGCGCGATCCTTGTCGAACTCGGCGCGACATCGGTGCGCGTCGAACCCATCGAGGGCGATCCGACGCGGCGGCTCGGCGGTTCGGGGGCGGGCTATTTCCCGATGTACAACCGGGGCAAGCGCAGCATCTGCCTCGATCTCAAGCATCCCGACGGAGTCGCGGTGGCGCGGCGGCTGGCGGACGACGCCGATATCCTCGTCGAGAACTTCCGCCCCGGCGCGCTCGACCGCCTCGGCCTCGGCTACGATGCGCTCGCCGCCGCCAACCCGCGCCTGATCTACTGCTCGGAAAAAGGCTTCCTACCCGGTCCCTACGCGCACCGCACCGCCCTCGACGAGGTTGCACAGATGATGGGCGGGCTGGCGTACATGACCGGCCCGCCGGGACGCCCGCTGCGCGCGGGAGCCTCGGTGATCGACGTGACCGGGGGCATGTTCGGCGTTATCGCGATCCTCGCCGCGCTCGAAGCGCGTCACCGCACGGGCCACGGCCAGTTCGTGCAGAGCGCGCTGTTCGAGACCACCGCCTACCTCGTCGGCCAGCACATGGCGCAGCAGGCCGTCACCGGACAAGCGGCGCAGCCGATGCCGGTGCGCGTCTCGGCGTGGTCGATCTACGATGTCTTCGATTGCGCCGATGGCGAGCAACTGTTCATCGGTGTCGTCTCGGACAGCCAGTGGCCAGTTTTCTGTCGTGCGCTCGGCCTCGACGCATTGCACGCCGACGAACGCTATCGCACCAATGCCGCGCGCGTCGCGGCGCGCGATACACTGCTGCCGCAGGTCCGCGCGGTCGTAGCCGCACTGTCGAAGGCGGAGGTTATCGCGCGGCTCGAACCGACGGGCCTGCCTTTTGCGCCGATTGCACGCCCCGAGGACTTGTTCGACGACCTGCACCTGAACGGTAGCGGCGGCTTGGCCGAAGTCGCTCTGGAGGACGGGAGCGTCACCGTGCTGCCGGTACTGCCCATCGAACTGGCTGGCGCGCGACTGGGACAGGGTCTCGCGCTCGCGGCGGTCGGGGCCGACACCAATACGATTTTGCGCGAACTCGGCTACGACGCCGAAGCTGCAACCGCCTTACGGAAAACGCGAGCGGTCGCCTAACCCGGGCGACCCGAGCGACGGCGGAATTCAGGCGATGCGACGCGGGTCATCAGGGTCGCGTAGCCGCCGATGACGGTGCGCGGATCGCTCGGCTGTTCGAGCTGACGAAACAGGTCGGCAAAGTCGCCGGTCAGCCTATCCAATGGGTTGGGAAACCGAAACCGCATCTCGTCATCACTCACGAACTTGCCTTGTCACGCGCCTACGCGTCATCATGCCGCGCCGCGACACGCAGCCTAAAACCTGCGGTCGGACGATTCGTTCCACAACATTACTTAGATGGAGCTACCGGTCGTCTTAGGTCGGCGTCGTTGTCGGCGGCTAGCCACAACAACGTCGCCCATGCCGCGACATTCTGATCGAGCTGCACCTTGTCGATCTTGTCGAGCGTGTCGTCGGCGGTGTGGTGGAGGTCGAAATAGTGCGTGCCATCCTGGCGCAAATCGACGACCCCCGCACCGCTAGCTACAACCGCCTCGATGTCGGTGCCGCCGTGGGCCGGTGCCGCGGTCGCTGCGATGCCGAGCGGCACCAGCAGCTTCGCGAGCGCTGCGACGACGGGCTTGCCGCCATCCCCTACGTTCGCCGCCAGCGACCAGATGCGATCGGCGCCGAAGTCCGATTCGGCGGTCAGCACGTGGGTATCGGTCGCATGGCCCTTGAGATAGGTCGCGCCGCCGAGCGGCCCCTGGCTCTCCTCGTCGCCGAACATGACGACGCGGATCGTCCGGTGCGGGCGGGGCACGGTGCCCGCCTTGACCGCATCGAGGATGAGCTTGGCTGCGCCGACGGTGATCGCGATGCCCGCGCCGTCGTCGATTGCCCCAGTGCCGAGGTCCCAGCTGTCGAGGTGCCCGCCCACCAGCACGACCTCGTGCGGGCGGTCGCGCCCGGTGATCTCGCCGATGACGTTGCCCGATTGACCGGTCCCCAACGTGCGCGGCGTCAGCGTCAGGTGCAGCCGCACCGGACCACGATCGAGTAGCCGCGCGAGTTGCTGCGCGTCGGGCACGCTGAGCGCCGCCGAGGGCAGGGCGGCCGTGCCCGGCGGCGTCTCGGTCTTGCCGGTGTGCGGCATCCGCGCCGTACCTGTACCGAGCGAGCGCATCAGGAATGCCGCTGCACCCTTGCTTGCGGCGATGGCCGGGCCACTGCGCCGGATGCCGCCGAATGCGCCATAGCTCGACCCGTCCTGCGCACGCGCCATGCCGTGGTCGATGAAGACGATCTTGCCGCCGAGGCTTCCCGCGGGCGCGGCGGTCAATGCCTCGACATCCGCGAAGCGCACGACGTCAGCGTCGATACCTTGCGGCGGCGTCGCCCCGCTATGGCCGAGCGCGGTCAGCAGCAGCGTTTGCGGGGCCGCGCCGAGCACCTGTGCGGTCTCGATCCCGCGCTCCCAGTGCGGCACATTGAAGGTCTGGACGTGAACCTTCTCGAACCCCAACGCCCTGAGCTTGGCGACCCCCCAGTCGCGCGCCCGCGCTTCGGCTGGCGTCCCCGCCAGCCGTTGCCCGACCTCGGTCGTCAGGCTCTCGACAATGGCATAGGCGGACGAGCCCGCCAGTGCATGGTCGCGCAGCAGCGCAGCGGTAGCGGATGGGTCGGCGGCAAAAGCGGGAAGGGACAGCGTCGTGGCAAAAGCAGCGAAAAGTGGCGACGCGCGCATCGATCAGTCTCCGGTCAGGATAAATGGTACGGCGGCATTTCGGGCAAGCGCGCCGTATCCCGTTGCTGGCAGTCGAGAGTTGCCAGCACTGCACCCAGCCGACGGCAAAGCGCAAGGTGCCGCGCGTCAGGGCCGATCTGTTCGGTAACCTTGTCGTCAGGCCTGATTTCGACCCGCGCCGTTCAGCGCCATTCAGCGCGATGCATACCCCGGCGCACCCCGCCCGCCATTTGAACTGCCCCGCCGCTTCGGCTAAGACGCGGCCACCGCCGACACCCTCAATCGGAAAGCCCGCACCCCGTGGCCTATCAATACGCCTTTGTCATGAAGGGCCTGACCAAGGCCTACCCCGGCGGCAAGCCCGTCTTCAAGGACCTGACGCTCAGCTTCCTGCCGGGCGCCAAGATCGCCATCATCGGCCCCAACGGCGCGGGCAAGTCGACACTGATGAAGGTCATCGCGGGGATCGACAAGGAGTTCCAGGGCGAGGCGTGGGCCGCCGAGGGCATCACGGTGGGCTATCTCAGCCAGGAGCCGCAGCTCGACGCTTCGAAGGACGTGCGCGGCAACGTCATGGACGGGGTGCGCGGCGTCGCGTCGATGGTCGAGCGCTTCAACGCGATCTCCGCCGAGATGGGCGAGCCGACCGACGCCACTGACTTCGACGCGTTGCTCGCCGAGATGGGCGAGCTGCAGGAGAAGATCGACGCCGTCGACGGCTGGGCGCTCGACAACCAGCTCGAAATGGCGATGGAAGCGTTGCGTACGCCGCCGCCCGAGGCTTCGGTCGAGCGCCTGTCGGGGGGTGAAAAGCGTCGCGTCGCGCTGTGCAAGCTGCTCCTCGAAAAGCCCGACATCCTGCTGCTCGACGAGCCGACCAACCACCTCGACGCCGAGAGCGTCGCGTGGCTGGAGAAGCACCTGCAGGACTATGCCGGCATGGTCATCCTCGTCACCCACGACCGCTATTTCCTCGATAACGTCGTCAAGTGGGTGCTCGAACTCGACCGCGGGCGCGGCATCCCGTTCGAGGGCAATTACTCGGTGTGGCTCGAAGCCAAGGCCAAGCGGATGAGCCAGGAAAGTCGCGAGGACGAGAGCCGCGAGCGCGCCATCCGCGACGAACTTCAATGGATCCGCTCGAGTCCCAAGGCGCGCCAGACCAAATCCAAGGCGCGTATTCAGGCGTTCGACGACCTTGTCGAAAAGCAGGCCAACCGGCGGCTGGGCACCGCGCAGATCCTCATCCAGATCCCCGAACGCCTCGGCAATACCGTCATCGAAACCAAGCATCTGACCAAGGGCTTCGGCGACCGCATCCTCATCGACGACCTCGAATTCAGCCTGCCGCCGGGCGGCATCGTCGGTGTCATCGGCCCCAACGGCGCGGGCAAATCGACCTTGTTCCGTATGATCACCAAGCAGGAGGAGCCCGACAGCGGCACGATTCGCATCGGCGACACCGTCAAGCTCGGCTACGTCGACCAGTCGCGCGACGATCTCGATCCCAACAAGAACGTCTGGGAGGAGATCAGCGGCGGCAACGAGAAATTCTACTTCGGCAAGAACGAGGTGCTGACGCGGGCTTACGTCGGGGCGTACAACTTCAAGGGCGCCGACCAGCAGAAGAAGGTCGGCCAGCTGTCGGGCGGCGAGCGCAACCGCGTCCACATGGCCAAGATGCTCGTTCAGGGCGGTAACGTCCTGCTGCTCGACGAACCGACCAACGACCTCGACGTCGAGACGCTGCGCGCGCTCGAGGAGGCGCTGGAGTCGTTCGCCGGTTGCGCGGTGGTGATCAGCCACGACCGCTTCTTCCTCGACCGCCTCGCGACGCACATCCTGGCGTTCGAGGGCGACAGTCACGTCGAATGGTTCGAGGGCAATTTTCAGGCGTATGAGGACGACAAGCGCCGCCGCATGGGCGACGCCGCCGACCGCCCGACCAAGCTGACGTACAAGCGGCTGACGCGGTGATCCTGCGCGGCGGCGATGATCGCCGTGGCGTCGGTGGTGACGCTTGGGTCTGATTGCGGTGACGCGGCTATGACAAGCCGTCGGTGGCCAAACTCAGTCCTGCGATAGTCGCCGCTGCGACCCGCTCACCGAACGGGTATCTGTCGATACGACCGTAGCCTGCGTTGGCGGGCTCCGACATCTGCACCAGCATTCCGTCATTCAGATCGACCACCCAGTATTCGGGAATAGCTTGACGCGCGTAGAGCGCCGCTTTGATCCGCAGATCGTGGTCACGCGACGCGTCCGCGACTTCCACGCACAAAGCGACGCTGGCGAGCGGTACGGGACCTTCGCCGCGCGGTTCGCTGGTCACGACGATGTCCGGCTCGGGCACGTCGTTGGGCGGTATCTCGATTGAGACTTCGATGAGCGCCGTCAGATGCGGCGCGACCGCAGCGAGTGCCGCGTCGAGTCTTCGTGCCATCAGATTCTTGGCGTAACTATGTGGACGGTGTTGGGCGTTCATGCAGACGACCTCTCCGTCGATCAGTTCGGTTTTGGCGAATTCGACAAAGGCGCCCGCGTCGTTGAGCAGTCGAAAATCGCCGACCCGCAGCTTGAGGTGAGTCGGCGTCGTGCGGGCGACAATCGCGTTCATAAGACGATGTTAGCACGAATCACCGGTAGGCACACGGCGGGAGGCAGCGTTGTCCGAAACTGAATTGCAACTCGCCGAGCGTGTTCGGGTCACCGATCGCGACCGCTGGCTCGCGACACTCTATGCGCCCGAAGCCGTCCGTCCGGCGCTGATTGTGGTCCACGCGCTCGATCTCGAACTGGCCAAGGTCGCGGCGACGACGACCGAGCCGATGCTGGGCGAAATCCGGCTGGCGTGGTGGCGCGAGCGGCTGGACGGTCTGGACCGGGGCGAGGTGCCCGCGCAGCCGGTGTTGCAGGCCTTGGCGCGCGAGGTGCTGCCGCGCGGCGTGGCGGGCGCGCAGTTGGCGCGGTTCGAGGATGCGTGGCTCGGGGTGCTGGCAGGGCCGCCCGATGCAGCGGGGTTGGAGCGCCATGTCGCGGCGCGGGGTAGGGCGCTGTTCGGGGTGCTGGCGGCGCTGCTCGGGAGCGGGGGTGGCGGGGGTGGCATGGCAGACGAAGGCGGTGGAACGGACACCACGGCAGCGCTTGGCAGGGCGTGGGCCGCAGGCGAGGCGGCGCGAGCCGGGTGGGGGATTGCGGCGGTCCCCCGGCCGCCGCGCATGGCCCCAGCACTGCGCTCGCTCGCCGGACTTGCGACACTGGGAGGGCGCGATCTGGCGCGTGCTGCCGCCGGATTGCCGCCCGAACCGCGCGCGACGGCGGCGCGCCAGTGGCTGCTGCTGCGCGCCGCGCTCACGGGGCGCTGACAGGGCGCGCGGGCTAGGCTAAGCCGATGCGGGGCTTGGCGAATACGGGGGCGGACATGATGCGGCAGTGGCTGGCGCTGGCGGCGATGATCGTGGCGCTTGCAGGCGGAATCTACGCCTGGACACGTACCCCGTCGCACGGCAACGCGGCGTTTGCGGCGGCTCCGGTGGAAGCGGGGCGACCGATCCCGGCGGGCGAGGCCCCTCTCATCGCCGCCGCGCCGCTTGTCGCGCCGGTCAGCGACATCACCCCCGAGCAGCGCGAGGCGCGCCGCTTCAATCGCTATGACAAGGACAAGAACGGCGACATCACCAAGGACGAATATTTCACCGCACGCCGCAAGGCTTTCGCCAAGCTCGACACCGACGGCGACGGCAGGCTCAGCTTCGACGAATATTCGGCCAAGGCACTCAAGAAGTTCACGACCGCCGATGCCGACCGCGACGGCAAGCTGCTGCCCGTCGAGTTCGCGACGACGGCGGTCAAGCGCAAGCCGCGCGCCGCCAACTGCCCGCCGCCCGAAGCCGCGCCCGCCGAGGCCGACAAGGAGGGCTGAGACTCACGCCGCGTCGTACTGCGCTACCACGCTCAGCCATGCCGCGAACTCGGCGCGCGCCCGCGCGACCATCGCCGTCTTGCGCTCGCGCTTGTGGACGCGCTCGGGAAGCGGTGCGAATAGGCCGAAATTGACGTTCATCGGCTGGTAGGTCGTGGCCTCCGCGCCCCCGGTGATGTGGCCGAGCAGCGCGCCCATCGCGGTCGTTGCGGGCGGCGGGTCGAGCGTGTCGCCCAGCGCCTCGGCAGCGGCAAAGCGCCCCGCGAGCAACCCGATGGCGGCGCTCTCGACATAGCCCTCGCACCCGGTGATCTGCCCGGCGAAGCGCAGGCGCGGCTCGGTCCGGAGCCGCAGCCGCGCGTCGAGCAGCACCGGCGACTTGATGAAGGTGTTGCGGTGCAGCCCACCGAGCCGCGCGAACTCTGCGTTCTCGAGGCCGGGGATCATGCGGAAGACGCGGACCTGTTCGCCGTGCTTGAGCTTCGTCTGGAAGCCGACGATGTTCCACAATGTCCCGAGCGCATTATCCTGGCGCAGCTGGACGACGGCGTAGGTGCCCTTGCCGGTGCGCGGATCGCGCAGACCCACCGGCTTCATCGGCCCGAAGCGCGGCGTGTCGCGGCCCAGCTCGGCCATGCGCTCGATCGGCATGCAGCCGTCGAAATAGGGCGTGCTCGCCTCCCACTCCTTGAAGTCCGCTTTCTCGCCCGTGAGCATCGCGTCGATCAGCGCGCCGTACTGCTCGCGGTCGAGCGGGCAGTTGAGGTAATCCTTGGTGTCGACCCCGTCCTTGTCGGGGCGATCCCAGCGCGACTGAAACCACGCCACATCGCGGTCGATCGAATCGAAGTGCACCACCGGTGCGATGGCGTCGAAAAAGGCGAGCGCGTCCTCCCCGGTCAATGACTGGATCGTCGCAGCGAGCGGCGCGGCGGTCAGCGGCCCCGTCGCGATGATGACCGAGTCCCACTCGGGCGGCGGTGCGTCGATGCGCTCGCGGCGCAATTCGATCAGCGGCTCGGCGATGATCGCGGCCGTTACCGCATCGGCAAAGACATCGCGGTCCACCGCCAGTGCCGACCCGGCGGGCACCCGCGCCGCGTCGCCGCACGCGAGGATCAGCGAGCCCGCGTCGCGCATCTCCTGATGCAGCAGCCCCACCGCATTGCCGCTGGCGTCGTCCGAGCGGAAGCTGTTCGAGCACACCAACTCGGCAAGCTTGTCGGTGTGATGCGCGTCAGTCCCCTCGACCCCGCGCATCTCGTGGAGGACGACGGGAACGCCCGCGCGCGCGCACTGCCATGCGGCCTCGGAGCCGGCGAGGCCGCCGCCGATGATGTGGATGGGTTGCATCGTGGTCCCTTAGGGGAACGGCAGGTCTACCGTCGAGTGGGGCGGGGCGCGTTGCCGCAGATGCCGCCGGGCAATTGCGGCGGGCGCTTTGAGCGGTAGGCTGCACGCTATGACTTGGCGCCTCACCTGCGACGCGCGCGCCGTCGCGCTCGGCGTTCTCCTCGCGAGTGGTCCTGCGGTCGCGGCGGATAGCCCGGATGCGGCGTGGGCAATGCTGGCGACCGTCGATATCGACGCCCTCGATGCCGACATTGCCGCGCTGCACCCCGCCATGCGCGACCCGCGAACGCCCGACTTTGCGGCGCAGGTCGAGCGCGCGCATGTCGCGGCGCGCGCCGATGCAGCGAGGGCACGGTCGTACCTCGACTGGCGCGCCGCGACGACGGCGTTCATGCTGTCGTTCCGCGACGGTCACACGATCTTCCGGCCGACGCTCGCACCCGCGCGCGCGTGCTGGCCGGGGTTCCTGATCGACGGGCGCGGCGGCGGCTACGTCGTGCGCGACGTCGGGCGCGTGCCGCTCGATGCCGGATTAGCGGAAGGCACAGTGATTACCGCCTGCGACGGCGTGGCCCTCGGCGACTTGCTCGCGGCGCGCCTCGATGCTCGCGAGGCCGACTGGTCGAAGCCGCCCGAACGCATCCGCCAGGCGTGGCGGCTCTTCGTCGATTATCGCAGCGCAGGGCCGCCGCCCATCAAGGCGTGCACCGTCGCGACGGCGAGCGGACCACGCACGATCGCCCTGAACTGGCGGACCATCGCGTGGACGGACCTCGCCGGATCGTTGGGCGCGCTGCAGCGCGAGCCCGCCGAGCGCCGCCCGATCGCGCTCGACTGGCAGCGCGACGGCAGTGCGTGGATCGGCATCGGCTCGTTCGGCGACGAGGCGCGGCTGGGGGCGCTGCAGACCGCGCTTACCGCGGCGCAGGTCCGGTTGGGCGCCGCGCCCTATGTCGTCTTCGACCTACGCGGCAATCGCGGCGGCAACTCGACATGGGGCGAGGTCTTTGGCGGTATCCTATGGGGTGAGACGGCGGTCGCCGGGGTCGAGGCCGCGGCATCGGGCAAGTTCTGGCGTGCGTCGCCCACGGCCGCGCGGCGGGTCGCGGAAATTGCTGACGAATTCGATGCGATGGGCGCGGCGATGGCCGGTCCGGCCGCGTATTTCCGCCAGATCGCCGGGCTGATCGCCAAGCATCCCGGCGGCGACGCGACGCTGATGCCCGATCCCTCATTCGAGGCAGCGCCGCCGCCGCGCGCCGCGCCCGCCACGAAGCTGTTTGGGGGCAAGGCCTATGTCCTCACCGACGCGGGGTGCTTCAGTTCGTGCGTCGTCGCGATGGGGACGTTCAAGCGCCTCGGCGCAGTCCAGGTTGGCGAGGTCAGTGGCCAGAACGACGAATATGGCGAGGTCGTCGGGCCGCTGACGACGCCGTCGGGGCTGGCACGTTATTCGCTGCCGGTGACGATCATCCGGCAGCGGCGGAGCGACCTCGGCGGCCTGCCGGTCGACGTGCCTTGGTCGGGCGCGATGGATGACGATGCAGGCTTGCGCGCGTGGATCGCAGGCATGGCTCAAGGCAACGCGAAAAAGCAGCGGACCCCGGAATAACTGGCGTTTTGCCCCTGCACCGCCTAGATATGACACCTCCGCGACCGCGCTCGCCCGACAGGTAGATTCACCCCTTGGCCACCGTCCCCCCGCCGCCTGCTGCCACCCCAGATATCGAACCCGTCTCGATCGTCACCGAGATGCGGACGTCGTTCCTCGATTACGCGATGAGCGTCATCGTCGCGCGCGCGCTGCCCGACGTGCGCGACGGGTTGAAGCCCGTGCATCGCCGCATCCTGTGGGGGGCGCACGAGGGCGGCTATGTCGCGGGCAAGCCGTACCGCAAGTCGGCGCGCATCGTCGGCGACGTGATGGGCAAATACCATCCGCACGGCGACAGCTCGATCTACGACGCGCTGGTGCGCATGGCCCAGGACTGGTCGATGCGCCTGCCGCTGGTCGACGGTCAGGGCAATTTCGGCTCGATGGACCCCGATGCACCCGCCGCGATGCGCTATACCGAGGCGCGGCTGGCCAAGGTCGCCGACAGCCTGCTCGACGATATCGACAAGGACACCGTCGATTTCGCGCCCAACTACGACGGGCAGGAGCAGGAGCCGACGGTGCTGCCGGCGCGCTTTCCGAACCTGCTGGTCAACGGCGCGGGCGGCATCGCGGTGGGCATGGCGACCAACATCCCGCCGCACAATTTGGGCGAGGTCATCGACGCCTGCCGCGCGTACCTGGACAATCCCGCCATCGATACCGACGGGCTGATGGAGCATATCAAGGCGCCTGATTTCCCCACCGGCGGTTATCTGCTCGGCACCACGGGCATCCGGCAGGCGTACGAAACCGGGCGCGGCAGCGTCATCATGCGCTCGCGGACCATCGTCGAGGAGGGGCGCGGTGACCGGCGTTCGGTGGTGCTGACCGAAATCCCCTACCAGCAGGGCAAGAACGCGCTGCACGAGCGCATCGTCGAGGCGGTGCGCGACAAGCGCATCGAGGGCGTCGGCGAGATCCGCGACGAGTCGAGCCGCGAGGGCGTGCGGCTGGTGCTCGATCTCAAGCGCGACGCGACGCCCGAAGTCGTGCTCAACCAGTTGTACCGCCACACCCCGGCGCAGCAGTCGTTCGCGATCAACATGCTGGCGATCCGCGGCGGGCGGCCCGAACTGCTCAACCTGCGCGATGTCATCGAGGCATTCATCAAGTTCCGCGAGGAGGTCATCACCCGGCGCTCGAAGTACGAGCTCAACAAGGCGCGCGAGCGCGCGCATTTGCTGCTCGGGCTGATGATCGCGGTGGCCAATCTCGACGAGGTGGTACGGCTGATCCGTGCCTCGCCGACGCCTGCCGAAGCGCGCGCCGCGCTGCTCGCGCGCGATTGGCCGATGGGCGATATCCGGCCCTATCTTGGGATCATCGAGGCCTTGGTGCCCGATGCGGGCACCGAGACGTATCGGCTGTCGGACTTGCAGGTCCGCGCCATTCTCGAGCTGCGGCTGTCCAAGCTCACCGCGCTCGGCCGTGACGAGATCGCCGACGAGCTGAAGGCGCTGGCAGCGTCAATCGAAGACCTGCTCGACATCCTGCGCTCGCGGGCGCGGTTGCAAGCCGTGATGCGTGCCGAGTTCGATGCGCTCCAGCCGTTCGTCACAAAGCGCCGCACCGAACTGATCGGCGCGGGCGACGGCATCGACGATGAGGACCTCATCGAGCGCGAGGACATGGTCGTCACGGTGACCATTGGCGGCTACGTCAAGCGCGTCGCGCTGGCGACGTACCGGGCGCAGGCGCGCGGCGGCAAGGGCCGGGCCGGCATGACCACCAAGGAGGAGGACGCCGTCGCCAAGCTGTTCGTCGCCTCGACGCACACCCCGGTGCTGTTCTTCTCGTCGACGGGCAAGGTCTATCGCCAGAAGGTCTGGCGCATCCCCGAAGGTGGGCCGAACGCCAAGGGGCGGCCGATGATCCACCTGCTGCCCAACCTCGCGACCGGCGAGACCATCGTCGCGGTGCTGCCGCTGCCCGAGGACGAGGACAGCTGGGCGAAGCTCCACGTCATGTTTGCGACGGCACACGGCTATGTCCGGCGTAACGCGATGGACGCCTTCGCGCGTGTTCCGAGTCAGGGCAAGCTGGCGATCCGCTTCGAGGACGGCGACGAGGACAGGCTTATTGCGGTGGTGCTGTGCGACGACCGCGACGACGTGTTCCTCGCGGCACGCAGCGGCAAGGCGATCCGCTTCGCTGTCGACGAAGTCCGCGAATTCGTCAGCCGCACGTCGACGGGAGTGCGTGGCATGACGCTCGCGGAGGGCGACGAGGTCATCTCGATGTCTATCCTCGGCGGCTTCGACGCGACTTCGCAAGAGCGCGACGACTATCTCAAGGCGGCCGCGTGGAAGCCCGAACCCGGCGAACGCATCCTGTCCGAGACGCGCATGAAGGCGTTTGCCGAAGCCGAAGAATTCATCCTGACGGTGACCGCCAACGGCTATGGCAAACGCTCGAGCGCCTACGAATATCGCCGGACGGGGCGTGGCGGACAGGGTATCCGCAACATCGCCGAAAGCGACCGCAACGGTCCGGTGCTGGCGAGCTTTCCGGCGCGCGATGTCGATCAAGTCATGCTCGTCACCGACAGCGGCAAGCTCATCCGGCTGGTGGTCGGCGCGTTGCGCGTCATCGGACGCGGATCGCAGGGCGTCACGCTGTTCGACGTAGCCGACGGCGAGCACGTTGTTTCGGCGGCTAAAATCGGCGATGACGGCGATGGGAGCGAAGTCGCCGACGCCACGCCGGAAGCTGCCGACTGACGTTCATCGCGCACAAATCAAAATGCTTCGCAACCGTCATTGAAACCGCTATGCAGCAGGGCGCGCGAGGACTGCGCGACAAGTCAACGGAGAATATATTTATGAAGACTGCTCTGACGCTGGCGGCTGTGGCCAGCCTCGGCCTGCTCGCTGCCTGCGGCGAGAAGGCCAAGACGACCGAAGCGACGACGATTGGTACCGATGGCGCGACGACGACCACCGAGACCACGACCACCACCCAGGCGCCGAGCGCCGATGCCGCCGCCGATGCGATGGCGACGAAGGCCGATGCCACCGTCGATGCCGCCGGCAAGAACGCCGACGCGATGGTCGCGACGACCGACAAGAAGGCCGACGCGATGGTCGATGCCGCCAAGGACAAGGCCGATGCCATGAAGACCGGTGCCGATAACAAGGCCGACGCCATGAAGGCGAACGCCGATGCGGCCGCCGACAACATGAAGGCCAAAGCGGACGCGATGAAGAAGTAAGCTTCGGCTACTTCCAAGCGAATGGAGGGCCGGGCGGCGACGTCCGGCCCTTTTTTCGTCGCCCCGCCCCAGCCGCGAGGGGGAGGGGGCGCGGATCAACCCTTCCGAACGAACGCCCACCGCTCTGAATCGGAAAGCTCGGGCCTGAATTCATATCCCATCCCGGCGAACGCCTTCAGTCCCTCGGGCCGGTCGAGGCGTTCCTCGCAGATAAACCGCGCCATCGCGCCACGCGCGCGCTTGCCGGTGTAGGTGTTGAAGCGCAGCGCGCCGTCCTTTTCATCGCGGAAGTCGATGGCGAGAACCTTGCCCGGCAGTTCGTCGACCGCGACGGCGTCGAAATATTCCTTGCTGGCGAGGTTGATCAGCGTGCGGTCGGCGTGATCGCGCAGGTCGTCGGCGAGCATCGCGCCGATGCGTCTTCCCCAATAGGCATAGAGATCGGCGCGGCGCGCGGTCTTGAGCTTCGTCCCCATCTCGAGCCGATAGGGCTGCATCAGGTCGAGCGGGCGCAGCACACCGTACAGCCCCGACAGGATGCGGACATGGCGCTGCGCGAACGCCACCGTTTCCGCGTCGAGCCGGGGTCCCGCCAGCCCCGCATAGACGTCGCCGTCGAAGGTATAGAGCGCCGGGCGTGCGGCATCGGGCGCGGCGCCGAAGGCGCGGAAGCGCGCGGCGTTGAGCGTCGCCAGCGTCGGCGAAATGTGCATGAGCCTACCGAGCGCCCGCGGCGACAGCTTCGCAGCCACCTTCGCGAGCTTGACCGCATCGTCGGCGAACGACGGCAAGGTCGCCGCCACGGGCGGCACCGGTGTGTCCTCGTCGAGCGTCTTGGCAGGCGAGAGAACGGCGAGCATGGCGGCTTTCGGATCGGGAGCGGCTGCGCGTGGTGATAGACCTGCGCCCGAAGATGTTCAAAGCGCGTTCATTGCCGCACGGCTAGGATGGTCGCATACCCGGCAGGAATTGACGCGTGCGCCGCCGCAGCCTAGCCAAACTCGCAAAACAACCTTGGGAAAGGGTCCCGATGACCAGAATTTCGTACCTCGCCGTTTCGGCGCTGCTCGCCGCCACCGCCGCATCGCCGCTGCTCGCCAAGGACAAAGCCCCCGCCGCCGCCGAGGTGGCGCCTGGCGCGGCGAACCCGAAGGACCTGTCGAAGGCTGGGCGGCTGGCAGCGGGGACCGCGCAGAAGCAGGATGCGGCGGGCGATTCCGCCGGGGCAATCGCGACGATTCACGCCGCCGAAGCGGCGGGCGGGCTGAATCCCACCGACGAGTTCTTCCTTGCCCAGATCAAGCTCGGGGCTGCGAACAAGATCAAGGACATGGCCGCGCTCGAGGAAGCCGTGAAGGTATCGGCGGCGAGCCCGTTCCTGCCTGCGACGGAAAAATCCAAGTATATCCGCAACCTTGCCGCGATGGCGCTCAACCGCAAGGATTACGCAACGGCGACGAAATATTACGAGCAGATCGTCGCGAACGACCCGAACGATGCCGACAACACGCTCAACCTCGCGCTGCTCTACAGCGATCAGAAGCTGAACGCTCAGGCGGTCGCCATGCTCGAAAAAGCGATCGCGGCGAAGCAGGCGAAGGGCGAGCTCGCCCCCGAGCCGTGGTACCGGCAGCGCCTCAAGATCGCGTTCGACAGCAAGCTGAGCGCACAGACCAATGCCGCCGCGTTGGCCATCGTCACTGACTATCCCAACCCGGTGAACTGGTACGATGCGCTGAACCTCTACCGCGACGCGGCGCACGGCGACGACCAGTTCGACCTCGACGTGTTCCGGCTGATGCACGCGGTCAACGCGCAGGGCCCCGACCGGGAGTGGCAGGAATATGCTCGACTTGCGCTTGAAAAGGGCTTGCCCGGCGAGGCCAAACGCATTCTCGACGAAGGCATTGCCACCAAGAAGTTGAGCGGCACCAAGCCGATCGAGAAGGAAATCGCGCAGGTCGCGGGTAGCAAGGTCGCCGCCGACAAGGCGTCGCTGCCGGGTCTCGAGAAGGATTCGGCCAAGTCGCCGAGCCCCAAGCTCGCGCTGGCGACTGGCGACGCCTATTACGGCTATGCGAACTACGCCAAGGCGGCCGAGATGTACCGCCTCGCGGCAGGCAAGCCCGGGGCCGATGCGGCGACCGCCAACCTGCGCCTCGGCGCCGCGTTGGCGATGGCGGGCGACAAGGCGGGCGCGACGAAGGCGCTGCAGGCGGTGCAGGGCGCGCCGCGCCAGATGCTTGCGCAATACTGGCTGATCCACGTCAATCGGAAGGCGTAAGAGGCAGGCGGCGGGGCGGCCAGCCGCCGGAGTCTCGCCGCATTGTCGGCCTAGCGTGCCGGCCATGAAACGTCTGCTTGCCGCCTTGGTGCTGAGTGCCGTGTGTGTTGCATCGCTCGCTGCGGCACGCCCGGTGGCGTGGAAACGGGCGATCACCGCGAACGATCGTCAGCGGCTGGCGGGGCTGTGGCGTGCATGGACCACAGCGCGGACGCAGGTGTTCGCGGGCGGGCAGGGCACCGCGTGGCTCAACCTCGCGGCGCTCACCGATCCGGCGGCGGCGACGGCCGATGGTCCGCCACCGCCGGGGCGCTACGCCTGCCGCACCGTCAAGCTGGGAACGCGGAGCGCCGGCATGCCGGTGTGGACGATGGCCGAGACGACGCCATGCCGGATCGACGCGCTGGGGCCCAACCTGCGTTTTGTCCGCGACGGCGGCGCACAGCGCAGCGCGGGCATCCTGTATCCCGATGGCGATCGGATGGTTTACCTCGGCGCGCTCAGTCTCGGCAGCGAGGCGGGGCTGTTCCGCTACAAGGCCGATCCCGACCGTGACCAGGTTGGCGTCCTGCGCGCTATCGGGCCGCGCCGCTGGCGCCTCGAACTCCCGTGGCCGCGCTTCGAGTCGACGATCGACGTGATCGAGGTCGTGCCGGCGGGGTAGGGCTGCGCCGCGGGCCTATTTCTCCCGGAAAGCATTGTCCCGGAGCTTGCTGACCGGGGTCAGCAGATACGACAGCACCGACCTCTTGTGCCCGAGCACGTCGACCGTCGCGACCATGCCCGCGCCGATCGGCAGCTTCGATCCGTCCGGCGCGCGCAGATCGCTGGCAGCGGTGCGGATACGAACGGTGAAGTGCGATTCGCCGGTGCGCTCGTTGACGATGGCGTCGGGCGAGATGCGTTCGACCGTCCCGTCGAGGGCGCCGTACACCGAGTAGTCATAGGCCGACAGCTTGACCGTGGCGCGCTGGCCGGGGTGGATGAAGGCGATGTCGGCGGGTTTGACGTCGGCCTCGACGACCAGCGTATCGTCCTGCGGGACGATCTCGACAAGCGGCTCGCCAGGGCGGACGGTGCCGCCGATGGTTGCGACGAGGACGCGGTTGACGGTTCCCGCGATCGGCGCGGTCAGCACGGCGCGCCGGACGCGGTCGCGCAGCGCCGGCAGTGCCTGACCCTGGCCGGCAAGCTCGGCGCGTGTCGTGGTGAGTTGCTCGACGGCCTGGCTACGGTAACGGTCGCGGACGGCGCGCAAGCCCGACTGTGCCTCGGCGACCGCCGAACGCGCGCGTCGGATGGCGAGCGCGGCATTGCCCGCTGCGCCGCGCGCTGTCGCCTCAGCGGTGCGCGCGCGCATCAGCTCGATCTGCGGCTCGATGCCCTTGTCGACGAGCGGCGCAATCATCGCGAGTTCCTGCGCGGCGCTCTTCGCGCCGTCGGCGCGGGTCGCATTCTCGACCTCGGCCTGCCCGAGCGCACGGCTCGCCTGGTCGAGCTTGGCCGACTCCATCGCCTCGCTCGCCGCGAGTTCGGCGCGGCGGGCGTTGTACAGCGAGCGCTCGGTGGCGACGAGCTGCGGCGCGGCGCGTTCGAGCGCGGTCGGAAAGCTGGGTGAGCCCCCCGACACCTCGGCCTGCAGCCGCGCCGCGCGCGCCAGGAGCGCGTTGGTCGTCTCGGTGGTCTTGCCGAAATCGGCGGTGAACTGGGTGTTGTCGAGCGTCACGAGCGGCTGACCGGCGGCGACCTTCGCCCCGGCGCGGACAAGGATCGCCTTGACCGTACCGCCTTCGAGATTGGAGACGATCTGGAGCTGGCGAGACGGGATGACACGACCCTGCGCGCTTGCGACCTCGTCGACCTGCGCCAGCGCGGCCCACGCGACGAGCGCGAAGGTCAGCGCGGCGATCGTCCACATCAGCCATTGCGCCGCGCGTGCGGGGCCGATGGCGTCGTGCTCGGGAGCCAGGTCGGCAGTTGCGGCGAAGGTCATGACATGCGCTCCTAATTCACCGCGACAGACTTGAGCACATCGTCGCGCGGTCCCGCCGCGACGATCTTGCCGCGGTCGAGGATGATCAGCTTGTCGACGAGGCGCAGCATCGACTGGCGGTGCGTCACCAGTACGACGGTCTTGCCCCGCAGCTCGGGTTCGAGGCGGGCGATCAGCGCGTTCTCGGACTGGATATCCATCGCGCTGGTCGGCTCGTCGAACAGCAGGATCGGGCGTTCGTGCGCCAGCGCGCGGGCGATCGCGATGCTCTGGCGCTGGCCGCCCGACAGGCCTTCGCCACGGTCGGCGAGGCGGAGGTCGTAGCCGTTGGGCACCGAGCCGATGAAGTCGTGCGTGCCGCTGAGCTTGGCCGCGCGCAGCACCGCCGCGTCGTCGATGGCGGGTTCGCCCAAGCTGATGTTCTCGGCGACCGAGCCAGTGAGCAGGAAGACGTCCTGCAGCACCGCGCCGATATTGTGTCGCAGGTCGTCGGGGTGCAGCTGGCGCACGTCAGCGCCGTCGACGAGCACAGCGCCCTCGTCGGCCTGGTACAGTCCGAGGATCAGCCGCGCGATGGTCGACTTGCCCGACCCGACGCGCCCGACGATGGCGACGCGCTCGCCGGGTTCGATGCGGAACGACACGTCGTCGAGGGCGCGCGCCGTCGAGCCGGGGTATTTGAAGATGACGTTCTTGAACTCGATCTGACCGTCGAGCCGCGCACGCCGCAGATAGCGTGTGTCGTCGCGCGCCTCGCCGCCGCCCTGCATAAGCCGGTCGAGGTGGGCGTAGGCCGAGCGCGTGTGGCTGAGGCGCGTCAACAGGCTGGCGATCTGCCCGAGCGGCGCGACGCAGCGCCCGGCGAGGATCGAGGTCGCGACGAGGCCGCCCATCGTCAGGTCGCGCGTCGCGATCATGTAGACGCCCGCGATGACGACGCCGATGTAGCAGATCTGCTGCGCCGACGCGGCGACGTTGATGCTCACGGCGGCGATCAGGCGCTGGCGCAGCGACGACGCGGCGTGGTCGTCGACCGCCTTCGCCCAGCGCCGCGCCAGCAGCGGCCCGGCCGACGACGACTTGACCGTTTCCAGCCCCGAAATCGCCTCGACGAGCACGCCCTGCTTGCTCATGCCCTCGGTCAGGCCCTCGCTGGCGAGGCGTGCCAGCAGCGGCTGCGAGGCCATGCCGACACCGACGACGAGCGGCACCATCAGCAGCGGCACCATCACCAGCCACCCGCCGATCGCCCAGATGACGACGAGGAACAGCAGGATGAAGGGCACGTCGACGACTGCCGCGAGGGTGGCGGAGGCGAAGAAGTCGCGCAGCGCCTCGAATTCGCGCAACAGCCCGGCGAACGCGCCGCTCGAAGTCTTGCGATGCTCCATGCGCATCGACAGCATTCGCGCGAAGATCGCCGCGCCGACGGTGCGGTCGATGCGCTGCCCTGCGATGTCGATGAAATAGCCGCGCAAACTGCGCAGCACGAAATCGAAGACCAGGACGATGCCGACACCGATCGACAGTGCGATCAGCGAGTCCGTCGCATTGTTGGGAACGATGCGGTTATACACCGTCATCGAAAACAGCGAGGTGACGAGGCTGAAGATATTGACCAGCGCGGCGGCCAGCGCGACCTGCAGGTAAAGACCCTTGTTGGCGAGGATCGGGTCCCTGAGCCACGCAGCGACGCGCGGCTTGTGGAGCTGGATGGGGGTGTCGTTCATGTCAGCTTCCTTCACATCGGTGTCGCGCTGAGCTTGACGCCCGCGACGGGCAGGATTTCGCCGGTACGCGCCAGCAGCGTGAAGCGCGCCACGTCGAGTTCGACCGTGCCCTGCAGATACTGCGCGGCAGCGGCGAAATAATCCTGCTCGGCGCGCAGCAGCTCGATCAGCGTGCCGCGCGAGACGCGGAACTGCTCGACATAGCCATCGCGCGCGCGGCGGTTGGCGGTATAGGCGGTCTCGAGCGTCGCGGCGGTTTTCGCGAGCGCCGCGACATCGGTGAAGGCGATGCCCGCATCGCGCTCGCTTTCACCGGTGATCCGGTCGGCATTGAACCCCGCCTCGCGCGACCGCGCCCCCGCCTCGGCGATGACGCCGCGCTGGCGACCGCCGGCGAACAGGCTCTGGCGCAGATTGACGGTGCCGCGCACCTCGTAGTCGGCACCCTGGAAGACATCGAAGCGCGTACCGTTGACGCCCGCGGTGAGGCGGGGCAGCCCGTCGGCCTTGGCGGCGCGGTAGTCGCGCCGTGCCGCTGCGGAACGCCGGAGCGCGGCTTCGACGGCGGGTGACTTGCGTGCCAGGGCTTGCGCTGCGTCAAGGCTTTGCGCCGCCGACGGTGGCGGCGCGATGCGCGACAGGCGCGGCGGCGCGTCGGTGCCGAAGGCCTCGCGGTAGCGGCCGCGCGCCTGCGCCAGCAACCGCTCGTAGCGCGCCGTCTGCGCCTGCGTTTCTGCGGTCACCGCCTCGGCGCGCGAGGCGTCGCCGCCCGCACCGACTCCTTGCGCGATCCGCGTCCGCACGTCGGCGAGAATGTCGCCCTGCCGTGCCGCACTGGCGCGGCTGAGGTCGGCGAGCGTCTGGTAGGCCAGCACGTCGTACCATGCCGATACGGCGCGCAGCGCAGTCTCCGCCGCGATGCGCTCGACCTCGGCTTGCGCTGCCTGCGTGCGCTCGTTGGCCGCCGAGATACGCTGACCGGTCGCGCCGAAATCGTAAAGCAGCTGCTGCCCGCTGACGATCGCGTCGGTGCGCCCGCGCGGCTGGAAGCTTTCGACGACGGCGGTGCGGTCGCCATAGTCGCGGGCCAGCGCGCGGGTCCCGTTGAGCTGCGCGTCGAGCTGCGGGAAAAGCCCCGCGCGAACCTGGGTGCGGACCGCCTGGCTCGCCTGTTGCTCGGCGATCGCCGCGGCCACCGCCGGATGCACCTCGACCGCGTGTCCGAGGGCGTCGAGGAAGGGCTGCAACGGCGCCGCCGCGCGCGCAAAGCCGAGCAGCGGGTCGCGCGCGAAGTCGATGCTCTGCGGCGCGCCACCAGGTGCCGGCAGGGTCAACACGGCATCCTGCGCCAGCGCTTCGGCGCCCGCGCCTGACAGGGCGATCCCGCACGCCAAACGCCACAACGACCTGATGACCACCACTCCGACCTCGCCCCGCGCGCAGCAATCGCTGCTGGCAACGGGCATCGACCCGCTGCTACGCTCGCGCAATACCGGGAATTGGGGACGGCCTACCATGCGAACTGTTGCGCTTTCATTACTTGCCACCGTCATGCTCGCCGGAACGGCTCGCGCCGCGCCGCCAACCGACCTCGTTGCGCTCTACACCGATCTTCATGCCCATCCCGAACTCGGCTTCCACGAAACGCGCTCGTCGTCGATCATCGCCGCCGAAGCCAAGGCTGCGGGCTTCACCGTCACGACCGGCGTCGGCGGTACCGGCGTCGTCGCAATGATGGTAAACGGCCCCGGCCCCGTGCTGTTAATCCGCGCCGACATGGATGCGCTGCCGGTTCTCGAGGCGACCGGGCTGCCTTATGCCAGCAAAGCCATGTCGCCGCTCCCAGACGGCACCTCGACGCCGGTGATGCATGCGTGCGGGCACGACATCCACATGACCGCGTGGGTCGGGTTGGCGCGCGCGATGGCGGCGAAGCGCGCTCAGTGGCACGGCACGCTGATGATGATCGGCCAGCCTGCCGAGGAAGGCGTCGGCGGCGCCAAGGCGATGCTTGCCGACGGCCTCTACAGTCGCTTTCCCAAGCCCGATTTCGCACTCGCTTTCCATGATTCGGCGAGCTTGCCCGCCGGGCAGGTCGGCATCACCGACGGCTACGCACTCGCCAACGTCGATACGGTGGATATCATCGTCCACGGCATCGGCAGCCACGGCTCGGAGCCGCAGAACGGTATCGACCCGATCGTCATCGGCGCACGCATCGTCTCGACGCTCCAGACGCTGGTCAGCCGCGAGAACGATCCGCGCCAGCCCGCCGTCATCACCGTCGGGGCGTTCCACGCCGGCACCAAGCATAACATCATCTCCGACGAGGCGAAGCTGCTGATCACCGTGCGCAGCTACGACCCCGCCGTCCGCGCGCGGCTGCTGGCGAGCATCAAGCGCGTCGCCCGCGCCGAGGCCGAGGCAGCGGGGGTTCCCGACGCGTTGCTGCCGACCGTCGTCGTCGGGCAGGGCAGCGCGTCGACCTTCAACACGCCCGCCGGGACGAAACTGATCGCCAGCGCGCTCGACCGGCAACTCGGCGCGAGCCGCGTTATCCGTGTCCCGGCGTCGATGGCGGCGGAGGATTTCGGGGCGTTCTCGCGCGGCTATCCCGGCGTCGAGAGTGTCATGTTCTGGGTCGGTGCGCAGCCGCAGGCGGTCTGGGATGCCGCAGCGGGCGACCCGCGCAAACTCCCCGGCCTGCACAGCGCCAAGTTCGCCCCCGACCCCGCACCGACGATCGCGACTGCGGTCGAGGCGATGACGACGGCCGCGCTGGCGGTGGTGGGCAAGCCTTAGGCCGCGAGTCGCACGGGCTAACGCCATCCGCTTCGCGACCGTCTGCCGCTTTCGACAATCCGTTGTGCTCTGCTACACCGCTGTTCAAATTCCTTGGGAGCCTTGGTCATGCGCGATTACCTCAATTTCTACATCGACGGCGCGTGGGTCGCCCCGGCCGCGGGAGCCCGCCGGCTCGACGTGATCAATCCGGCCACCGAAGGTGTCGCGGGGCGGATCAGCCTCGGCCAGCAGGGCGACGTCGATGCCGCTGTCGCGGCGGCGAAGCGCGCTTTCGCGAGCTACAGCCTGTTCACCCGCGAGCAGCGGCTCGAGCTGCTCCAGAACATCGTCGCCGAATATCAGAAGCGCTATGCCGACGTCGCCGCTGCGGTGACCGAGGAGATGGGCGCGCCGGTCTGGCTGGCGACGCAGGCGCACGCGGCGGTCGGCATCGGTCACCTGATGACCGGCATAGAAGTGCTCAAGACGTACAGCTTCGAGGAGCAGCGCGGCACGACGCTGATCGCGAAGGAGCCCGTCGGGGTCTGCGCCTTCATCACCCCGTGGAACTGGCCGATCAACCAGATCGCCTGCAAGGTCGTGCCCGCCCTCGCCACCGGCTGCACGATGATCCTCAAGCCGAGCGAGATCGCGCCATTCTCGGCACAGGTGTGGACCGAAATCCTGCATGCGGCGGGCGTGCCGGCCGGGGTCTTCAATCTCGTCAACGGCGACGGCCCGACGGTCGGCGCGGCGCTGTCGTCGCATCCCGATGTCGACATGGTCAGCTTCACCGGCTCGACGCGCGCCGGGATCGAGGTCGCCAAGAACGCCGCGCCGACGGTCAAGCGCGTCGCGCAGGAACTCGGTGGCAAGTCGCCCAACATCGTCCTCGACGACGCCGATCTGACCACGGCAGTGACGGCGGGCGTGCTGCAGATGATGAACAACAGCGGACAGAGTTGCAACGCGCCGAGCCGCATGCTCGTGCCTGCGGCGAAGATGGCCGAAGCCAAGGCAATCGCAAAAGCTGCCGCGGAATCGGTGACAGTCGGCAGCCCCGACGGCAATGCCAAGATCGGCCCCGTCGTCAGCGAGCAACAGTGGAACAAGATCCAGGGGCTGATCCAGAAGGGCATCGACGAAGGCGCGACGCTCGTCGCGGGCGGTACCGGCAAGCCCGAGGGGCTCGAGACGGGCTATTACGTCAAGCCGACGGTATTCGCCGACGTGACCAACGACATGACGATCGCGCGCGAGGAAATCTTCGGGCCCGTGCTGACGATGCTGCCCTACGAGGGCGAGGGCGACGCGGTCCGGATCGGCAACGACACGGTCTACGGCCTCGCCGGTTACGTGCAGGGCGAGCCCGTGCATGCCCGACAGGTGGCGCGCCGGCTGCGCGTCGGCCAGGTGTTCATCAACGGCGCGCCGGGCGACCTCAACGCGCCCTTCGGCGGCTACAAGCAGTCGGGCAACGGCCGCGAATGGGGCGCACACGCCTTCGCCGAGTTCCTCGAAGCCAAGTCGATGCTCGGTTACGAGGCGAAGGCGGCATGATCCGCACCCCCATCTGCGACCTGCTCGGCGTCGAGCACCCGATCCTTCTCGCAGGCATGGGCGGCGTGTCGTATGCCGAAGTCTGCGCGGCGGTGTCCGAGGCGGGGGGCTTCGGCTCGCTCGGCATGGCCGGACTCGGCCCCGAGCGCATTCGCCAACAGATGCGCCGGGTGCGCGAGCTGACCGACAAGCCCTTCGGCGTCGACCTGCTCACCGCGCAGCCCGAGTCGCTGACGGCTGCGGTCGATGTCATCATCGAGGAAGGCGCGACGGCGTTCATCGCGGGGCTCGGCGTGCCCGTCGCCATCGTCGACCAGCTGAAGCAGGCGGGTGTCATCGTGATGTGTATGGCGGGCAATGTCCGCCACGCCGTCAAGGCGGCGGAGGCCGGTTGCGACGTCGTCATCGCGCAGGGCACCGAGGCGGGTGGGCATACCGGTTCGGTCGCGAGCGTCGCGCTGTGGCCGCAGGTCGTCGATGCGGTCGACGTGCCGGTCATTGCAGCAGGCGGGCTGTTCGACGGGCGCGGCCTTGCGGCGGCGCTGGCCTTCGGCTGCCAGGGCGTATGGATGGGCACGCGCTTCATCGCCAGCGTCGAGGCGCACGCGGGGCAGGCCTATAAGGACGCTATCGTCGCGATGAGCGAGAGCGACACGGTGATCAGCCGCGCCTTCACCGGCAAGACCTTACGCGCGCTGGCCAATGCAACGACGAAGGAATGGGAGGGCAAGGAGACGATGCCCTTCGCGATGCAGGTGATGAACTCGGTCAAGAACAACCTGCTCGGACCGATCTCGGGGATCGTCGATGTCGTCGACCCGACGACGCAATGCCTCGCGGCGGGGCAGGGCGGCGGGGGCATCCGCGAGGTACTGCCGTGCGCCGAGATCGTGCGGCGGACGCTGAGCGAGGCGGAAGGCGTCATCGCGCGGCTTAATCGCCTTGGCTGAGGACCGGCGCGAGACGAACCGTCGCGTCCTGCGCATCGTGTTGGCCGCGGCGTTCGCGCTCGCCGGGATCGCCCACCTGCGCTCGCCCGCGACCTTCCTCGCGATCACCCCCGATTGGGTGCCGATGCCGGCGACGGTCATCATGGCGACTGGAGTGTGCGAACTGGCGGGCGCGGCGGCGCTGCTGACGAAGCGGCTGCGCTGGTTCGCGGGGGTCATGCTTGCGCTGTATGCGGTGTGCGTATTCCCGGCGAACGTCCACCACGCGCTCGCCGGCGTCGCGGTCGGCGGAACCAAGCTTGGCTGGTGGTACCACGGCCCGCGACTGGCCTTTCAGCCGGTAATCGTCTGGTGGTGCCTGTTTGCGGGGACCGTCATCGACTGGCCGTTCGGGCGGCGGACCGCACCGCTGCGTTGATCAGGACGCAGTTGGACGGGCCACCATCGAGGGTGCGATCCGCGCGGCTTCTCCGGGCGTCGTCTCGGGCCCCGGCACACCGCTGTCGACCGACCCCGATGCGGCGCGGTGGATCGCCTTGCGGATGCGCGGGTAGGTCCCGCAGCGGCAGAGGTTGGTGACGCTCGCGTCGATCTCGGCATCGCTCGGGTGCTTGTTGGTCTTGAGCAGCGCCGCGACCGCCATGATCATGCCCGACTGGCAATAGCCGCATTGCGGAACCTGCTCGGCGATCCACGCCTGCTGGACGACGTGGCTGCGGTCGTCGCTGAGGCCCTCGATGGTGGTCACGAACGTGCCTTCGATACTGCCGATGCTGACCTGGCACGAGCGTTGCGCGACGCCGTCGATATGCACCGTGCACGCCCCGCACAGCCCCGCGCCGCAACCGAACTTGGTCCCCGTCAGGTTCGACGCGTCGCGCAACGCCCAAAGCAGCGGCGTTTCGGGCGGCAGGAGATAGTGAACGGGGTTGCCGTTGACGGTGAACTTGGTCATTCCGGGACCATAGACCGGGGAGGCGCGCGATGGAACTCACGACAATGCGGCTCGATGTCGCCGAGCATGTCGCGACGGTGACACTGACGCGCGGCGACGCGCTCAACACGATGAATACGGCGTTCTGGACCGAACTGCCGCAGGTCTTCGAGGCCATCGACGCCGACGCCAGCGTGCGCGCGGTGGTCATCGCGTCGACAGGCAAGCATTTCACCGCCGGGCTCGACCTCGGCATGGCGATGTCGAGCCTCGGCGATGCCCCCGGCGATCCGGGTCGCGCCCGCGAGAAGTTCCGGCGCCACGTCCACGCGATGCAGCGCACCTTCACCGTCGTCGACAAATGCCGCGTTCCGGTGATCGCGGTCGTGCAGGGCGGCTGCATCGGTGGCGGAGTCGATTTCGTCACTGCGTGCGACCTGCGCATCGGCGTCGAAGGCTGCTTCTTCACGATCCAGGAGGTCAACATCGCCATCGTCGCCGATGTCGGCACGCTGCAGCGCATCCCGCATCTGCTGCCGCAGGGACTGATCCGCGAACTGGCGTACACCGGGCGGCGCTTCGGGGCCGAGGAGGCGCGCGCGCACGGTTTCCTCAACCGCGTCGAGGCGACGCATGACGCGGCGCTCGCGAGTGGGCAGGCGTTGGCGCGCGAGATCGCCGCCAATTCGCCGCTCGCGATCACCGGCATCAAGGCGGTGCTCAACCATGGCCGCGACCACAGCATCGATGCGGGCCTCGAATATGTCGCGGTGTGGAACGCCGCTATGCTGCAGGGCGCGGACGTGCCGGCGGCGGTCGGCGCGCAGATGCGGAAAGAGGCGGCGGTATTTGCCGACTTGAAGGCCTGATCGGCTGCTGCGACGCCTTCGCCGCTTGTCCCCCCGAACCCCCGCGCATATAAGCCGCGCAGTTTCGTGCCACCGGCCCTGCGCCGCCGGGGCAACGCTTTCTTTGCCGAGGGGCATGATGGGTTTCACGAAGGTTCTGAGTTTCGCCGCACTGCTGGCGTTCGCGCCGGTCGCCGCGCTGGCGCAGGTGGCGGCGGCGCCGGTGACGCCGGTCAAGACCGTCGCCATCGCCGGCGGGACCGCCGAGGCGCTGCCGCGCGTCGCCGCCGAAGCCGGGATCGGCCAGCCATCGGGCGGCTGGGCGCTGCAAGCCCCCCAGACGCCGATTGCACGTGAGGCGCATGCGATGACCGTCGGCGTCCTCGACCCGATCATGATCGGCATCTCGATCTTCGTCGTGCTGCTGCTCGGCTACGTCGTCATCCGGTTCCGCGCGGCAAAGAACCCGGTGGCGTCGCGGACCAGCCACAACACCACCGTCGAGGTGATTTGGACAGTCGTGCCGGTGCTCATCCTCGTCTGGATCGCGGTGCCGTCGTTCCGCCTGCTCGCGAACCAATACTCGCCGCCCAAGGCGGGATTGACGATCAAGGCGACCGGCCACCAATGGTATTGGGAGTACGAGTACCCCGATCAGGGCGGCTTCAGCTTCGATTCGATCATGCTGACCAAGGAAGAGGCGGCCAAGGCAGGTTCGCCCTACCAGCTCGATGTCGATAACCGCGTCGTCGTTCCCGTCGGCACGACGGTCAAGATCCTGACCACCTCCGCCGACGTCATCCATGCGTGGATGGTGCCGAGTTTCTGGGTCCAGATGGATGCCGTGCCGGGCCGCATCAACGAGACGTGGTTCAAGGCCGACCGCCCCGGCGTCTATTTCGGCCAGTGCTTCCAGCTGTGCGGCACGCGCCACGGCTTCATGCCGATCGCCGTCGAGGTCGTCTCGAAGGAGCGCTTTGCGCAGTGGGTCGCTGCCAAGCAGAAGGAGAACGGCGTGACGCCCGCCGCGCCCGCTGCCGCTCCCGTCGGTGCGGGGAGCGCCGCTGCCGAGGCCGCGACGACGCCGACGCCCGCCGAGAACCCCGTCGTTCCCGCACCCTCCGCCGAAACGCCTGCCGCGCCCACGGCCGCAGCGTCTGCCAAGTAGAGAGAGCCGCAAATGGCCAGCGTCCCCGCCCCCGACTCAGCCTTCGTCGCCCACGGCGATGCCCACGGCCATGACGATCACGCGCATGCGCCGCTGACCTTCGTCCAGCGCTGGCTGTTCTCGACCAATCACAAGGATATCGGCACGCTCTACCTGATCTTCGCGGTGATCGCGGGGACGCTCGGCGGCGCGATCTCGGGGATCATGCGGCTCGAGCTGGCGCATCCCGGCATCCAGTATCTGACGTGGTTCACGCAGGGCAATCTCGACGCCAGCTACCACCTGTGGAACGTCTTCATCACCGCGCACGGGCTGATCATGGTATTCTTCACCGTCATGCCCGCGATGATCGGCGGCTTTGGCAACTGGTTCGTGCCGATCATGATCGGAGCGCCCGACATGGCGTTTCCGCGCATGAACAATGTCTCGTTCTGGCTGCTGGTGCCGTCGTTCCTGCTGCTGCTCGGGTCGATGTTCGTGCCCGGTCCGGCGGGCTTCAACGGCGCCGGCACCGGCTGGACGGTCTATCCGCCGCTCAGCACTTCGGGTCACCCGGGACCCGCCGTCGACATGGCGATCCTGTCGCTCCACCTCGCGGGCGCGTCGTCGATCCTCGGCGCGATCAACTTCATCACGACGATCTTCAACATGCGCGCGCCAGGGATGACGCTGCACAAGATGCCGCTGTTCGTGTGGTCGGTGCTGGTCACCGCCTTCCTGCTGCTGTTGTCGCTGCCCGTCCTCGCGGGTGCGATCACCATGCTGCTCACCGACCGTAATTTCGGTACGACGTTCTTCGATGCCAGCGGCGGCGGCGACCCGATCCTCTACCAGCATCTGTTCTGGTTCTTCGGCCATCCCGAGGTCTACATCCTCATCCTGCCGGGCTTCGGGATGATCAGCCAGGTCATCTCGACCTTCTCGAAGAAGCCGGTGTTCGGATACCTCGGCATGGCGTACGCGATGGTGGCGATCGGCGGCATCGGCTTCATCGTCTGGGCGCACCACATGTTCACGAGCGGCCTCGACGTGAATACCAAGATGTATTTCACCGCGGCGACGATGATCATCGCGGTGCCGACCGGTATCAAGATCTTCAGCTGGATCGCGACGATGTGGGGCGGCTCGATCAGCTTCAAGACGCCGATGCTGTGGGCGATCGGGTTCATCTTCATGTTCACTGTCGGCGGCGTCACCGGTGTGCTGCT
>JBBQVB010000019.1:0-29301 GCA_038211965.1 Sphingomonadales bacterium
ATGCACAGGATGCCGGCGCCGTAGAACGGCACATGCTCGATGAACTGCGCGAACGCGTCGCGCACCGCTTCGAAGCTGCCCCAGTGGTCGAGATGCTCGGGGTCGATGTTGGTGACGACGCCGATGGTGCCGCCGAGCCTGAGGAAGCTGCCGTCGCTCTCGTCCGCCTCGACCACCATCCAGTCGCCGTGGCCGAGCCGCGCGTTCGAGCCATAGGTGTTGATAATGCCGCCGTTGACGACGGTCGGGTCGAAGCCGCCAGCGTCGAGCAGGGCTGCGACCATCGAGGTCGTCGTCGTCTTGCCGTGGGTGCCGGCGACCGCGACGCAGGATTTCAGGCGCATCAGCTCGGCCAGCATCTCGGCGCGGCGGACGACGGGGATGCGCCGCTCCAGCGCGGCGGCGACCTCCGGGTTGGTGCGCTTGATCGCGGTCGAGGTGACGACGACGGCGGCGTCCTTCAGATTGTCGGCGCTATGCCCGATCATCACGTCGATGCCGCGCTCGCGCAGGTGCGCGATGACATAGCCCTCGGCGACGTCGCTGCCCTGAACGCGGTAGCCGAGATTGGCCATGACCTCGGCGATGCCGGACATGCCGATGCCGCCGATGCCGACGAAGTGGATCGTGCCGATGGTGATGCCGAGACCGGTCATTGCTTCAAATCCAGAGCTTCGGCGAGGTCCGCCAGCCGCGCCCCGGCGTCGGGGCGACCGACGCTCTTGGCCGCAGCGGCGGCGTTCTGCAATGCGTCCGGTGTCTCGGTGAGCGAAACAAGGGCGGCGGCGAGCGCTTCGGGGGTGAACTGGGCCTCGGTCAGCAGAGGGCCACCCCCGGCGCGCACGAACTCGGCGGCGTTGGCGGTCTGGTGGTCGTCCATCGCCGCCGCATAGGGCACGAGGATCGCCGGACGACCGGCTGCAGCAAGCTCGGCCATCGTCGAGGCACCCGAACGCGCGATGACGAGGTGCGCTGCGGCGAGGCGCGCGGGCAGGTCGGCGAAATAGGCTTCGCAGGTCGCGGTCGTGCCCTGCGCAACATAGGCGGCGCGGACGCCGTCGAGATCGGCCTCGCGGCACTGCTGGGTGACGTGGAGACGAGTACGCAAAGCGACCGGAAGCAACGCAATGGCCTTGGGAACGACGCGCGACAGGATCGACGCGCCCTGACTGCCCCCGATGATCAGAAGTTCGAGCGGCCCTGTCGTGTCGGGATAGGGCGTATCGGCGATAGCGCGGACTTCGGGACGGACGGGCAGGCCGGTGACGACGGTCTTGCCCGCATCGCGTTGACTGAGCCGTTGCGTCGGCACGAAGCTCGTCGCGATCTTCGCGGCGCGGCCGGCGAGCAGGCGGTTGGTGCGTCCGAACACGGCGTTCTGCTCGTGGAGAATTGCCGGGCGGTCGAGCGACAGCGCGGCAAGCAGCGGCGGCAGCGACGGATAGCCACCGAAGCCGATGACGGCGTCGACATTCTCGGCGCGGAGAAAATTCTTCGCCGCCATGCGCCCCTTGACGATCCCGAGGACGGTCCGCAGCGCCGCCAACGGGTTGCCGAAGCGCGGCATCAGCGCCTCGACGAGCTGGCTCGATATGCCCTCGAACAGCCCGGGAAAACGCAAGCCCCGCGCGTCGGTCATCAGCGTGACGCGGTGTCCGCGCGCGCGCAGCTCGCCCGCCGTCACCGACGCGGGGACCATATGCCCCCCGGTACCCCCCGCCGCGACGACGAAATGGCTCATGCGCGCGCGCCCGCCAGATACGGCGAGTGGCGCAGAAAGCGGTTGCGTCGCGTCAGCGCGAGCAGCAGCCCCATGCCGAGCGACAGCGCGAGGAACGACGACCCGCCGTGGCTGACGAACGGCAGGGTCATGCCCTTCGACGGCATCAGCTTGAGATTGACCGCCATGTTGATCGCCGCCTGGAGCCCGAACTGCGACACGAGACCGGCGGCGGCGAGAAAGACGAAGGGCTCCTCCTCGTCGAGCAGCTGGAGCAGCACGCGCACGACGATCGCGAGGTACAGCGCCGCGAGCATGATGCAGGCGATCGCACCGAACTCCTCGCCGATCACCGAGAAAATATAATCGGTGTGCGCTTCGGGCAGCTTGAACTTCATCGTGCCCTCGCCGGGGCCGACGCCGAACAGGCCGCCCGCCTTGAAGCAGTCGAGCGCCTTGTCGATCTGGTAGGTGTCGCCGCCGCCGGTCAGGAACTTGTCGATGCGGCTGGTGACGTGGGGGACGAATTCGTACGCGAGACCAAGCCCTGCGAGGCCCGCCAGCACGGCACCGCCGATGACGGTCAGGCTCATGCCCGCAAGGATCGCCTGCGCCAGCCAGACCGCGACGAACAGCGCCGTCTGGCCGAAATCGGGCTGTTTCACCAGCAGCGCCGCGACGACGACGAGCAACCCGAACGACAGTTGCATCGTCGGGATCGACTTGTCGTCGAAGCGCGCGGCGAGCAGCCACGCCGTGGTGACGATGAAGACGGGCTTGAGGAATTCCGACGGCTGGAACTGGAAGCCGGGGAGCGGGATCCAGCGCACCGCGCCGTTCACCTCGAAGCCGACAAATGGCACCGCGAAGAGGCAGACGAGGAAAAAGACGGTGAGTCCGATGGCGAGACGCTTGGCCCAGACGACCGGCAGTACCGAAACGCCGAGCATCACCGGCAGGCCCGCGAGGACCCAGAGGATGTGGCGCTTGAGATAGAACAGGTCGCCGACATGCACGCCCGCCCCTGAATAGCGGTGCGCGGCGGCGGGCGACGCGGCCGCGACCGCAAGGATGCCGAAGCCGATGAGCAGCAGCACCAGCGCGAGCAGCAGCTTGTCGATGGTCCAGAACCACCGCCCGAGCGGGGTGCGGTCGCTGCGCGAAAGGGCTTTCATGGCAGTGCCTCCACCGCCGCGCGGAACGCTGCGCCGCGCGCCTCATAGTCGGTAAACTGGTCGTAGGAGGCGCAGGCGGGAGACAGCAATACCGTCTCGCCGGGCCGCGCCGCTGCCGCCGCGAGCGCGACGGCGCGATCGAGCGTGTCCGCCTGCACGACGGGAATAACATCGTCGAGGAGACGACCGAACAGCGGCGCGGCCGCACCTATCAAATAAGCTACGCAGACGTGACCGAAGTTCGGTGCGCAGGCATCGAGGTCTTCGGTCTTGGCAAGCCCTCCTGCAATCCAGTGAACGCTTTCGTACGCAGAAAGTGCCGGAGCAGCGGAATCGGGGTTGGTGGCCTTGGAATCGTTGACGTAAAGCACGCCGTTCTTTTCGGCGACGCGTTCCATGCGGTGCGGCAGGCCGGGGTAAGTCACCAGCGCGGCGGCGATCTTGCCGATCTCGACGCCGAGCGCGCGACACGCGGCGATCGCCGCGGCAACGTTCTGGGCATTGTGCGTTCCCGGCAGGCTCGGCCAATCCGCTTGCGCGCCGATCTCCTCGCCGTCGATGCGTGCAATGCCGTCGACGACGCTGACGCCCTCCTCGAGGACACGCTTGCCCGACACCGGGATGAGATGCGCGACGACTTTCTCGGCGATGTCGCAGGTCAAGCAATCGTCGGTGGCGATGACCGCATCGTTCGCCGGAACCTGCATCCCGAACAGCCGCGCCTTGGCCATCGCATACTCCTCGATGGTGCCGTGGCGGTCGAGGTGGTCGGGGGTAATGTTGAGCAGCACCGCGACGTCGCTGACGAGGCTGTAGGTCAGGTCGATCTGGAAGCTCGACAGTTCGAGGACATAGACGCCGCCCTCGGGGAGCGGCTCCTGCGACAGGATAGGGAGCCCGATGTTGCCGCCGAGGCGCGCGGGGACGCCCGCCGCGTCGAGGATGTGGTGGACCAGCGCGGTCGTCGTCGACTTGCCGTTGGTGCCGGTGATCCCGACGACTTTGTGTGGCGGCAGTTGGGCGCGCGCGAGGGCGAACAGCTCGATGTCGCCGATGACGGGGACACCGAGGTTCTTTGTAGCAACGAACAGCGCCGCAGTGTGCGGCACGCCGGGCGACACGACGAGGGCGTCGAGCTGGGTCAGGTCGCTGGCCGCCAGGTCGGTCAGTTCCCCACCATACGCGGCGCGTGCCGCCGCGCCGTCGTCCCACGCGCGGACATTCGCGCCGCTTGCCGTCAGCGACGCCGCGACGGCACGACCAGTGCGCGCGAGGCCGTAAATCCCGTAGGTCTTTCCCGAGAAGGCGCGCGCGGTGATCAACGCAGCTTCAACGTCGCCAGCCCCGCCAGCGCCAGCACGATCGAGACGATCCAGAATCGGATCACCACGGTCGACTCGCTCCAGCCGAGATGTTCGAAATGATGGTGCAGGGGGGCCATGCGGAAGACGCGCTTGCCCGTCGTCTTGAAGCTGACGACCTGGACGATGACGCTGACCGTTTCGAGCACGAACAGCCCGCCGATCAGCACCAGAACCAATTCATGCCCCGTCACCACCGCGATCGTGCCGAGCGCACCGCCCAATGCAAGGCTGCCGGTGTCGCCCATGAACACCGCCGCCGGGGGCGCATTGTACCAAAGAAAGCCCAGGCACGCGCCGATCGTCGCGGCGGCGAACACCGCGAGTTCACCCGATCCCGGGACGTGGTGGACGCCGAGATAGTCCGAGAATTTCAGGTTGCCGGTCAGGTAGGCGATGACGCCGAAGGTCAGCGCGGCGATGACGACGGGCATCGTCGCCAGCCCGTCGAGGCCGTCGGTGAGGTTCACCGCGTTGCCGAACCCCGAGATGATGAATGCGCCGAACAGGATATAGCCGAAGCCGAGCACCAGTCCGGCGTCCTTGAGAAACGGCAGGTACAGCGTCGTGCCGGTGCGGCTGGCGATCCACGTCACCGCCAGCCCCGCGATGAAGAACTCGAACAGCAGCCGGACGCGACCCGAGACACCCTTGTGGCTGCGCTTGGTGACCTTGTCATAGTCGTCGAGGAAGCCGATGCCGCCGAAGCCGAGCGTCACCGCGAGGCAGGCCCATGTGAAGCCGTTTGTCAGATCCATCCAGATCAGCGTCGAACTGGTCAGCGCGATGAGGATCATCAGCCCGCCCATCGTCGGCGTGCCGCGTTTGGTGAGCAAATGCGACGCCGGACCGTCCTCGCGGATCGGCTGGCCTTCCTTGCCCTGCCGGGTCCGCAGCAGCGCGATGAAGCGCGGGCCGATGAGCAGCGCGATGAGCAGCGCGGTCATCAGCGCCGCGCCGCTGCGAAACGTGATGTAGCGGAACAGGTTGAGCGCGCCGTCGAAACCGAGCGCCTGGGCGAGGGCGTAGATCATGGGGCGTAGATCATTGGCGGGCTTCCTCGCGCAACGCTGCAACCACCGCGCCGAGGCCGACTCCATTCGATCCCTTGACCAGCAGCACGTCGCCACGCGCGAGATCGAGCGCATCCTGCGCCTGCGCGGCGGTATCGAAGTGGCGCACCGAAATCTGTCTGCGAAGCGCGTCGGCGAGAGGGGCCATCGCCTTGCCGACGAGGATCGCGCGCGTCACCCCGGCTTGCACGATGAGCGGCGCGAGGCCCGCGTGGAAGGCGTCCGACTGGTCGCCGAGTTCGCGCATCTCGCCGAGTAGCGCGATGCGCGCGCCCGGTGCCGCGACCTCGCCGAGGACACCGAGCGCTGCGGCCATCGAGGCGGGGTTGGCGTTGTAGCTCTCGTCGATGACGGTCGCCTGTCCGGCCGTGCGGAAGCGCGCCCCGCGCCCCGGCAGCCCGGTGAGTTCGGCGAGCGCAAGTCCCGCCAGCGCGAGGTCGCCGCCGCCGGCGTGGACCGCCGCGAGCACGCCGAGCGCGTTCGACAGCCAGTGCCGCCCCGCCATGCCGATCTTGAACGTCAGCCGCTCGCCCTGCACCTGCGCCGTGCACGTCGTGCAGTCGGGCAGCAGTGCATAGTCGAGCGGGTGGACGTCGGCGGCGGTGTCGAAGCCGAAGGTCAGGATGCGCGCCGCGTGCGGTGTCGCATGGCCGATCAGGCGGTCGCGGTGGGCGTTGTCGTGCGGGATGATCGCGGTGCCTTGCGGCTGCAACCCCTCGAAAATCTCGCCTTTGGCGTCGGCAATCGCCGCTTCGCTCGCAAAAAATTCGGCGTGGGCGCTCGCCACCCACGTCACCAGCGCGATGTGCGGGCGGACCTGGGCGGTCAGGCGCGACAGTTCGCCGGCGTGGTTCATGCCCATCTCGAAGACGCCGAAGCGACTGTCGGCGGGCATCCGCGCGAGGCTGAGCGGTACGCCGGTGTGGTTGTTGTACGACTTGACCGAGGCGTGGACGCGGCCCGGCGCGTAGCGGTCGAGGGCGAGGCGCAGCGCCTCCTTGACGCCGGTCTTGCCGACGCTGCCGGTGACCCCGATGATGCAGGCATCGGTGCGCGCGCGCGCCGCGCGGCCCAGCGCTTCGAGCGCGGCGGTGGTGTCGGCAACGTGGACGTGCGGCGCGGCGACGGTCTCGCTGACGAGGCAGCCGCGCGCGCCGCGCGTCATCGCGGTATCGACGAAGCGGTGGCCGTCGGTCGTCTCGCCGGTCAGCGCAACGAACAGCTCGCCGCCGATGACTTCGCGCGAGTCGAAGCTGACGGCATCGACGTCGAAAGTGGCGCTCGCCACGCCCCCGGTCGCTGCGGCGATCTCGTTGGAGGTCCAGAGCGCCCTCATGCCGCGCATTCCCGCGCGACGGCGACATCGTCGAACGGCAGGACGCGGTCGCCGACGATCTGGCCCTGCTCGTGCCCCTTGCCCGCGATGAGCACGACATCGCCCGGCTGTGCTTGCTGAATCGCGGCGGCGATAGCCGAGCGACGGTCGCCGATCTCGGTCGCTCCCGGCGCGCCCGACAGCACGGCCGCGCGGATGAGCGCCGGGTCTTCGGAGCGCGGATTGTCGTCGGTGACGATCACGATATCGGCGTCGCGTGCCGCGACCGCGCCCATTTCGGCGCGCTTGCCCGGGTCGCGGGCGCCGCCCGCGCCGAGGACGACGATCAGGCGACCCTCGGTATGCGGACGCAGCGCCGCCGCCGCTGCGGCGATGGCGTCGGGGGTATGCGCATAGTCGACATAGACCGCCGCGCCGCTCGCCGCGATCACCGCGCGTTCGAGGCGTCCACGCACGGGCAGCAATCGCGCGAGGCCGGCCAGTGTCGCCGCGACGTCGCCGCCGGTGGCGATGACCAGTCCCGCCGCGGCGAGCGCGTTCGCCGCCTGGTACGCGCCGATCAGCGGCAGTTCGACCGTGTACGCGCGACCCCCGGCGGCAAGGTGGAGCGTCTGCCCGAGCTGCGTCGGGGCGCGCGAGACCAGCTGCACCGTCTCGCCGAGCGTTCCAACCGTCAACAGCCGAAGGCCGCGCGCCGTCGCCGCCGCGATGACACGCGCGCTCCAGTCGGTCCCGGACGCGTCGGCATCGACCCACACCACCGCCGCGCCGCCGTCATCGACCACCTCGGTGAACAGCCGCAGCTTGGCGGCGAAATATGCATCCATCGTCACGTGATAGTCGAGATGGTCGCGGCTGAGATTGGTGAACGCCGCTGCCGCCACCGGCAGGCCTTCGGTGCGGTATTGCGCGAGGCCGTGGCTCGACGCTTCGAACGAGGCATGGGTGATGCCCTCGCGCGCCAGCCCGCCCATGTTGCCGAGGAAAGTCACGACGTCGGGGGTCGTCAGACCCGTCGAGACCTGCTCGTCGGCGGTCGTCACCCCCAGCGTCCCGATGCTCGCCGCCGCGCGGCCAGCCAGCCGCCACAGCTGGCGCGTCAGCTCGGCGGTCGAGGTCTTGCCGTTGGTCCCCGTCACCGCGACGGTCACGGCGGGGAACGGTGCGAAGAACTTTGCCGCGACCTGCGCGAAGGCGCGGCGCGGTTCGGCGGCGGCGATGTGATACGCACCCTCGACGACCGCTTCGGGGCGCGCCGCGACTGCCACCGCGCCGTTTGCCACCGCCGCCGGGATGAAGTCCTCGCCGTCGAAGCGCGTGCCCTGGAACGCGCCGAAAACCGTGCCCGGTGCAACCTTGCGGTGGTCGAGCGCAAAGCCCGTCACCGCGACCGGCGGGGCACCGGCGACGAGGTCCGACAGCTTCACTCGCTCGCTTCGAGCGGTGCCGCGAGACCGAGCACGCCGCGAATGTCGATGTCGTGGGTCATGTCGGGGGCGACGCCGAGCACCGGCGCGATGCGCGCGACGACCTTGCCGACGATGGGGGCCGCGACCATGCCCGCAGTCGCGCGCCCGCCGGTGTCGACGGTGCCGTGCGGCTCGTCGAGCATCGCCAGCACGACATAGCGCGGCGCATCCATCGGGAAGGCGCCGGCGAAGGTCGAGACGAGGGCATGCTTGGCATAGCGCCCGCCCTTCGATTTCTCGCCGGTGCCGGTCTTGCCGCCGACGCGGTAGCCCGGCGTATTGGCCTTGCGCCCGGTCCCCGAAGTGACGACGAGGCGCATCAACGCGCGCATCTTGTCCGATGTCGCCTCGCTGAACACCCGCGTGCCGGGCACCGCCGCGCCGGGCGCAACCTTGAGCATCGTCGCGGGGTGGAGGATGCCGCCGTTGACCAGCGCGGCGTAGGCGGTGGCGAGGTGCAGCGGCGACACCGCGACGCCGTGGCCGAAACCGACCGTCATCACCGCAACCTCGCCCCAGTTGCTGACCGGCGGGAACAGCGGTCGCGCGCGCTCGAACAGCTCGACCTGCACCGGCTTGAAGAAGCCCAGTCGCCCGAGATAATCGCGCTGGCGCTCGCCGCCGATCTCGGCCGCCATCCGCGCCGTGCCGATGTTCGACGAGTGGATGAAGATTTCCGGGACCGTCGCCCACTTGAACAGCTCGTCGCCCGGATCGTCGTGGATCGTGAAGCCGGCGATGCGGATCGGGCGCGTCGCATCGTACTTCTGCTGCATCGAGTGGACGGTACCGGCGTCGAGGGCCATCGCGATGGTCAGCGCCTTGAAGGTCGAGCCGAGTTCGTAAACCTGGTCGGTGGTGCGGTTGTACTGGGCATTGATCAGCTGCGCCGCGTCGCCGCCGTGGCCCGGGGCATTGGGGTTGAAGGCGGGCAGCGACGCCATCGCGACGACCTCGCCGGTGTGGACGTCGAGCACCAGCCCCGCCGCGCCGATCGCGCGATGCTTGGCCATTGCGAAGGCGAGCTCGGATTCGAGCGCCTGCTGGACGCGGCTGTCCATCGCGAGGCGGACCGGCGCGGTGCCGCCCGCCGCGAGGCCGGTGTCGAGCACCCGTTCCATGCCGTAGCGCCCGAAGGCGCGGCGTTCGCCGCTCTGCGTGTAACCGATGACGTGCGCGCCGAGGCCGAGGTTGGGGTAGAGCCGCTCGGGCTCGCGTTCGAGGGTCAGCGCGGGCTCGCCGAGGTCGTTGATCGCCTTGGCCTCGGTCGGCAGGACGCGCCGCGAGACGTAGCGGAAAGTGCCGCGATGGACGAGATCGGCATAGACCTGCGCCTCGCTGCGCGCGGGGAGGATCGCGGCGATCTGGCCGGCGAGGCGATGCGGGTCGCTGATCACTTTCTTGGGCGCGACCGAGATCGAATAGGCCTCGAAGCTGCGCGCCAGTTCGACGCCGTTGCGGTCGAGAATGTCGCCGCGTTCGGGGGCCGCCGCGCTGCCACTGCGCGCCGCCGGGTCGGCGAAGATCGCGATCGTCGCGACGCGCAGGGCGAGCGCGCCGGTCAGCGCGACGAACAGCATCCCGCCGATGGTCAGACGGTGCCGCGCGCGGGCGAGTGCGGTGGCGCGTCGCCCGGCCAGCGCAATCGGCGCGGCGCGGACGCCGGGCCGTGCGCCGAGGGGGAGCGCCGCCGCGATCACCGCATCGCAACCTTGGTCAGCCCGGCGCGCTCGGCGCTCGCCGCGGCGTCAATGGCCCCGCCGAGTGCGGCGTCGAGCCCAAGGCTGGCGGTTACTGCGCCGGCAGCCTTCGCGGCGGCGGTCGGGTGGGAGATGCGCGGCACGGCGGCGGTTTGGACGACCGGCGCTGCGCGTTCAACCGGCGCGAGCGCTGGGCGCGAAACAACCGTGCGGGGTGCCGCAAAGGCCACGGTGCGGACCGGCGAGGGCGCGGGGGCGGGCGCTTCGGCGATCGCGAAGCGCGCCGTCGGCGCGGCGTCGAGCGGCTCAGGTGCGCGCGGCGCGGCCACCGCAAAGCTCGCGAGCTGGACGGGATCGCCGACGATCTGCGCGGCAGCGGGTGCGCTGAGCGCGAGCACCTCGTCGTTCCAGCGCTGCAACTCGGGCAGGCGCGCCCGCGTCCGCAATTCGGCCTGCAGCGTGCGGACGCCGCGGGTGTCGACAGCGATCCGCGCGGCGAGATCCTCGACCGCCTTGCGCTCGCCCGACACCTTGAGCGACACGGTATAGCAGCCGACGATCATCGCGAGCGTTGCGCCACCCGTCAGTATCGATGTGAAACGAACGATCATGCAGCTTCCCCCGTCAGGTGAGTCCACGCCGGCGCGGTGGTGCGGACGGCGGCGCGCAGCGTTGCCGAGCGCGCGCGCGGATTGCGCCGGAGTTCGTCGTCCGACGCGCGCACGGCCTTGGCAGGCTTTGCAAAGGTCGGGTTACGCAAAGCAACGATATCGGGCCGGTGACGCGAGCCGCCGGGAAGATTGCCCGAGCGTTCGCGCAGGAATGCCTTGACCGCGCGGTCCTCGAGACTGTGGAAACTGACCACCGCAAGCCGCCCGCCGGGGCGCAGCAGCTGCTCGGCGGCAGCGAGTCCCGCATCGAGTTCGCCGAGTTCGTCGTTGATATGGATGCGCAGCGCCTGGAAGGTCCGCGTCGACGGGTCCTTGCCGCCGGGCTGCGGCCCGCAGACGCTGCGGACGAGACGCGCGAGTTCGGATGTGCGCGTCAGCGGGCGGTCGGCGACGATGGCGCGCGCGATGCGCCGGGCCTTGGGCTCCTCGCCGAGACGGAACAGCACGTCGGCGATCTCGGCCTCGCTGGCCGCATTGATGAAGTCGGCGGCAGTCGGGCCGTCGTCGCCCATCCGCATGTCGAGCGGGCCATCGGCCATGAACGAAAAGCCACGCTCGGGCTGGTCGAGCTGCATCGACGACACGCCGATGTCGAGCGCGACGGCATCGACCTGGCCGACAGCGTGCCGCGCAAGGACGCGCGCCATCTGCGAGAAGCGGTCGCACCACAGCGTCATTCGACCCGGAAACGCCGCCGTCAGCGTTGCCGCGGGGGCAGCGGCGGCGGGATCGCGGTCGAAGCCGTGGACGTGGGCGACGCCGCGCTCCAGCGCCGCGCGCGCGTAGCCGCCCGCACCGAACGTCGCGTCGACATAGGTCTCGCCCTCGGCCAGCGCGAGTGCCGCGATGACCTCGTCGAGAAGGACGGGGATATGGGCTGCCGGTGTCATGCCTCGACCCCGCGCGCCTTGAGGTCGCGCATCAGCCCCGCGACGAGATCGGGATCGGCATCGGGCAGTGCCAGATAGGTCTGCGGATTCCAGAGCTCGAAATAATCGTCGGCACCGACGAAGAACACGAGGCCGCCGATGCCGCCGCTGTCGCGCAGCCGCTCGGACAGCGTGATGCGGTGGCCGTCGTCGATCCGCACCGGGGTCTTGCCGCCGAACGCGCTGCGCACCGCGGCGGCGCGTTCGCGCGTGTTGATGATACCGAATTTCGCGTCGATCTCGGCGCGCAGCTTGAGCGCATAGCCCGGATCGAACGCGATCAGGCAGTCGTCGACGGCGGATTTGCCGATCAGCAGCTCGCGCTCGGGCGAACGGGCGACGACGATCTCGCGAAAACTCGGCGGTACCGAGACGCGCGCTTTCGCGTCGACCGGGTTCAGTACCGCGTCAAGATAATGTGCCCCCGCCACGTGATCCCCGACCAGTGGCGCTGCCGTCCGGACGAAGGCCCCTGCCCCCGCACCGACTCACGACAAAAATCCTGCCACGCCTGATGTGCACAAGCGTTAGCATGGGTGGGGATAGGCCTCAATGGGATTTGTTGGGATTTGACCTTAAATCGGCGCTAATTCGAAGGTGGATGGACAATAGCCGTCTCTCGCCAGAGCGGCGTTCTACTTTCATTCTATTGCTGCAAGCCTGTGGATAAGCCTGTGCGCCAAGCGACCGTAACCGGTGGCTCAGCGCGACGGCGACTGCCGCTGGCGGGTGGCCGGCGCAGCCCGCGATGCCGGCGTTGCGGCGGCCTGATGCGCCGCTTCGGCTCCCGAGCCCGGCGCGACGCCGAGCACCGCAAGTGTCTCCCCCGGCGCACCGCGCGGCGCGGGAGCGTGGTCGGGTTTCAATCCGGCGGCGGCAATAAGCACCATCAGGAAGATGGCCGCCAATCCCGTCAGTCCGGTACGGACGCGTTGCATGGACCCTCGCTGCTTCGTATCCGCACCGGCGACCCCCCGCCAATGCGCCCGAAACTTCCTCGATGTGACAAGATAGTCACGTTACAAAAGAATGTCGAGGCGGGATTCAACCGCGCCAGGGGGGCGCGGGCAGCCCCTTCGCCGCGCACCACGCGGGCGAGAACAACGTCGACAGATAGCGCATGCCGCTGTCGCAAAGGATCGTCACGACGGTGCTGCCGGGGCCGAGATGCCGCGCCAGCCGCACCGCGCCCGCGACATTGATCCCCGACGACAGGCCGAGGCACAGGCCTTCTTCGGCGAGCAGTCGGTGCACCCACGGCAGGCCTTCGAGGTCGGGCACGCGAAACTGCGTGTCGGGGACGAAGCCATCGAGATTGCCGGTGATGCGGCTCTGCCCGATCCCCTCCGACACCGACGAGCCCGCCGCGCGCAGTTCGCCGTGCGCGAACCAGTCGTACAGCGCCGCACCGTCGGGGTCGGTCAGCGCAATGCAGATCTCGGGATTCGCCGCCTTGAGCCCCATGCCGACGCCGGCCAGCGTGCCGCCGGTGCCGACCGTACAGGTGAAGCCGTCGACCTTGCCTGCCGTCGCCTCCCAGATCTCGGGAGCGGTCGTCTTAATGTGCGCCAGCCGGTTGGCGGTGTTGTCGAACTGGTTGGCCCAGACTGCGCCGGGAGTCTCCTCGGCAATGCGCCGCGACTGGTGGACGTAGTGACACGGCGACGAATATTTGGCGGCTGGCACGAGTACCAGCTCGGCCCCGAGCGCCCGCAACGTGTCCTGCTTCTCCTGGCTTTGCGTGTCGGGCATGACGATCACCGTGCGGTAGCCCTTGGCATTGCCGACGACCGCCAGCCCGATGCCGGTGTTGCCCGCAGTGCCTTCGACGATCGTCCCGCCCGGCGCGAGCAGCCCGCGCGCCTCGGCATCCTCGACGATGTACTTCGCCGCACGGTCCTTGACCGACCCGCCGGGATTCATGAACTCGCACTTGCCGAGGATCGTCGCCCCGGCGGCCTCGCTCGGCCCGCGGCGGTGGACGAGGGGCGTGTTGCCGATCAGGTCGACGACGCTGGACGCGGTATGCATGGAGCGGAGGTAACGATGGGCGGCGCGCGCGACAAGCAAGCAAAATTTGTCGGCGCTCAGGGCCTGCGCGGCACCTCCCGAATGGGAACCACCAACTTAACGGTCGCGCGTCGCAGCCCGTGCGGCTATGCCCCACCGATGCGGCGAAATTGGCTCCGTTGGGCTTGGCTGGCACCTGCGCTGGCGGGATGCACCGGCGGCGGCAGCGAGCGGACGGCGGTCCTGCGCGTCGATGTCGTGGGGACGCTCGATGACCCCGCCTCGCCGCCGCGCGCCGTACTGACGCAGGCGACGCAGCTCGGGCTGGTGCAGTTCGACGGTGCGGGGCAGATCGTCCCCGGGCTCGCCGCGAGCTGGCGCGTCGTCGATGGCGGGCGCAGCATCATCTTCCGCCTGCGCCCCGCCAAATGGTCCGACGGGCGCGCCTTGAAGGCGAAGGACGTCGTCGCGGTGTTCCAGCGCATCATGGCCCCGACCAGCACCAACAGTCTCAAACCGCTGCTGTCGGGAATCGACAACGCCGCCTCGACGTCGGGCGGGCGCGCGCCGATGCGGCTGCTCGGGGTCAGCGCGCCGCTCGACATGGTCGTCGAAATCCGCCTTGCGTCGCCCGATGCGGGGCTGCTCCAGCTGCTCGCGCTGCCCCAGGCCGCAATCGTGCGCGGCGAGGCGCGCCCTCCCGCGATCGGCGCGTTCGTCGTTGCCGATGCCGGTGCCCGCCCCATCGCGTTGCGCCGCAACGTCCAGTATTTCGCTGCCGACACGACGCGGCTCGGCGGTGTCGCGCTGACCGGCGCGCCCGACGCGGCAGGCGCGGTGGCGCGTTTCGCGCGCGGCGAAACCGATCTCGTCACCGGCGACGGTATCGCGGGCCTCGGCGAGGCGATTACCGTGGCGGCCCCGTCGGCACTCCGGATCGAGCCGACATGGGGAGTCTATGGCTACCGGGCCAACCTGACGAAAGGGCCGCTCGCCGACGCGCGCGTGCGCCGCGCCCTGGCGATGACGGTCGACCGCGCCGGGCTGCTCGCACGGCTGTTCCGCGTGCCCGCGATGGTGCCGCTGGTGTCGCTGGTGCCTCCCGATACGAGCGGCGGGGGAGGCGCACCGGCGGTGCCCGACTGGACGGCGCTCGACGCAGGCGCGCGACACGCGCTTGCCGTCCAGCTCCTCGGCGCGGCGGGATACGGGCCGACCAAGCCGCTGCGCCTGACGATCAGCCTGCCGCCGGGCTATGAGCACGACCGCGTCGCCGATGCCGTCGCGCGCGATTGGGCGGCAGTCGGCGTCGCCGCCTCGTGGGTCGAGCGCGCGCCCGATGCGCAGCGCCGCGCGGTAGCGCGCGGCGATTACGACCTCGCGCTGGTCGAACGCACCGCCCCCGCGCCGAACGCGCTGTTCTTTCTCCGCCCGTTCACCTGCGCGGGCAGCGGCAAATCCTATTGCAATCCAGGTGCCGACGCGCTCATCGACGGCGCGCGGACGATGGCCGACGAGGACGCGCGTGCCGAGGCGCTGGCGCATGCCGAGGCGGCGATGCTCGCCGACACGCCGATGATTCCGCTATTCGTGCCGGTGCGCTGGGCCCTGGTCGCACGCGGCGTCAGCGGCTGGACGCCCAATCAGGGGGGGCAGCACCCGTTCGCCGCCCTCGACGTTACCAAGGAGAAGACCCGATGATCAACGACCCCGTGGTGATCGTTGCCGCGCGCCGCACGCCGATGGGCGGCTTTCAGGGCGAACTCGCCGGACTGAGCGCATCGCAGCTGGGGGCCGCAGCCATCCGTGCCGCACTCGCCGATGCGCGGATCGACGGTACGAGCGTCGAGCGCGGCGTCATGGGTTGCGTCCTCGGCGCCGGACAGGGCCAGGCGCCAGCGCGGCAGGCGTTGCTCGGCGCGGGGCTGCCGCAATCATGCGCTGCCGTGACGGTCAACAAGATGTGCGGGTCGGGGATGCAGGCGGCCATCGACGCCCACGACGCGCTCGTCGCCGGGTCGGCGGACATCATGGTCGCGGGCGGCATGGAGAGCATGACCAATGCCCCGTACCTGCTTGCCAAGGCGCGGGGCGGGTTTCGCATGGGCCACGGCGAGATCAAGGACTCGATGTTCCTCGACGGGCTCGAGGATGCCTATGAGCCGGGTCGCCTGATGGGCAGCTTCGCCGAAGACACCGCGCGCGACTATCAGTTCACGCGGCAGGCGCAGGACGACTGGGCGATCCGCTCGACGACGCGCGCGCAGGCGGCGATTGCGGGCGGGGCGTTCGACGCTGAAGTCGTCGGCGTGCCGGTCAAGGCGGGCGACGTCGCGATCGATGAGCAGCCGGGCAAGGCCCGCCTCGACAAGATCCCGACGCTCAAGCCGGCGTTCGCCAGGGACGGCACGGTGACCGCCGCCAACGCCTCGTCGATCAGCGACGGCGCAGCGGCGCTGATCCTGACGCGCGCCTCGGTCGCCGCCGCGCACGGACTGACACCGCTGGCACGCATTCTCGGCCATGCGGTCCACGCGCAGGCCCCATCGGCATTCGCCACCGCGCCCGCCCCCGCGATCCGCAAGCTGCTCGAGAAGATCGGGCTCAGCGTCGCCGACATCGACCTGTGGGAGATCAACGAGGCCTTTGCCGTCGTCGCGATGGCGGCGGTGCGCGACCTCGGCCTCGATGCGGAGCGCGTCAATATCCACGGCGGCGCGTGTGCGCTCGGCCACCCGATCGGCGCGAGCGGCGCGCGCATCCTCGTCACCCTGCTCCACGCGCTGCGGCGCAGTGGCGGTACGCGCGGCGTCGCTGCGCTGTGCATCGGCGGTGGCGAGGCGACCGCGATGGCGATCGAAAGACTGAACTGAATCGCCGACGGTACGAAAATGCACGGAACGATCGATGCGGTGTGCCGTTTCGGCAGGAACAGGGGGTTTCGGGGTGATGACAGAACCGGAGTCTGAGGACGTGAATTTCGCGGCGGCAAACGATGTATGGACGGCGGCGCAAGGCACTTGCCTTGCCGGTCGGCGCGTGCTCGTCGTCGAGGACGAAATTCTCGTCGCAACGACGATCGAATGCGAAGTCGAAGGCGCTGGTGCGCAGGTCGTCGGCCCGGCCTATACGCTCGACGAGGCGCTGGCACTCGCGCTCGACGGCGAGACGATCGACATCGCGGTGCTCGACATCAATCTCGGTCGGTTCAAGGTCTGGCCGGTCGCCGAGGCGCTCAACCACCGCGGCATTCCCTATGTTTTCGCGAGCGCCAATGCATTCGGTGCGAATGCAATACCGCAGCCTTTCGCGGCCGCGCCGCGTTTCGACAAGCCCGTGCGCATGACATCGATGCTGCGCAAACTCGCCGAGATGACCCCGCGCGCCGCCTAGGTGTCGGCCCACATCCGCACGAGATTATGGTAGATGCCGGTCAGCCGCACCGTCTCGGGCGCGCCGATGCCGTCGCGTGTCGCGAGCGTCTGAATCGACTGGTCGAGATCGAAAAGCAACGCGCGCGCCGCATCGTCGCGGATCATCGACTGGACCCAGAAGAAGCTCGCTAGCCGCACGCCGCGCGTCACCGGGGCGACATGATGCAAGCTCGAGGCCGGATAGAGTACAAGATCGCCCGCCGCGAGCTTGACCGCCTGCGCGCCGTACGCCGTCTCGACGACAAGCGCGCCGCCATCGTAGCTGTCGGGCTCGCTGAGAAACAAGGTCGCCGACAGGTCGGTGCGGAGCTTGACCGACGTGCCGCGCACCGGGCGAATGGCGTTGTCGATGTGCGTGCCGAAGCTCTGGCCGCCGGCATAGCGGTTGAACAGCGGCGGGAAGGTGCGGTGCGGCAGCGCGGCGGCGACGAACAGCGGCGCGGCTCCAAGCGCATCGAGGACGCGCGCGCCCCACTCGCGCGCCGCCGCGCTGTCTTCGGCAAGCTGGGCGTTGTCCTTGACCGGGGCGGACTGGAGCCCCGCGGTGGCGCGCCCATCGGTCCACTCCGCGGCTTCGATCGCCGCACGGCAGGCGGCGGTTTCGGCAGGCGAGAAGACGGCTGGAACGACGACGAGCATTGCACCCCTCTACGCGCTGTTCGTCACAACGACACCCGCACCGTCAGCAGTGCCGACCGCCCCGGCGCGACATAGGCGAACGGGGTGCCGGAGCGGTAGATCGCATCATAATAGGTCTTGTTCGTCAGGTTGAGCACATTGAGCTGCACCTCGACACGGCTCGACACGCTGGCCTTGGCGGTCGCGTCGAAGCGCCAGTAGCCGGGCAGGTTAGCGGTGCCGCCGATCGTGCTGCCGCCGAACCGGCTGCTGTTATAGTTGGCCTGACCCCCGACGGTGACGCTATCGAACAGCTTGTAGGTGGTCAGCAGCGCCAGACTGTGTTTGGGAATATTTGGAAATACCCCGCCTGCCTGGAGCGTTGTCGCGCGCACTTTGGCGTCGAGGTAGGTATAGCCGCCGAAGAGCGCGAGACGCGGCGTCAGGTTGCCCTGCGCGCCGATCTCGAAGCCGGTGACGCGCTGCTGCCCGACCAGCAGCTGCAAGCCCGACACCGGATCGCTGACGCGCGCGTTCTCCTTGTCGGTACGGAACACCGCGGCGGTCAGCAGCAGGTGGCCGCCCTCCCCCGCCGCATATTTCGCGCCCGCCTCGTAGCTCTTGTTGCGCTCGGGCGCGAGATTCGCAGTCGACGCGGCGAGGCCGCCGTAGCTGATGCCGCTGCCATCGGTCTGCTCGCCGCTCGGGTTCGACGAGGTTGCCGCCGAGAGGTAAAGCGTCGCCGCAGGCACCGGCTTCCACACGAGGCCGGCGTTCCAGTTGACGAAGTCACTGTCGTTGCGCGTCAACGTCGTGACGCCCGTCGTCGCCAACGAGTCGAGGCGGACCTTGTAGTCGTCCCAGCGCAGCCCGCCGCTAAGCTTGAGCGTCGGGGTCAGGTCGACCGTGTCGAGGGCGTAAACGGCCTTCGAGATCACTTCCGTCTCGGTGCGCGCCCCCGACAGCGTGCGGAACTGGGTGAACGCGATGTCGGGGTTGGGGTGGAACAGGTTCTGCAGGATGATCTGCGTCGGCACGATGATCGCGCCGATGGTCTCCGAGCTGGCGAAGGCATAGCGCCGGTTGACAACGACCTCGCGGCTGAACTCAACGCCGCCGACGAGCGTGTGGTGCAGGCTCCCGGTATCGAAATCGGCGGTCAGGTCGGTGGCATTGGCCCAGGTCTCGCTCGTCGCGTTGCGGTTCTTCGGGTTGGCGCGGACGGTCCATTTCGACGGATCGGCATTGCTGATGTCGGGCGATTCGGGGGCCGAGGCGATGTAGCTGTTGCGGTTGCTGCCATAGCGCGTCTTCGTGTCGAAACGCAGATGCTCGCCCGCGCGCCACGTCGCGCGCACCGTCCCAATATCGGCGCGGCCCTCGAGAAAGTCGCGGCCGAGCACGCCGTAGAAATTGCCGCGGTCGACCTTGAACGGCTGCTGCGACCGCACGTCGAACGGGTGGCCCCAGTCGGGAATGCCGTCGGCGGTGAGATGGTAATAGTCGAGCAACACGTCGACCGATGGCGCGGGTTGCCATGCCAGTGAACCGGCGACGCCCCAGCGGCGGCTGTGGACGCGGTCGCGCCCTGCGACGTCGGCATCGTGGAACAGGCCGTTGACGCGGACCTGCACGGTTTCGCCGAGCTTGCGGTTGACGTCGGCAGTGAAGCGCGCGGTCGCGTCGGTGCCGCCGGTGCCCTCGACCAGCGCGAAGTCGCGCGTCTGCGGTGCCTTGCTGACCAGGCTGACCGCACCGCCGGTGGTGCCGCGCCCGCCGAAGCTCGATGACGGACCCTTGACGATCTCGATCTGCTCGACCGCGAAGACCTCGCGGCTGGTCACGCCGGGGTCGCGCAGCCCGTCGATATAGACATCGTTGCGCGCGTCGAAGCCGCGGATGAAGATGCGGTCGCCAAAGGCATTGCCGCCCTCGCCGGTGCCGAGCGTGATCCCCGGCTGCGTCCGCACGAGATCGCGGAACGACTTCGCGCCCAAGTCCTCGATGACCTCCTTGGGAATGACGGTGATCGACTTCGGCGTGTCGGCGAGCGGCGCGGTGAATTTTCCAGATGCCGAGTGGTCGACCTTGTACGGCGCGCGCGCGTCGGCGAGCGGGTTGGCGGCGGCGGGCACCTGGCCGGTCACGACGATCTCGGGTCCCGCATCGTCGGCGGCGTCGGCGTGCGCGCCGCCGCCGAGGGTCAACGCGAGCGCAGCAGCGGGGAAACGAAGCGACACGGGGATGCGAACGGACATGCAAGGCCTTCGAAGCGGGGCGACGCTCCGTTGCTAATGCGACTTGTTCTTGATTGCAACCTTGTTGCGAACGATTTGCAATCAGGGCGAGTGGATCCGGAAGCGGTCGCCCGACAGCGACACCGCGCGGTGTCCTGTCGTCGCGCACCATGCGGCGAGTTCGCCCGCCGTCGCGGGGTCGTCGCTCAGCAGTTCGAAGACCGCCGCGCTGTCGGCCGCGCGCACCGCACGCGCCAGCCGCAACACCGGCAGCGGGCAGCGCAGGCCGCGCGCATCGACGACGACAGGCGCGGACGGTGGCGATTGGCTTGGCATCCGCACTCCCCTAGCATGACGCAAACGCCGGGGAGAGACGCATGCAGATGTTCGCCGAGGGGCTGCTCAAGGGCCAGAAAATCCTCGTCACCGGCGGCGGTACCGGCCTCGGGCGCAGCATGGCGGAAGCATTCATGGCGCTGGGCGCGCATGTCGTTATCTGGGGACGACGCGGCGCGGTGCTCGACGCGGCGGCAGCGGAGATGCGCGCCGCGACGGGCGGAAGCTGCGACGCGTTTGCCGTCGACATCCGCAACGGCGGCGCCATCGACGAGGCGATGCAGCAAATCTTCGACGCCGGCCCGCTGACCGGCCTCGTCAACAACGCGGCGGGCAATTTCATCTCGCCGACCGAGGACCTCAGCCCGAACGCCTTCAATGCCATCGCCAGCATCGTCGCGGCGGGGACGTTCAACACCACCGTCGCGGCGGGCAAGCGCTGGATCGAGGGCGGGCACAAGGGCTCGATCGTCTCGATCGTCACGACGTGGGTGTGGTCGGGCGGGCCGTTCACCGTGCCGAGTGCGATGTCGAAGGCGGGCGTCGCCGCGATGACTACCAGTCTCGCGCAGGAATGGGGACCCAAGGGCATCCGCGCCAACGCCATCGCGCCGGGTCCTTTCCCGACCAAGGGCGCATGGGAGCGGCTGATGCCCGAACCGCTGATGCAGAAGACCGGCGCGGGCACCGGCGCGAGCGACATCCCGCTGCGCCGCATGGGCGAGCACGCCGAACTCGCCAACCTCGCAGTGTTCCTGATGAGCGGCCAATGCGACTATCTGACCGGCGCGGTGATCCCTATCGACGGCGGGCAGTGGCTGGCCAACGGCGGCAATTTCCACAACCTCAGCGCGCTCGACCGCGACGACTGGAGCATGATCAAGGGCGCGATCCAGGCAACCAACGCCAAGGACCGGAGCGAGCGGACGGCGTGACGCACGGCAAAGTCACGAGGCTTTTACAACGAAATAGTCAGACCAGCTGTCGGTTATCTTTACACACGCGCGAGCACGGCGAAATTAACGTCTTAAAATTGTTAACGACGAATGTTGGCGCGTTTCTTGCTTGGCTCCCCACGCCAATAGCGAACGGGATCCCGCGTCATGAAGCTTTTGTCACTTGCCGCCGCCATTGTCGAACTGGCGACCGTCGCACCCGCGAGCGCGGGCGTCGTTCTCTCCGACAATTTCGACGCGGAGAATGGCGGTGCGACGGCGGGGGCCTACACCGGCTTCGCCAATTTCAACGTGACGGTCGGAACCGTCGACATCTTAAGCAGCGGTTTTCTGGGCATCAATTGTGTCGGGGGTGTTGGATCGTGCGTCGATCTCGACGGATCGAGCAATGCTGCCGGTGAACTCGTCACCAAGAACAGCTACGCGTTCAGCGCCGGTGATCTGGTCTCGCTGTCGATCCAGCTGAGCGGCAATCAACGCGGCGGGTTCGACGACTTCTCGTTCGGCTTCAACGCGTCAGTCGCGACCCTGTTCAACAATGTCATCGTCACCGGCCCCTTCGGTCCCGCGCCGGTCAACGTCGGCAATCTCGGGCCGGGGCTGTTTCTCGGCAGCGGTCGGCCGACCGGGCCCCTTGGGCTGGTCGCTGCCGGGGAGCCGTTCACCACTTATTCGCTGAGCTTCGTCGCAGGGAACGCCGGAACCTTGACCGCCTTCGTCAACACCGGCGGCGGCGACAACGTCGGCCCCATCCTCGATAACTTCGAACTCAGCATCGGCGGCGCGGTTCCCGAGCCGGAAAGCTGGGCGATGATGGTCGTCGGCTTCGCGCTGGTCGGCGCGACGGCGCGGCGCACGCCCCGCCTGGCCTGAGCCAGCCCCGTCAGTCACCCTTGACCGGCACCGAACTTACCGCCGCCGCCATTTCGAGCATCCGGTCGAGCGGCAGCTTGGCGCGCAGCCGGATCACCTCGGGGACGACGATCTCGGGGGTGAGGTCGCGCAGGCACAGGTAGAGCTTCTCCAGCGTATTCAGCGCCATGTACGGGCACATGTTGCAGTTGCAGTTACCGTCGGCCCCCGGCGCGCCGATGAAGCGCTTGTGCGGGGCCTTCAGGCTCATCTGGTGGATGATGTTCGGCTCGGTGGCGACGATGATCGTCTGCGCTTCGGCCTTGATCGACCATTCGAGGATCGCCGTTGTCGACCCGACGAAATCGGCGTGATCGAGAATATAGCCGGGGCATTCGGGGTGCGCGGCGACCGGCGCGCCCGGGTTGAGCGCGATCAGCTTGAGCAGTTCGGTCTCCGAAAACGCCTCGTGGACGATGCAGCTGCCGTCCCACAACAGCATGTCGCGCCCGGTCTTGCGGTTCAGGTACGCGCCCAGATGCTTGTCGGGGGCGAAGATGATCTTCTGATCCATCGGCAGCTGCGCGATGATCTTCTCGGCCGACGACGAGGTGACGATGATGTCGCTGTGCGCTTTCACGGCGGCCGAGCAGTTGATGTAGGTCAGGCTGATGTGGTCGGGGTGGGCGTTACGGAACGCGCCGAACGCCTCGGGCGGGCAGGAGTCCTCGAGGCTGCACCCCGCCGCCATGTCGGGCAGAACGACGGTCTTCTGCGGGCTGAGGATTTTCGCCACCTCGGCCATGAAGCGCACGCCGCAGAAGGCGATGACGTCGGCCTGGGTCGCAGCGGCCTTGCGGCTGAGGTCGAGGCTGTCGCCGACAAAATCGGCAAGGTCCTGGAGCACCGGGTCCTGATAGTAATGCGCGAGGATGACGGCGTTCTTTTCCTTGCGCAGCCGGTCGATCTCGGCACGCAGGTCGACGCCGGTCGGGCGCCGGACAAGGAGATCGAGGGGGGCGTTCATCGCGTCGCTCCTATGCCGCCAGTCGCCAGCCGTCGCCCACTTCCGCGACGACGCCGCGAGTCCGCAGGTCGATCAGATGCGCCAGCACCGAGCGGCCCGCCGCCGGGTGCAGGCGCGGGTCGACGCCGACGTACATCGTCGCGACGAGCGCCGGGATGGCGTGCTCACCCTCGCCGAGCAGGCGGAGGATCTGCCCCTCGCGCTGCTTGCGGTGGGTAATCAAGCCGCGCACGAAGCGCTGCGGGTCGGTGACCGGCGCACCGTGCGTCGGATAATAGACCGCGTCATCGCGGTCGAGCAGCAGGCGCAGGCTCGCCATATACGCTGCCATATCGCCGTCGGGCGGCGCGACGACGGTCGTCGACCAGCCCATGACGTGATCGCCCGAGAACAACGCGCGCTCTTGTGCCAGCGCGAAGCACAGATGGTTCGAGGTGTGGCCTGGGGTCGCGACCGCGCTCAGTGTCCAGCCCGGCCCGCCGACGGTCTCGCCATCGGTCATGACGCGGTCGGGGGCATAGCTTGCATCGAACCCCGCGTCGGCGCGCGGGCCATCATCGGACAGCACCAGCGGCGCGCAGCCGATGATGGGCGCGCCGGTCGCGGCCTTGAGCGCGGTGGCGGCGGGCGAATGGTCCATGTGCGTGTGCGTAACGAAGATATGGCTGACGGCCTCATCGCCCACCGCGTCGATGAGCGCAGCGATGTGCGCCGGGTCAGCGGGGCCGGGGTCGATCACCGCGACGGTACCGCTGCCGACGATATAGGTACCGGTGCCCGTGTAGGTGAAAGGACTCGGGTTGCGCGCCAGCACGCGGCGCACGAGCAGCGACAGTTGTTCGACCTGCTCATAAGGCGCGGCGGCGACGAGGGCGGCTGGGTCGGTCACGCTCCGGCATGTGGCAGCGTGCGCCCGGAAAGTGAAGGGCGGCGCCTCCTATTCTGCCGGTCGGCCGATCCCGGACGATTTGCGCCTGCGACGACTGGCCGCGCGGGTCTCGGCATGCGATGCCCTAGTCTCGGGGCGGGGAAAATTTTGATGGCCGTGACGCAACTCATCTACACCTCGCAACCATTCGGTTTCGACGATGCGATGCTGCGCGGCATCCTGTCGACGGCACGGCGCAACAATGCCCGCGACGGGATCACCGGCGCTTTGATCTGTCGCCACGACATCTATCTCCAGCTCCTCGAAGGCGACGGGGCGGCAATCCACGAGCTTTACGCCCGCATCGTCCCCGACGACCGCCACCTGGACCCTCACCTGCTGTGGACGGGCGAGGCCGACACGCGCCTGTTCCCGGCGTGGGCGATGCGCGACGACCCGGCACGCTCATGGCTGTGGAGTCCTGCCGACGTCGCCAAAGGCGCGGCACGCGACGCTCTACCCGACGTCGTCCGCGGTATCTTCGCGCGTGTCGCAGCGGAGGCGACGGCGGAGGCGGCAGCCGTTTGCACCCGACACTCAAACGCCTAGACTGGTCGCGTACCGCCTGGGGAGGCACCGCGTGAGCGACCAATACGACCACATCATCGTCGGCGGCGGCAGCGCGGGGTGCGTGCTCGCCAATCGCCTGTCCGCCGATCCGTCACGGCGCGTCCTGCTGCTCGAGGCGGGCGGCGACCATAATGCGACGATGATCGACATGCCCGGCGGGCTGGCGGCGATTATCCCGCCCGAAAAAGCGTCGCCCTATGATTGGGGATTCTGGACGGTGCCACAGCCTGAGATGGGCGGGCGCGCGATGTACTGGCCGCGCGGCCGCGTGCTGGGCGGCAGTTCGTCGATCAATGGCATGGTGTATATCCGGGGGCACAGCAGCGACTACGACCGCTGGGCGCAACTCGGTTTGACCGGCTGGGGGTGGGCCGACGTCCTCCCGTATTTCCGCCGCGCCGAACACAGCGAACGCGGTGGCGACGACTGGCACGGCGAAGGCGGCCCGCTACACACCTCGAACCGCTGCCTGCCGCACGTCCTGAACGAGGTCTTCATCGAAGCCGCAGTCGAGGCGGGCTATGCGCGCACCGAGGATTTCAACGGGCCGCGCTTCGAAGGCGCGGGGATGTACGATTCGACGATCAAGGGGGGCAGCCGCTGGTCGGCGGCGCGCGCCTATCTCGATCCCGTCACGGGCCGCCGCAATCTCGACATCCGCACCGGCGTCCAGGTCGATCGGGTCACCTTCGCAGGGAAAACAGCGACCGGCGTCGCCTACACGCGCGGCGGCAAGGCCGAGTCCGTGCAGGCGCGCGAAGTCGTCCTGTGCGGCGGCGCGGTCGCCTCGCCGCAACTGCTGATGCTGTCGGGCATCGGGCCGGGCGCGCATCTGAAGGAACACGGCATCGCCGTCGTCCACGACGCAGCGGACGTCGGCGGCAACCTGCAGGATCATCTCGACATGATCGTCCAGTATGCCTGCACCGCGCCGATCACGCTCAACGGCAACGCGTTCTTCCACAAGAAGCTGATCGCGCTGCTCAATTGGCGCCTCAAGAAAGGCGGCACCGCGAGCTACATGCCGACGCCGGCCGGCGCGTTCCTGTCGACGCGCGAGGGGCTGGCGGCGCCCGATGTCCAGCTGCACTTCATGCCGGTGCGCGGGCGCGCGCACGGCGCGGGGACCTTCACCGCGCAGCACGGCTACCAGATGCACGTCTGCCAGCTGCGCCCCGAAAGCCGCGGGACGATCCGGCTCGCGAAACCTGACGCCGCGACCCCGCCGCTGATCGACCCGCGCTATCTGAGCGCGCGCGAGGATGTCGAAACGCTGACGGCAGGTGTCCACATCGCGCGCGCCATCGGCGGTGCACCGTCGTTCGCGCCCTATCGTGGCGACGAGCTGTGGCCGACGCCCGCCGTCGCTGCCGACCCCGACGCGTTGCTCAGCGCGATGCGGCAATGGGGCGAGACGATCTATCACCCCGTCGGTACCTGCCGGATGGGCGTCGACGCGGGCGCGGTGGTCGATGGCGCGTGCCGGGTGAACGGCGTGGCGGGCCTGCGCGTCGTCGATGCCAGCGTCATGCCCTACCTGGTCAGCGGCAACACCAACGCGCCGACAATCATGATCGCCGAGAAGGTCAGCGACCTGATTTTGGCGGATGGCCGTCAGGCGCTTGCGGCGTGACCGTCACCCCGTTCACCGTTCCCGTCAACGAAGCCGAAGCCGCGTGGGTGCGCGAGCGTGTCGCGGCGTACCGCTTCTTCGAGGAGCCCGAGGGGGCGGGGTGGAGCCACGGGGCGAACCGCGCCTACATGGAGCGGCTGCGGGCCTATTGGCTCGACACCTACGACTGGCCTGCTGCCGCCGCGCACATCGGCCGCCTACCGCACGTCCGCGTCGAGGTCGAGCCGGGGTTCCACCTGCACGCGCTGCACCGCCGCTCGTCGCGGCCCGATGCGCGTCCGCTGCTCATCGCGCACGGCTGGCCGGGATCGATCCTCGAGTTTCACGCCGTCGTCGAACGCCTTGCCGAACCGGAGTCGGAGGATCTTCCGGCTTTCCATGTCGTCGCGCCTTCGTTGCCCGGCTATGCCTGGTCGGACCGGCCGTCGGGAATGTGGGGACCGCGCCGCATCGCCGGGCTGTACGACGCGCTGATGCCCGCGCTCGGCTACGAGCGGTATCTGTATCAGGGCGGCGACTGGGGCTGCGTCATCGGCGGGTGGCTCGGCCTCGACAGCGCGCGCCTCGACGGGCTGCATCTCAGTGGCTTCGGCCTGCGCCCCGCCAACATGAGCCCCGAGACGCCCGACGATGTCGCGTGGCTGCAGAAGGCGATGGCGATCCGCGACCGCGAGACCGGCTATCTCCAGATCCAGGGGACCAAGCCGCAAAGCCTCGGGTTCGCGATGATGGATTCGCCGATGGGCGTTGCGGCGTGGTTCTGCGAAAAATTCGTCGGCTGGTCGGACACCGACGGACCAGATGGCAAAGCGGGGGTCACCGACCCGCCCTATCCGATGGACTGGCTGCTCACCAACATCATGATCTACCTGACGACGCGCAGCTTCCTGACCGCGACGTGGATCTATCGCGGCATGTTCCTCGAAGGCGGCTTCGCGATCCCCGAGGGGCGTCGTGTCGAGGTGCCGACCGGCGTCGCGGCGTTCCCCTACGACCTGCTCGCCTTCCCGGCGCGGCGCATCGTCGAACGCGGCTACAACGTCGTCCATTGGACCGACATGCCGCGCGGCGGGCATTTCGCCAGCCTCGATGAGCCCGAGCTCTACCTTGGCGACGTGCGGAAATTCTTCGGGACGCTGCGCTAGCGTGGAATGGCGCGTCGAACCCGGACTGACACCCTACCCGGAGGCTGTTGCGGCGATGGAGGCGCGCGCCGACGCGATCCGTGCCGGGACGGCGGACGAGCGAATCTGGCTCGTCGAGCACCCGCCGCTTTACACCGCAGGAACCAGCGCCGCCGCCGCCGAATTGCTCGACCCGCGCGGCCTGCCCGTCTTCGCCAGTGGACGCGGTGGACGCTATACCTACCATGGGCCCGGCCAGCGCGTCGTCTATGTCATGGCCGACCTCGCCGCGCGCGGGCGCGACCTGCGCGCCTATGTCGGCGCGCTCGAGGACTGGGTGGTGGCGGCGCTCGCGCGGCTCGGCGTGCCGGCGTTCGTGGCGCCGGGCCGGATCGGTGTCTGGGTGGCAAGCCCGACCGGCGAGGCGAAGATCGCCGCGATCGGCGTGCGCGTGCGGCGCTGGGTGTCCTTCCACGGCCTCGCGATCAACGTCGCGCCCGACCTTGCCCATTTCTCGGGCATCATCCCCTGTGGCCTCGACGAATTCACGGTCACCAGCCTCGCTGCGCTGGGGATCGACGCAAACTTCGCGGAGGTGGATAATGCGCTCGCCGCGACCGTGCCGGTACTGCTCGGCGGTCCGGCGGGCCGTTGAAACAGATGTTGCAATCGCGCTTGAGGGCGACGCGGAATCTGCTAATGTCCACTCCGGTTAGGGGATAAGGGCTGAACCGAAACCGACGCTATCACGCTCGATCAAGCAACAAAGGAAACCAAAATGGGTGATCTTCTTATGAAGCTGAAGACCGTTACGCTCGTCGCCGGTGTCGGCCTCCTCGTCGTCGCATGCGGCGAGAAGAAGGCCGAGACGACGACCACCGACACGACCACTGCGACCACGACCGACGCGACGGCGACCCCGCCGGCCGCCGACGCGATGGCGACGCCGCCCGCCGCGACCGACACGACGTCGACCGATGCGATGGCAACGCCGCCGGCTGCTGGTGCTGCCGATGCGATGGCCCCCGCCGCGCCGCCCGCAACCGACGCGACGACCACGACGACGAAGACCGAAGAGAAGAAGTAAGCTCGACGGTTCTAATCGAACGAGAAGAGGAAGGGTCGCCATTCGGCGGCCCTTCTTTTTTATGCGTGCCGCTCTATGATGGCGGCGAAACTGCTACCCTTGGGAGAGAGACATGAGCCTCGAAGCAATCACCGAGCAGATGCGGACGCGCGTCGGCGCCAGCGCGAACCTCAAGAAATCGGTCAAGTTCGATTTCGGCGACGACGGCGCGGTGCGGATCGACGACACCGTCTCGCCTGCGGTCGTCGACAATCAGAACGTGCCGACCGATTGCACCGTCAAGGTTTCGATGGCCGACTTCACCGACATGGCGACGGGCAAGCAGAACCCGCAGATGGCGTTCATGATGGGCAAGCTCAAGGTCGAGGGCGACATGTCGGTCGCGATGCAGCTCGGCAGCATCCTCGGCTGATCAACACCCCACCGGCGGCGGGGCGGGCCGCCGGTTATGCCGGGTCACCGCCCGGTCCGACCGGCGGTTTTTCGAGGAGTATCAATGTTCCGTCCGCTTTTTGTCGTCCCGCTCGCCCTGATAGTCTGCACCACATCGCCGGCAGCGGCCAAGCCGGCGCGCAAGGCTCCAGCACGTCCCGCGACCGTCAAGCCGGTCGTCGTACCCGTCGCGTCGCCGACGATCGGCGGCGTACTGGTCCCCAAGTCGATCACCATGCGGGCGATGACCACTGCCGAGGCGGAGGCCCATGCGGTCTGGAACCTGCGCGCTGGGCTCAACGTCGCGGCGCTGCAGTGCCAGTTCTCGCCATTTCTGGCGACGGTGCGCACCTACAACGACCTGCTCAAACATCATTCGCTCGAGCTGGCTGCCGCGCAGACGACGATGCAGGCGCATTTCAGACGCTACGACGGTGCGAAGGGCCTGAGCAGTTTCGACCAGTATACGACCAAGACGTACAACAGCTTTTCAACGCTCGACGCCCAATATGCGTTCTGCGACGCAGCCGCCCAGGTCGGGCGCGGCGCGCTGACGGTCGCGAAGGGCGATCTCGGACGATTTGCGCTCGCGCAGTTTGCCGTTCTCCGGTCGTCGCTGACCC
>JBBQVB010000020.1:0-29243 GCA_038211965.1 Sphingomonadales bacterium
GGCCCCGCGTGCCGTATCGACGCGCGCAACATCGCCGCGCGGCGCACGCCGCGACTCGTCGCGACGCGCCTCGTCACGACGCGGCGCGGGTTCGAAACGCGGCGCGTCGTCACGGCCTCCGTCGGCGGACGGCGCGGAATCGCGGCGCTGATCGTCGCGGCGCGGCTCGGCGCGATACTCGTCACGACGCGGTTCGGGGCGGAACTCCTGCCGACTCTCGTCGCGGCGGTTATCGTCGCGCCGGCCTTCCAGGCGGCCGTCACTACGCCCGTCGCTGCGCCCGTCATTACGACTGTCATCGCGGCGCGGTTCATCGCGGCGCGCCTCGCCGGCGCGATAGTCGTCGCGGCGCGGGCGCTGATCGTCGCGCGGCTGGCGGTCGCCGCCGTTGTTGCCGCCGTTGCTTGCCTGATTGCCGTCGAACCGCGCGGTGCGCCCGCCGTCGTCGCCGTCGTCAGTATCGCGGTTGCCGTCGCGGTCCCCACCGCTTTGCGGCGCGTCGCTGCTCGACGCGGCATAGGCAGCGGGGTTGTAGCCATTGCCGACATCGGCATCTTCGTCGTCGGCGTCGTAACCGGGGCGCGGTCCGCGCTGATGTTCGGGCTGCCGTTCGCGAATTTCGTAGAGGACGCGGAAATAGTGATCGGCGTACTGGAGGTAATATTCAGAGGCGACGCGGTCGCCCTGCTGCGCGGCGTCGCGCGCCAGCGTCTTGTACTTCTCGAGCAACTGGGTCGCATTGCCGCGCTGGCGCAGATCCATGCGGTTGTTGCCATAGTTCTGGCCACCGCCCTGGCGTGGCGGCATCCCGCCACCGCCGCCACCCTGACCGCCGCCGCGACCGCGCCGCCGCCCGTTCTGCTGGTTGTTCGTGTTGTTGCGTATCAAATTCATCGTCCCCGAGTCCCGGCGCTTGGGCGAGATGCCCGCGCGCGCTCGTAAGAGGGTGCCGACCCCGGCAAAGTCCGTATGCGGTCGGCTGAAGTGTCGGTGCCTGTGCCGCGTCTGTCGGAGGTCGGTCAGGCCGGGGACTTCGTGGGTCCACCCGCGCCTTGGCATCAGCACTAGCGGCAAAATTGCGCCGCTCCAAGCACTATCTGGTGACGACGAGACAGCGCGGCAAGCCCGCGAGGTCGCGCCGCAAAGCGACGCTCAAACCCGCGTCCTCGAACAGTGCGGCGACGGTGTCGCCCTGGTCGTGGCCGATTTCGATGCACGCCACGCCGCCGGGCGAAAGCTGCGCCCCGAGGTTGGGGGCGATGCGGGCGTAGTCGGCGAGACCGTCGGGTCCGGCAAACAGCGCGGTGTGGGGCTCGTGGTCGCGCACGTCGCGCGGCAGCGGCGCGCCTTCGGCGATATAGGGTGGATTGCACAGGATGAGGTCGTGGACGCCGCCGTCGCCGCGCCAGCCGCCAACCGCGAAACGCGACCGCTCGTCGAACCCGAGACGCCGCGCGTTGTCCACCGCGACCGCCAGCGCCGCTGCCGACGCGTCGATCCCGACCCCGCGCGCCTGCAGCCAAACGCTCAGCGCGGCGAGCAGCAACGCACCCGAACCCGTGCCGAGATCGAGGACCGTCGCAGGCACGCCGTCGCCGAAATGCGCGATGGCGGCCTCGATCAGCGTCTCCGAATCGGGGCGGGGGATGAGGACGTCGGTGGTAACGCGCAGGTCGAGCGACCAGAATTCGCGGCTACCCGTGATATAAGCGACGGGCTCGCCTGCCGCGCGGCGATCGACGAGGGTGGCGTAGGCGGCGGTGTCGATCTGGCGATCGGGGCCGAGGAGCAGCGTCAGGCGCGGAACGCCGAGGAGGTGGGCGAGGAGCACTTCGGCGTCGAGGCGGTCAATGCGGAGTACGGCGGCGCGAAGGGCTTCAGCACTCCCCTCCCCCGTTGAGGGGGAAGGGTCACGCATCCAGATCCGCCAGCCGCGCCGCCTCGTCCTCGGCGATCAGTGCCGCGATCAGTTCGTCGAGGCCCGTCCCCTCGAGCACTTCCGGCAGCCGGTGGAGCGTCAGGTTGATGCGGTGGTCGGTCACCCGACCCTGCGGGAAGTTGTAGGTGCGGATGCGCTCCGAGCGATCGCCCGACCCGACCATCGACTTGCGCGTTTCGGCGCGCGCATTGTGGAGCTTTTCGCGCTCGGCTTCGAACAATCGCGTCCGCAACACCTTCAATGCCTTGGCCTTGTTCTTGTGCTGCGACTTCTCATCCTGCTGGATAACCACCAACCCGCTCGGGATATGCGTGATCCGCACCGCCGAATCGGTGGTGTTGACCGACTGGCCGCCCGGTCCCGACGAGCGGAACACGTCGATCCGCAGGTCGCGCGCCTCGTCGATCTGGACGTCGACTTCTTCCGCCTCGGGAAGCACCGCAACGGTCGCGGCGCTGGTGTGGATGCGCCCCTGCGTCTCGGTCGCCGGGACGCGCTGGACACGGTGGACGCCAGATTCGAATTTCAGGCGGGCAAAGACCTGCGGGCCGGTGATCGACGCGACGACCTCCTTGAAGCCACCCATTTCGCCGGCGGTCGCGGTGATCGTCTCGACGCGCCAGCCGCGCGTGTCGGCATAGCGCTGATACATGCGGAACAGGTCGCCGACGAACAGTGCCGCCTCGTCGCCTCCCGTCCCGGGGCGAAGTTCGAGCATCGCGGGCCGGTCGTCGGCGGTATCGCGCGGCAGCAGCTTGAGCGCCAGCGCGCGTTCGGCGGCGGGCACGGCGGTGTCGAGGTCGGCGAGCTCGGCCTCGGCCATCTCCTTCATCTCGGGGTCGACGAGCATCGCGGTCAGCCCGGCCTGCTCGTCGCGCAGCTTGCGCAGCGCGGCGGCCGCCTCGGCGACGGGGGTCAGCTCGGCATAGTCCTTCGACAGCTGCACAAACTGGTCGGACGGCAGGTCGGGGTTGCCCATCCGCGCGGCGAGGTCGGCATGCCGCCGCTCGATCTGCGCGATGCGGTCGGGGGAGATGGAGGTCATGCGTCAAGCAATGGCTGAAGCACTGCGTCAACCGCATACCCAACCTCATTCCGAGCGTGCCGAACCACTTTGTAGCTGCTTTTCAAGGCCGTCAGTAAGACATCCTTGGTGCTGTCGTCTGCCGAGTCATAACTGTCAGGCAAGTTTATACGGACGTGCAAGCCCACTCGGTCTGCGAGGCCAGTCGGTCCAGACTTGTTGACGACAAGACGTCCAATCGATCCTCGCTGGGTCGCGATCTCGAAACGTCGCTTGGAATTGCCGCGGAAGGCTAGGTCAACGACGAAACCCGCAGTGCGCAACGCTTGGGTGATCATGACAGCGTCATGCTCGACTTCGGTGCTGTCGGGAATGACGGTGAGGAACGGACGCTCCTCAGCCACCTCCCCCACCAACATCGTCAGCCGTTCGATCCCCGCCGCCCAGCCGACTGCGGGCGTCGGCGGGCCGCCCATCGTTTCGATCAGGCCGTCGTAGCGCCCTCCCCCGATCACCGTGCCCTGCGCGCCGAGGTGGTCGGTGACGAACTCGAACGCGGTGTGGCGGTAGTAATCGAAGCCGCGCACCAGCGCTTCGTTGCGGACGTACGCGACGCCCGCCGCCTGCAGGCCCTTGCGGACCGCCTCGAAATACGCCCCGGCTTCGCGCGTCATGTGCGCGTCGATGCGCGGCGCGTCGGCGACGAGCGCGCGGTCACACTCGGCCTTCGAATCGAGGATACGCAGCGGGTTCTTCGCCAGCCGCTCGCGGCTCTCGCCCGACAGCGCGTCCTGATGCCGTGTGAAGTGCGCGACCAGCGCCCCGCGCCACGCCGCGCGGCTCTCGGCATCGCCGAGCGTGTTGAGTTGCAGCACGACCTTGTCGCCCAATCCCAGCTCGCGCAGCAGGTGGTCGCCGAGCGCGATGACCTCGACGTCGGCAGCGGGTTCGGCGGCACCGATGATCTCGGCGTCGAGCTGGTGGAACTGGCGGTAGCGGCCTTTCTGCGGGCGTTCGTAGCGGAACAATGGCCCGTGCGCAGCAAGCTTGAGGACGCCGTGCTGCTGCCAGCCGTTCTGGATATAGGCGCGGCAGATGCCCGCGGTGAACTCGGGGCGCAGCGTCAGCGAGTCGCCGCCGCGGTCCTCGAACGAATACATTTCCTTCGACACGACATCGGTGGTCTCGCCGAGCGAACGCGCGAACACCGCCGTCGGCTCGAACACCGGCACGTCGACGCGGCGGAAGCCGTAGAGCTTGCGAACCCGGTTGAAGGTCTCGACGACGTGATCGAAGCGCGCGATGTCCTCGCCGAACAGGTCCTGGGTGCCGCGAACGCGCTGGATTTTGTCGGCCATGATGCGCCGCTGTTAGGGGCGCGCAGCCGCGATGTCATCCCGTGCTGGGCCGGGCGCTTCCGGCTTGGCCGCGATCGCCTCCGACAGATCGTCGTCGAACGGTTGCGCGGGGACCGGGCACGCATCGACGCGCCGGGGCCGCTGGCGCGCCGCCGCCGAGTCGGCGACGTAGCATTCCTCGAACACCGAGCAGAAGCAGACGCGGACCCGCAGCCCGGCATTGATCGGCAGCAATGTCGCAGCCGACGACTTGGCGAGCCCGGGCAGCGTCACGTCGAGCACGCGCACCGTGTCGCGGCTCGGCACCACCGAACCGACGATATTGGAGCCCGCGAGAATCAGCGGCTTGCCGCGATACCCAGCGGCATCGACGACCGAGCGCAGCACGTCGCGGACCGAAGCGACGGGTCGCCCGCCCTGCCAGACCTCGATCGTCTCGACGAAGGCGGGACCGACGCCGCTGTTGCGAAAACCCAGGCTGAACGCCATGCCTGCCGCGCGCGGCTCGATGGCGTTGACGTTCTCGATGTTCGGCCACGAGTTTGCCGCGACCAGCTTTTCCATCGTGTGGCCGTGCCCGATCGCCAGCCATAGTGAGATCACCGACACCAGCAGCGCGCTGCCCGCGATGATATAATCGACCCAACGGTGTCCGGTGTGATGCGGATGCGCGTGCGATTCGGGCAGGTCCATGGAGGCAAACTAGCGGGTCGTTGCGGCGACGCCAGCTACCGCACGAGCTTCAGCCCGACGATGCAGGCGATCAGCCCCGCGACGAGCAGCAGGCGCGGCAGGCTCGCCGTCTCGTGATAGGCGAGGATGCCGACCGCGAGCGTGCCCGCCGCGCCGATGCCGACCCAGACCGCGTACGCCGTGCCGAGCGGGATCGAGCGCGATGCGACTTCGAGCAGCCCCATGCTCAGCGACACCGAGACGAGGAAGGCCGCCACCCACGGCCAGTTGCGAAAGCCGTCGACGTGGCGCAGCGCGGTGGTGAAGCCGACCTCGAACAGCCCGCCCGCGATCAGCGCGGCCCAGGCAATCACGCGGTCGGCCCCGCCTGCGCCGCAACGCGGTGGAGCGCGTCGCCGGTCAGGCGCATCACCGTCCACTCATCCATCGCCTTGGCCCCGAGCTTTTTATAAAAGCCGATCGCCGGGGCATTCCAGTCGAGCACCGCCCATTCGAAGCGCGCGCAGTTGCGCGCCACCGCGAGCGCCGCGACGTGCGCGAGCAGCGCCTTGCCCGTGCCGCGGCCGCGCGCTTCGGGCGTGACATACAAATCCTCGAGATAGATGCCGCGCCACCCCGTCCACGTCGAGTAATTGTGGAAGAACAGCGCGAAGCCGACCGGCCTGCCGTCGACTTCGGACAGCACCGCCTCGACCGGCGGGCGCTCGCCGAACAGCGCGTCGTGGAGACTCGCCTCGGTCGCGACGACCGAATCGGGCGATTTCTCGTACGCGGCGAGGTCGCGGATGAATTGCAGGATGATCGGCACGTCGTCGGGACGCGCGGGGCGGATGGTCATGGGCGGCGCACTCTAGGGCTTCGGAGCACTCGCCTTAGCCGCATCCGCCTTTTTCTTGAAATAGGTCCAGCTCGTCTCGTTGGGGCGCGCGTCGTCGGTCGGCGGCGGCGCGGTGTAGCTCGGGTAGTTCGCGGCGATCTGCTCGCGGATCACCGGCGGCAGCGCGGCGATCCCGCCGGGCAGCGTCTGGCCGGTGGCGTTGAAGACCAGGATGCCGTTCCGCCCGCTCATCTCCATCCACGGCAGCCACGGCGAGATACGGACCCACGCGATCGACGCATTGGCGCGGTCCTTGCTCGCGTCGAGCAGGTCCTTCGCATCGGCGACGAAGTCGAAGATCTCCATCGCGTGGTACTGGTTGCCGGCATAGGCCTGGTAGTCGCCGCCCAGCGGGTTCTGGTAGAACAGCGGCACCTCGGTCGGCATGAAGACCCGCCCGTTTTCGATGCGTGCACCGAGATCGTAGGGCTTGCCGTCGCGCGTCGTCGGGAAGCTCGGGCGCGAATTGACAGGGTCGTTGGCGACGTGAACGACGTCGACGGTCTTGCGCGTCCACGGGTTCTCCCACGTCTTGAGCACGGCATGCGTCGCGGGATCGAGGTAGAACATCAGCTCGCGGCTGACCTGTCGCCAGCCGGTGCCGCGCGCGGGGTCGGTCACGGTAATGCACTGGCGGACGTTCATGCCCTCGAGATCGAACAGATGCCGGTCGGGCTCGCCCTCGACGCGGCTGAACACCTTGCCCGACCAGTGATAGACGACCGCGACATTGTCCTTGAGCGAGCACTGCACCTTGCGCGACGCCGCAAGCGCGTCGGCGGGGTTGGTGAGATCGAGCGTCCGCGCGCCCGCTGCGTGAACGGCGATCAGGGCACCCGCAGCGTGCAGGGCCACCAGCATGGCCGTACCCGCCGCGCCCGCCTTCCAACGCCCGAACCCGATCCGCATCGTCCCGCCCCCTTGCCGTCGTACGGCGTGCACCCTAGAGTTGTCCGGACAAATTTGGCAAGCGGCGGCGGAGACGAACACGTGCGGCGAGGCGTCATCGAAGTCGGGCCGCAGCGTTACCGCGAGACCTACGGGCGCAGCTTCGAGGAGTTCGTCGTCGGCGACGTCTACGAACACCGCCCCGGCCGGACGATCACCGAGACCGACAATATCTGGTTCACGCTGCTGACGATGAACACGCACCCCGCGCACTTCGACCACGTCTACGCCGCCAAGACCGAGTTCAAGCGCCCATTGGTCAATTCGCCGCTGACCGTCGCGATCCTCGTCGGCATGAGCGTTTCGGACGTCAGCCAGAAGGCCGTCGCCAACCTCGGCTGGAAGGAAATCCGCATGACCGCACCGGTCTTCGCGGGCGACACGCTGTACGCCGAGAGTGAAGTCATCGAGAAGCGCGAGTCGGCGTCGCGCCCAGAGCAGGGAATCGTCACGATCAAGACCGTCGGGCGCAACCAGGACGGCGTCGTCGTCTGCGACTTCCTGCGCACGATGCTGATCTGGAAGACGGGTTTCGGCCCCGGAGACGAATGATGGCGACGGCTTACCAGCAGCTTCGGCACGTCGACGCCGATTTCGAGGCGCAGCTGCTCGATTCGATCGACAAGTGGATCGACCGCGAGCTGCGTCCTGTCGTCGTCGAGCACGACCACGGCGACATCTGGCCGGCGAAGATCGTCGACCAGATGGTCGACCTCGGCCTGTTCGGCGCGACCATCGGTGAAGAATATGGCGGGCTCGGCCTGCCCGCGACGACCTATGCCAAGATCGTCGCGCGGATCAGCAGTTACTGGATGGCCCCCACGGGCATCTTCAACAGCCATCTCATCATGGCCCTCGCGGTGGAGAAGTTCGGCACGCTCGCGCAGCGCGCCAAGTGGCTCCCCAAGATGGCGCGCGGCGAGATTCGCGGCGGCCTCGCGCTGACCGAGCCCGACGCCGGCACCGACCTGCAGGCGATCCGCATGACCGCGCGGCGCGTCTCTGATTCGGAGGGGGACGCCTATATCGTCAACGGCACCAAGACGTGGATTTCGAACGGCATCAAGGGCCACGCCTTCGCGCTGCTGGTCAAGACCGACGCGTCCGCATCGCCACGCTATCAGGGCATGAGCCTGTTCATCGCCGACAAGGGACTGCCGGGCTTCCGCGTCGGCAAGAAGATCGAGAAGCTCGGCTACAAGTCGATCGATTCGGCCGAGCTGATCTTCGAGGACTGCCGCATCCCTGCCGACCAGCTGATCGGCGGGGTCGAGGGCCAGGGCTTCTTCCAGGCCACCGGCGGTCTCGAACTCGGCCGCATCAACGTCGCCGCGCGCGGCGTCGGGTTGGCCGAGGGCGCGCTGCGGCTGGCGACCGACTATGCGCAGGTCCGCAAGACGATGGGCAAGCCGATCGCCGAGCATCAGGCGATCCAGCTCAAGCTCGGCGAGATGGTGACTCGCGCCCGCGCCGCACGGCTGCTGACCCTCGACGCCGCCGAAGCCTACGACCGCGGCGAGCGCGTCGACATGGAGGCTGGCATGGCGAAGTATTTCGCGTCCGAAGCGGCGGTCAAGAACGCCGAGGAGGCGATGCGCATCTTCGGCGGCTATTCCTATTCGAAGGAGTACGAGATCGAACGCTATTACCGCGACGCGCTGCTGATGTGCATCGGCGAAGGCACCAACGAGATGCAGCGGATGATCATCGCCAAGCAATGGGTGAAGCGGAATCCGGCGTGAGCGTTGCCAGCGCGAACCTCCCCCTCGCGGGCGTCCGCATCGTCTCGGTCGAGCAGTACGGCGCCGGTCCCTATGGCACGATGGCGCTCGCGCAGCTCGGGGCCGAAGTCATCAAGATCGAGGCGCCGCGCGGCGGCGATTCGGCCCGCGCAACGGGGCCCTTCTATCGCGGCGACGACGACAGCCTGTTCTACCAGACGTTCAACCTCAACAAGCGCTCGCTGACCCTCGACCTCAAGGCCGCGGAAGGCCGCGCGGTGTTCGAGAAGCTCGTCGCCACTGCGGACGCGGTCACCAACAACGCGCGTGGCGATCAGCCCGCCAAGCTCGGGCTGACCTATGCGGCGCTCGGGCACCTCAATCCGGCGCTGGTTTGCGTCCATGCCTCCGCATACGGGCGCGACAACGAGCGCGCCGCATGGCCGGGGTTCGACTATCTGATGCAGGCCGAGGCGGGGTTCCTCAGCCTGACCGGCGAACCGGATGCGCCGCCGACGCGCTTCGGCCTGTCGATGGTCGACTTCATGACGGGCATGCAGCTCGCCACCGCGACGCTCGCGGGGATCCTCGGCGCGCGCGCGACGGGACAGGGCCGCGACCTCGACGTGACCTTGCTCGACGCGGCGCTGCACCAGACGAGCTATCCGGCGCTGTGGTATCTGAACGAGGGCCATGTCGTCGAGCGCACGACACGGAGCGCGCACCCCTCGGCGGTGCCCTCGCAGCTGTTCCCGACCGCCGACGGCTCGGTGTTCGTGATGGCGCAGCTGCCCAAGTTCTGGACGTTGCTGTGCGAAACCATCGGGCGGCCCGAACTGCTGAACGACTCGCGCTTCACGACCTTCCCGCTGCGCTTCGAGCACCGCGCGGCGCTCGAAGCGATCCTCGATGCGGTGTTCGCGCAGGAGACGACGGCGCACTGGATCGCGCGGCTCGGCGGCAAGGTCCCCGTGGCACCGGTCAATGATCTGCGGCAGGCACTCGACAGCGAATTCATGGCGCGGACGGGCATGGTCACCGAGGTCGGTCACCCGCAAGGGCCGCTGCGCGTGCTGGCGTCGCCGATCCGGGTGGACAGCGAACGCCTGCCGAGCCGCGCGGCGCCGAAGTTGGGGGCGGATACCGACGCGGTGCTGGCCGAACTTGGGTACGGGGCGGAGAAGATTGCGGCGCTCAGGAGGGCGGGTGTGGTTTAGCCTTTCGCCCCCTTGCTCCGGGGGAGACGGGAAAGAAAAATTCGCGCGACCTCCCCCGCTGCCCCCTATATCCACAGCGCAATGACCGAGCCCCTCTACAACACGCGGATCCTGCGCCTCGCGGCCACGCCGCCGCAGCCGCGCCTCGACGCGCCCCACGCGAGCGTCGTGCGCGTCTCGCCCGTCTGCGGCAGCCGGGTCACCGTCGACCTCGACGTCGACGAATTCGGACGCGTCGCGCGCTTCGGGCAGGAGGTGCGGGCGTGTGCGCTCGGCCAGGCGGCGGCGGCGCTGCTCGGCGAGTCGGTGCTGGGCCGCAGCGGCGACGAACTTGCGGCGGCGCGCGACGGGCTGTCGGCGTATCTCAAGGGCACCAGCGAGACGCCCGGCGACTGGCCCGGCCTCGATGTCTTCGCGCCGGCGCGGCCCTACAAGGCACGCCATCCCTCGATCCTGCTGGCTTTCGACGCAGCGGCGGCGGCAGCGCGCGATGCGGCGGGCAGCCAATCATCGGTCGAGGCCGCCGCGTGACGGGCCACGACGGCAGCCTGCTTGCCAATGTCGTCGCGTATTTCGCAGCCGTCGTCGTTCTCGTGCCGCTGTTCTCGCGCCTCGGGCTGGGCGCGGTGCTCGGTTATCTCGCGGCGGGCATCGTCATCGGGCCGTCGGTACTCGGGCTGGTCGACGATCCGTCGGCGGCGGGCGGTCTCGCCGAGTTCGGCATTGTGCTGCTGCTGTTCGTCATCGGGCTCGAGCTCAAGCCGTCGCGGCTGTGGGCGTTGCGGCGCGACATCTTCGGGCTCGGCGCGGCGCAGGTCGTCGCGTGCGGGCTCGTGCTGACCGGAGTGCTGCTCGCGCTGACGGGCCTGAGCTGGCAGGCGGCGCTCGTCGTCGGCCTGCCGCTCGGACTCAGCTCGACCGCACTGGTCATGCAGCTGCTCGCCGAGAAGGACATCACCAACACGCCGTTCGGCACCCGCAGCTTCGCGATGCTGCTGTTCCAGGACCTCGCCATCGTGCCGCTGCTGACCATCGTCGCAGCCCTTTCGCGCGTCCCGCCGTCGGAAGCCGTGCCGCCGGCGCTCGCAGCGACGCTCGATGCCGCGCGCCACGTCGTCAGCTTCGCGCCGCTGACCACCGTGCCGGGCTGGCTGCAGGCGCTGGTGACGGCGGTAGCGCTCGGCGTGCTGGTGCTGATCGGGCGCTACGTCCTCAACCCGGCGTTCCGCCTGATCGGCCAGCTGCGCGTCCGCGAGGCGTTCGCTGCGGCGGCGCTCCTGACCGTGCTCGGCGCGGCACTGCTGATGCAAAGCCTCGGGCTGTCGATGGCGATGGGGGCGTTCGTCGCGGGGGTGATGCTCGCCGAATCGCCCTACCGCCACGCGCTCGAAGCCGACATCGAGCCGTTTCGCGGGCTGCTGCTCGGGCTGTTCTTCGTGTCGGTCGGCATGACGCTCGACCTCGCGGTGGTGCGCGACCACATCGGCCTCGTGCTGCTCCTCGTCGCGGCGGTGATGGCAGCCAAGACGGTGGTCATCGGACTGCTGGCCCGCGCCTTCGGCACCGGTTGGCTGCGCGCTTTCCAGATGGGATTGCTCCTCGCCCAGGGCGGCGAGTTCGGCTTCGTGCTGTTCGCCGCCGCCGAGCGCGGACTGCTCATCGACCACGAAGCCGCACAGATCTTCGGCGCGGTGGTGACCTGCTCGATGGTCGCGACGCCGTTCCTGATCCGCCTCGCCAGCCGCTTCAACCCGGCCGAAGCGCCGCGCACCGACCTCGACGGGCCCGAGGCGGTCGTCCACCGCGATGCCGAGGCGCGCGTCATCCTCGTCGGCGCGGGGCGCGTCGGCCAGGGCGTCGCGCAGATGCTGCTGGCGCGCGGCGTCGAGGTCGTCGCCATCGACAATGATCCCGAACTGATCGACGTCAGCAAGCTGTTCGGCAACCGCGTCTATTTCGGCGACGGGCGCCGCGTCGACATCCTGCGCGCCGCGGGAGCCGAGGGCGCACAGGCGATCGTGCTGGCGCTCGACGGCAAATGGGACCCTGCGCTGACACTCGGGCCGATCCGCGAGGCCTTTCCACAGGCCAAGCTGATCGCGCGCGCCTACGACCGCGTCCATCTCCTCGATCTGCTGCGCGCCGACGTCGATGCGGCGCGGCGCGAGATGTTCGACGGGTCGGTCGCGCTCGGACGTCTCGCACTCGAGAGCCTCGGCACGCCCGCCGCCGCCATCGCCGAGATCGAGGAAGAGTTCCGCCGCCGCGACGAGGAGCGGCTGCAGCTCCAGCTGTGCAGCGGCGACCAGCTGTCGGGGTCGGAGCGCCTGTTCCGTCCCGGCGTCGCGTTCATCCCCGAGGCGATGGGCGAAATCCCCTTCAGCGGCCCGCTCGAACCCGCCGATGCGGCGGCGTGAGGGACTACCCGCCCGGCGCCCGCCCGGCTATATCGCCCGCATGACCATCGGAGCCCCAGCATGAGCGTCCGTCCCTGGCGCGATATCGCGCGCCGCCCGTCGCGTCAGATCATGGTCGGCAAGGTGCCCGTCGGCGGCGGCGCGCCGATCGCCGTGCAGACGATGACCAACACGCCGACCGAGGACGCCGCCGCGACACTCGAACAGATCCGCCAATGCGTCGCGGTCGGGGCCGATATCGTCCGCGTCTCGTGTCCGACGGTCGAGGCGACGGCGGCGATGGGCGCGATCTGCCGCGGCTCCGAAGTGCCGATCGTCGCCGACATCCATTTCCACTACAAGCGCGCGCTCGAAGCCGCCGATGCGGGCGCGGCGTGCCTGCGCATCAACCCCGGCAACATCGGCAGCCAGGAGCGCGTCCGCGAAGTCGTCCGCGCCGCCAAGGCCAATGGCTGCTCGATGCGCATCGGTGTCAATGCCGGCAGCCTCGAACGCCATCTGCTCGAGAAATACGGCGAACCCTGTCCCGAAGCGCTCGTCGAATCGGCCCTCGAGCACATGAAGATGCTCCAGGACGAGGATTTCCACGAGTTCAAGGTCAGCGTGAAGGCGAGCGACGTGTTCCTCGCGGTCGCGGCGTATCAGGGGCTGGCGGAGGTCTGCGACTATCCCCTCCATCTCGGCATCACCGAGGCGGGCGGCCTGCAGGGCGGCACGGTCAAGTCGTCGATCGGGCTCGGCATGCTGCTGTGGGCGGGCATCGGCGACACGATCCGCGTATCGCTGAGCGCCGACCCCGTCGAGGAGGTCAAGGTCGGTTATCATATCCTGAAGTCGCTCGGCATCCGGGCTCGCGGCGTGCGCGTCGTCAGCTGCCCTTCGTGCGCGCGCCAGGGCTTCGACGTGGTGAAGACCGTCGAGCGACTCGAGACCGCGCTGGCTCATGTCACCACCGAGCTGTCGCTGAGCGTGCTCGGCTGCGTCGTCAACGGCCCCGGCGAAGCGCGCGAGACCGACATCGGCATCACCGGCGGCGGCGGCGGCAAGCACATGGTCTATCTGTCGGGGGTCACCTCGCACCACATCGACGAGCCCGCGATGGTCGACCACATCGTGACGCTGGTCGAGAAGAAGGCAGCCGAGATCGAGGCGGCGAAGGCGGCGAGCGAGGCGATGCTGGTCGCGGCGGAATAGCAGCGGGGCTGCGGCGGCCGAGATCGCCAAAGCGAAGGTTGGCGGCAAAACGGCCGGGTACGGGCTGACAATCAGCAGGGCATAACCTACCCCGCTCCCGTGCCCCCGCCTCGCCTCGCCTTCCCGGCCATGCTGCTCGGCAGCATCTGCCTTGCCTTCGGGCCGTGTCTGGTGCGGCTGGCGGATGTCGCGCCCGTCGCCTCGGCATTCTGGCGGGTGGCGCTTGCGGTACTGCCGCTGGCGCTGCTGGCGGGGACGCGGCCGAAGGCGCTGGAGGGTCTGACGCGCCCCGTCGTTGCGGCAACTGCGCTCGCGGCGCTGTGTTTCGCGGGCGATCTTGCAGTCTGGCACCTCGGCATCGCGCGGACGACGCTCGCCAATGCGGCGCTGCTGTCGAATGCCGCAAGCTTCCTGCTACCGCTGTTCGGTTACCTCGTCGCGCGGCGCCTGCCGGGGCGGTACGCGGCGCTGGCGCTGGCGTGCGCGGCGGCGGGGACGGCACTGCTGCTCGGGCGCTCGGCGGACGTGTCGGCGCGGCACCTGACGGGCGACCTGCTGTGCCTCGCGGCGGCAGTCCTCTACACGGGCTATCTGATCCTCGTCGACCGCGCGCGGCGCAGCCTTGCGCCGTTGACGCTGCTGGCGCTCGCCACGGCCATCGCGGCGATTGCGCTATTGCCCGTCGCGCTGGGTGCGGGGGGCGCGTTCTGGCCGCGCGACTGGACCCCGCTGGTGCTGCTCGCGCTCGGCAGCCAGGTCGTCGGCCAAGGGCTGATCGTCTACGCTGTCGGCCACCTGCGCCCGCTCGTCGTCGGGCTGACCCTGCTCGTCCAGCCAGCGATCGCGGCAACAATCGGCGCACTGCGCTTCGGCGAAGTCCCCGGCCCCGCCGAGATCGGCGGCGCGGCGCTCGTCGTCGTCGCGCTGATCCTCGTCCGCCTGCCCGAGCGGCCGTTCAAAAGAACAGCTTCCGGAAGCTGATCCGCACCGTCCGCCCGAGCGGGTCGAGACGGTCGGGCTGGTAGTTGATCGGCACCGCCCCCGTCGCGTCGGTGACGCGCTGGCGGGCGTTGAAGACATTGTCGACCGCGAACAGCACGCGCGACCCGCGCAGCCACGGGTGCTTGGCACCGAACCCCGGCAGCTGCCCCGGATTGGCGAACAGCCGCAGGTTGAGCGTCGCGAGGCTGCCGAATTCGAGGCCCGAATTCGGTGTTCCTGCCGTTCCATCGACCGTCGTGCCGGTCTGGAACTTGAAGCTGGCGCGTGCCCCGAGACCGTCGCGCGTGACGCCGCCCTGCGCTTCGATCTCGTGGCGCGGCTGGCCACCCCGGCTGCCCGTCGCCGAACCGTCGAGGCGGTCGAGCAGCGGCACGCCGGGGCGAATCAGCACGTCGTCCTGGAAATGCCAAGTATGGTAGATTTCGAACTGAACGCGGTTGCCGCCGCCGCCGAAGCCGCGCCCGCCGCCGCCGCCACCGGGACCGCGCCCGCCGCCCGGACCACCTCCGGGACCGCGTGCGTCGGCGGCGGCGCCCGGCGGACGGGCAGCCTGCGCCGCCTGCGCCGCCGCGCGCGCCGCGGCGAACTGGTCCTGCGCCTTCGACTTGAACGACTTCGAGAAATTGATCCCCCAGCGCAATTCTTGTCGCGTCTCGCGGGCGAAGTTGACCGGCCTTGCGTCGATCTGCGTCAGCCGCCCGCTGGCATCGCGGACGAAGCGGTCGGGGAACGCCGCCTCGATCTCAGGCGAAGCGGTGCTGCCGGGGAAGGCGCTGATCGCATTCTTCGTCTCGCTGCGGACATAAGTAGCGGTCAGCGTGATATCGCGCTTTTCGAACGGCTTGAGCGTCAGCCCCGCCTTCACCACCGAACGATGATCGGCGATCAGCGCGCGGTTGCCACCGTCGAGACGCGTCACCTCGACGGTCTGCCCCGAGCGATAGTCGAACACCTGCACCTGCGGCGTCGCCACCTGCGGGTTGCCGAGCTGCTGCACCGACGGCGCGCCGTCCTCCTGCGTCGCCGAGACGACGAGGCTGATCGGGGCGATGGGCGTCCAGTGCGCGCCGTAGCCATAGACGACCAGCGTGCCGAAGTCGGACAGGTGGTCGACCGCGACATTGGCGTTGACCGACAGGTCGCCGACCGCCGCGCCGAAACCCTGGCGGCGGCTGGTCAGCGGCAGGTCGATGTTAAACTGGCCGTTGGCGGTGTCGCGGGTGACCGTTCCCGATTGCGCGACGCCGCTGCGCACCGACGAGCTGTCGAAGCCGAGCGCGTTATAGCCCACCCGAGCGCTCGTCGAAACGGCCCCGGCGGGCAGGTCGAACGGCGAGCCGCTGACCATCAGGTTGGCACCCCCCGAGGTCGACAGCGAATCGGCACGGTCGGTCAGGCGCGGCCCGAGCACGGCGGGCAGCAACGGCCCGAACGGGTTCGCCGACGGATCGCGCGCGCTCAGCCGCGCCTGGAACGCGCTCGTGTCGATGCCCCGGTCGGTCAGCGTCCGCGTATCGGTGCGGTCGAAGACGCTCGTGAGCGACCAGCGCCAACGCGCGATATCGCCGTCGAGGGTCAGCCCGAGATGCGCCGCGGTGGTCCGCGTGTCCTGCCGCAACACCCCCGCGTCGCCGAGATAGCGGTCGACTTCGACCGCGCGGGTGAACGGCGAGAACGGGCTGCCCGCCGGGACTGCCAGCGCGGCGCTGGCAAGGCCGAGGCGCGAGGCGCTGTCGTCGTACTGGAAGCGCCCGTTGACCGTCGCGTTGACCTTGCCCAGCCCGCGATTCAAGACCGCGTTGACCGATGCGCTTTCGGTGTTGGGCAGCAGGTTGCGGTACGGCGCGAGGTTCGTGGTGTTCGCGCGGTTGGCAGTCGGGGTGAAAGCGCCAAGCCCCGGCGCAGCGGACGCGGCGCTGGCAGGTACACCCGCGACGGTTACCGGCTGTCCGGCGAGCGCGCTGAGCGCAGGGTCGATCTCGCTCGATCCCGACCCGAACGGCGCGACGACGTTGCCCGCGAGGTCGTAGGGCCGCCGCGATGCCGACTCGACGATGTTGCGCTGACTGTCGAGCAGGCCGTCGTTGTGCGTGTATTCGCCCGCAAGGTTGAAGCGCCCCGACTTGTCGATCTTGAGCAGGCTCGCCTCGACATTGGGGTTGTCGCGCCCGCCGTCCGTCGAGGTGCGGCCCTCGATTTCGGCGGTCAGCGCGCGGAAGCGCGGGCGGAGCACGATGTTCACGACCTTCTGGTCGGCGCGGTAGCCGTACTTGAGCGCCACCTCCTCGGGCAAAATGTCGACGCGGATGATCGCCTCGGGCGGGATGTCGCGGATTTCGGCGAACCCCGAGATGCGGCGGCCGTTGAGCAAGGTCACCGGCGCATCGCCGCCGCGCCCGCGACCGCTCGCGGTCTGCGGACTGATCGCGTCGAGCAGCTCGGCGAGCGAATTCGCGCCGTACGACCGGATCTCGGCGGGGCCGATCTGGATGTCGGGCGGAATGTCGCCGATCACCGCGCCGCGCTGGCGCTGCCCCGTGACGACGATCTCGGCGTCGTCGGTCTGGTCGGTGACTACCGTCTGTGCGGCGTCAGCGGCGCGCGGCGCGACCTGCGCGGCAAGCCCGGCGGGAACCGCCAGACTGCCCAGCGCCGACACGCGCGCTGCAGCCACGAGCGAGCGACGGAGCGTGGCTCCGCGATGGGGGGAAGATGTCATGAGCCTCGCACTCGCTGCCGGGTCGGCGCGCTCTAGCCGCCTGCACTCGCCGCGTCGACCCACAGCCAGTCGCGCAGGGCGAGCCAATGGTCGCACTTGGCGGCGAAGCTCATCCGCGCATGCGCGCCGCTGCTCGACGGCAGCGCGACGCGCGCGAGGCTGCCGAAGTCGATGCCTTCGCGCGCCGCGATGCTGGCGGCCGTCCGCCCGTTGAACGCGACGGCGCGCAAATCGGGGAGCGTCGCACGCAACCCGGCAAGGTCGTTCACCGTCGCGTCGCGGATCGCCGCATCGAGACTGCCGGGGCGGTGTCCCGAAGCGATGACGTCCCACAGGCCGATGCCCGCGTCGGCGAGCCGGTCGAGGCGCGCCGCATACGGCAGCGCGCGCAGGTCGGAGTCGATCGCTGCCCCCACCAGTTCCCAGAAGCGGTTACCGGGATGGGCATAATATTCCTGCGCCGCGAGGCTGCGGTCGCCGGGCAGGCTGCCGAGGATCAGGACACGCGCATCGGGCCGCGCGACGGCGCCGAACGAGTGTTTGAGGGTCATGCCGCCGTCAGCACCCCGTGGCGCTTCTTGCCCGCCGAGATGCGCGCGCCCGGCCCGGCCATCCCGTCCTCACCCGCGACGACCCCATCGATGCGCGCCCCGCCGCCCGCGACGAGCCGCCGCGCCTCGCCCTTCGACGCTGCAAAATCGAGGCCGACAAGCGCGTCGATGATGCTGACCGGTCCGGACACCGCGAAGCCCGGCAGGTCGTCGCCCGCGCCGCCATCGGCAAATGTCGCCGCCGCCGTCGAGGCTGCCGCCACTGCGGCCTCCCGACCCCGGCACAATTCTGTCGCGGCATTCGCCAGCGCGACTTTCGCGGCGTTGATCTCGGCCCCCATCAACCCCTCCAGTCGCGCGATTTCGTCCATCGGCAGGTCGGTGAACAGCTTGAGGAAGCGCCCGACATCGGCGTCGTGGGTGTTGCGCCAGAACTGCCAGTAATCCCAGGCCGGCAGCGAATCCTCGTGGAGCCACACCGCGCCATTGGCGGTCTTGCCCATCTTGGCGCCGTCAGCGGTGGTGATCAGCGGCGTCGTCAGCCCGAACGCCGCTTTGCCGTCGACACGGCGGATGAGGTCGGTGCCGTTGACGATGTTGCCCCACTGGTCGCTGCCGCCCATCTGCAACGCGCACCCTTCACGCCGCGACAGTTCGAGGAAGTCGTAGGCCTGCAGGATCATGTAGTTGAATTCGAGGAAGCTCAGCGGCTGCTCGCGGTCGAGGCGCAGTTTGACCGAATCGAAGGTCAGCATCCGGTTGACCGAGAAATGCCGCCCGATGTCGCGGAGGAACGGGATATACGCCAGCCCGTCGAGCCAGTCGGCATTATCGGCCATGATCGCCGCATTGGGCCCGTCGAAGCGCAGGAAGCGCTCGAAGATACGCCGGATGCTCGCCTTGTTCGCCGCGATGCGCGCGTCGTCGAGGAGCTGCCGCCCCTCGTCCTTGCCCGACGGATCGCCGACCTTGGTGGTGCCGCCGCCCATCAGAACGATCGGCCGGTGGCCCGCCTGCTGGAAATGGCGCAGCATCATGATCGATACGAGATTGCCGATGTGCAGCGACGGCGCAGTGCAGTCGTAACCGACATACGCCGTCACCACGCCCCCCACCGCCGCCGCGTCGAGCGCGGTCGCGTCGGTAACCTGGTGAATGAAGCCGCGCTCGTCGAGGACGCGCAGGAAGTCGGAAGCATAGGTCATGGCGGCGGTGTGCCTAGCATGAGGGCGGGCGCGCCGTCATCCCGGTCGACAGTGGACTTTCCCCCCTCGCAACGCCATGTCAGCCGAATGCTCGACGAGTTGCCCGTCCGTGCCTTGCCGGGAGCCCCGCCCGCCGCGCGCGTCTCTGCGCTGCGTCCGCTCATCGACGGCTTCGGGCGCACGGTGGACTATCTGCGCGTCTCGGTCACCGACCGCTGCGACTTTCGCTGCGTTTACTGCATGGCCGAGGACATGACCTTCCTGCCCAAGGCGGAGGTGCTCAGCCTCGAGGAGATCGACCGGATTGCCAGTGCGTTCGTGCGGCGGGGCACGCGCAAGCTGCGGCTGACCGGCGGCGAGCCGCTGGTGCGGCGCGGGATCATCGGGCTGGTGCGGTCGCTGGGTCGGCATCTCGACAGCGGCGCGCTCGACGAGCTGACGCTGACCACCAACGGCTCGCAGCTGGCGCGCCATGCCACCGACCTGCGCGCCGCCGGGGTGCGGCGGATCAACGTCAGCCTCGACACGCTCGACGCGGACAAGTTCGCGCGCGTCACGCGCTGGGGACGCCTGCCGCAGGTGCTGGAGGGGATCGCCGCCGCGAGCGCCGCCAGGCTGCACGTCAAGATCAACATGGTCGCGCTGGCAGGCGTCAACGACGGCGAGATCGGCGAGATGCTCGACTGGACCGCCGCCCATGGCCACGATCTGGTACTGATCGAGACGATGCCCTTGGGCGATGTCGCCGAGGACCGCGTCGATCGCTACCTACCGCTTACTAAGGTCCGCCGCGACCTCGAGCGCACGCGCACGTTGATCGACCTGCCCGATTCGACCGGGGGCCCGGCGCGCTATGTGCGCATCGCCGAGACCGGCCAGCGGCTGGGGTTCATCACGCCGCTGACGCATAATTTCTGCGAGAGCTGCAACCGCGTGCGGCTGACCGCGACGGGCATGCTCTACCTCTGCCTCGGGCAGGACGACAGCGCCGACCTGCGCTCGATCATCCGCGCGCACGCGCACGACGATGCGCTCGACGCGGCGCTCGACGAAGCGATGACGCGCAAGCCGAAGGGCCATGACTTCGTCATCGACCGCCGCGCCGCAGCACCCGCATTGCGCCGCCATATGAGCGTCACGGGCGGATGAAGCTCGCACTGCTCGTGTCGCCGACGCCGCAGGCCGAGGCGGCGGCGCTCGACCTGCGCACGCGCTACGACTTCGGCCCGGTCTCGGAGGCCGAGGTGGTGATCGCCCTCGGCGGCGACGGGTTCCTGCTTCAGGTGCTCCACGCCGCGCTCGACGCACGCGCTCCCAAGCCGATGTTCGGCCTCAATCTCGGCACCGTCGGCTTCATGATGAACGAATACCGCATCGACGGCCTCGTCGAGCGCGTGCGCGATGCGCGGGGGTTCACCCTCCACCCGCTGCAGATGCACGCGCGTACCGTCGCTGGCGAGTTGGTCGTCTCGCCCGCGATCAACGAGGTGTCGCTGCTCCGCGAGACGCGGCAGGCGGCGAAGATCGAGATCAGCATCGACGGGCGCGTCCGCATGGCCGAATTGGCCTGCGACGGCGTCCTCGTCGCGACGCCTGCCGGATCGACGGCGTACAACCTCTCGGCGAACGGCCCGATCCTGCCGCTGCAGAGCGACCTGCTGGCCCTGACGCCGCTCAGCCCGTTCCGCCCCCGGCGCTGGCGCGGTGCGCTGCTCCCCGATGCGTCGGTGATCGAGTTCCGCATGCTCGAAGCCGCCAAGCGTCCGGTCAGCGCCGTCGCCGACCAGCGCGAAGTGCGCGACGTCGCGCACGTCCGCGTCACCAGCGACAAGTCGGTATCGCTGACGCTGTTGTTCGACCCCGACTATGCGCTCGACGACCGCATCGTCATGGAACAGTTCCTGAGCTGAGGCGCGGGAGATAGGGCTTGGCGCGGCCCGGACCGCCTGCTATGCGCCGCGCCTTGCTGTTCCTCGGTAGCTCAGCGGTAGAGCATTCGACTGTTAATCGAATGGTCGTAGGTTCGAATCCTACCCGGGGAGCCAATTTCTTCTGCGCCGTCGCACCGCGGCGTCCAGTCCGCGCGGAAGCCGAACGGCCATGACCTCGATGACACGCCGCGCCACTGCCGTCGCGCTCGGCCTGATCCTGCTCGTCGCATTGGCTGCGCGGCTCGACGGTGTCGGCTTCGGCCTGCCCGCGCTTTACGATCCCGATGAGCCGATCTTCGTCCTCGCGGGCCTCAAGCTGATCAGCCATCATACGCTCAATCCGGGGTGGTTCGGTCACCCCGGCTCGACGACGATCTACATGCTCGCGCTGATCGAGATCGGCACCTATGCCGTCGGGCACTGGCTGGGCGACTTTGCCGGAACGTCCGATTTCGTCGCGGCTATCTACCGCGATCCCGGTACGATCTGGCTGCCCGCACGGCTGTTCTTCGTGCTGTGCGGCGTCGGCTGCGTCGCGCTGACCTTTGTCGTCGCGCAGCGCGTCGCGGGGCGTCGCGCGGCGCTGCTTGCCGCCGCGCTGCTGGCGATCAACGCGCTTCACGTCACCTGGTCGCAGGTCATCCGCACCGACGTCCAGGCGAGCGTCTTCATGCTCGCCAGCCTGGTGTTCGCGTCGCGTATCGCACGCACCGGACGCCCGCTCGACTATCTCGGGGCGGCCGCGATGGCGGGCTTCGCCTGCGCGACGAAGTGGCCCGCAGCGACCGTCATCTTCGCGACCGTCGCCGCCGCAATGCTGCGCGCCCACGCCGCGCCCGACGATGCCCGCCGCCAGCTCGCGCGGCTGGCCGCCGCGGGCGCCGCGATGGTCGGCGCGACGCTGCTCGCCTCGCCGTATCTCGTGCTCGATTTCGCCACCGTCGTGTCGAACCTGACCGGCGAGGCGTCGCCGCATCATCTCGGCGCGACCGGCGGCAGCTTCGGCCACAACCTCCTGTGGTATTTCAAGGAGCCGCTGCGCGGCGCGTTCGGGATCGCCGGGCTGGCGGCGGGCGCGGCGGGGCTCGTCGTCGCGGTGCGCCGGGCACCGATCGTGCTGGCGGTCGTCGTCGCGCCGCTCGCGGTGTTCCTGATTGCGATCTGTTCGCAGCGGTTGATCTGGGCGCGCTGGATCGTGCCGGCGCTACCGCTGCTGTCGATCCTCGCTGCGATCGGCCTCGACCACGCGATCACGATGCTCCAGCGCCACTATGGTCGGCGTGTCGCCGCGTTCGCCGGGGTGGGGCTGGGCCTCGTCGTCGCAGGGCCGATGGTCGCGGCAGCGCACGCGGCGACAACCGAGCGCGCGCACGACACGCGCACCCTCGCGGCGGCGTGGATCGTCGCGCACGTGCCGCGCGACCGCACCGTCGCGGTCGAGCATTTTGCCTTCCAGCTGATCGCCGCCGGCTATCCCGTGCTGTTCCCCGTCGGCGAGGCGGGCTGCCGCGATGCGCGGACGATGCTGACGGGCAAGATCAGCTATGCGCAGGTCGGCAAGCTGCGCGGACGCACGACGCTCGCCGACTTCGGGACGATCGAGCCGACACGACTGGCAAGTTGCCGCGCGCCCGTCGTGATGACCGTCGACTACGACCGCTACCGCGCCGAAGCTGCCGATTACCCCGTCGAGCTGGCGGCCTATGCGACGATTCTGGCGGGCGCGCGCGAGGTCGCGGTGTTCCGCCCGGTGGCGAAGCGGATCGGCGGCCCGGTGACGCGCGTCTGGTTCGTCGACCCGGCCGGGGTAGCCAAGCCGTCGGCAATCGGTTAGACGCGCCGCGCGGCGAACGCCCGACCCGAACCTGCGAATGTGCGTTCCGCTCCAAGCAGCCATGCGAAAGTTGACCTAATGCCAACGTTAAAACATGGCGCGGGCGCTGCATTGTCAGGTCAGCAGACGGAGAAGCACGCTTGTCGATGAAAGTTGCATTTCTGGCTGGGGGCCTGGGAACTCGCCTTGGCGAAGAAACGACTGTGCGCCCCAAGCCGATGATCGAAGTCGGTGGCATGCCTATTCTTTGGCATATCATGAAGATCTATTCGCATTACGGTCTGAACGATTTCATCGTTTGCCTCGGTTACAAGGGCTACATGGTCAAGGAGTATTTCGCCAACTACTTCCTGCACACCGCCGACGTGACGATCGACATGGTGAATAACACCACGCAGGTTCATCACAAACGCAGCGAACCGTGGACGATCACGCTCGTCGACACCGGTGCGACGACGATGACCGGCGGGCGGCTGCAGGCGATTCGGCCCTATCTGGACCAGAACGAACCTTTCTGTTTCACCTATGGTGACGGCGTCGCCGACATCGATATCGGCAAGTTGATCGCGTTCCACCGTGCGCACGGACGCCGCGCGACGATGACCGCGGTGGCGCCGCCGGGCCGCTTCGGCGCGCTCGACATGGACGGCGACCGCGTCGCCAGCTTCCGCGAGAAGCCGGCCGGCGATGGCGGCCTGATCAACGGCGGCTTCTTCGTCGCCGACCCGTCGGTGCTCGACCTCGTCGACGGCCCCGCGACGATCTGGGAGCAGGGACCGCTCGAGCGCCTCGCCAGGGACGGCGACCTGATGGCCTATCGTCACGACGGCTTCTGGCAGGCGATGGACACGTTGCGCGACAAGCATCACCTCGAAGACCTGTGGCGCACCGGCGCGCCGTGGAAGGTCTGGTGAGCGGCTTCGACTGGCGCGGTCGCCGGGTTTTCGTCACCGGGCACACCGGTTTCAAGGGCGGCTGGCTGGCGCTGTGGCTCGCCGACCTCGGGGCCGAGGTCACCGGCTATGCGCTGCCCGCGCCGACCGACCCCAGCCTGTTCGCCGGCGCGCGCATCGCCGACCTGGTGACTCATATCGAAGGCGACGTCCGCGATCTGCCGCACCTGGCTGCGGCGATGAAAGCCGCCGACCCCGAAATCGTGTTTCACCTCGCGGCGCAGCCGCTCGTCCGCCTGTCGTACGCCGAGCCCGTCGAGACCTACGCGACCAACGTCATGGGCACCGTCCACCTGCTCGAGGCGTGCCGCGCGCTGACCGGTCTCAAGGCCGTGATCTGCGTCACCAGCGACAAATGCTACGAGAACCGCGAGTGGATCTGGCCGTACCGCGAGACCGAGGCGATGGGCGGCTACGACCCCTATAGCAGCAGCAAGGGTGCCGCCGAACTCATCGTCGCCGCTTATCGTCGCTCGTTTTTTGCCGACGGTGCGCGGATCGCGTCGGTGCGCGCCGGCAATGTCATCGGCGGCGGCGACTGGGCTGCCGACCGGCTGATCCCCGACATCGTCCGCGCACTTGCCGCCGGGCAGCGCCCGTCGATCCGCGCGCCCGACTCGGTGCGCCCGTGGCAGCATGTGCTCGAGGCACTGGCGGGCTATATCCTGATCGCCGAGCGTCTCGCGGCGGGCGACCGCAGCGCCGCCACGGCGTGGAACTTCGGCCCCGGCGACGACGACACCCGTCCCGTCGGCTGGATCGTCGCACGCATGCTCGAGGCCTGGGGCGCGGCGCCCGACGGCTGGGACCGTCCCGATGGCGCGCAGCCGCACGAGGCGGTGCTGCTCAAACTCGATTCGTCGAAGGCGCGCGGCGAGCTTGGCTGGCGGCCCGCGTTCGATCTCGGCGCAGCGCTGGCACTTGTTGTCGCATGGCACCGTAGTGTTGGTGCCGGAACCGATCCCCGTGTCATCACATTGTCACAGATCCGCAATTATCGCGTCGCAGCCGCCGCCCGGCGCGTGGAGACCCCTGAATGATTTTGACCCCCGAGACGCAGCGCGCAGTCGCGGCGCTCGCCGCCGACGCCAGCGAGGCCGAACTCCGCGCGACGATTCTCGATCTCGTCGGCCATTATGCGCGCGCCCACCACGCCCCCAAGCCGTTTGTCGCGGGCGAGAGCCCGGTTCCGGTGTCGGGCAAGGTCTATGGCGAATCCGACATGCAGAGCCTCGTCGACAGTTCGCTCGACTTCTGGCTGACCACCGGTCGCTTCAACGACACGTTCGAAGCACGGCTCGCGGCACGGCTCGGTGTTCGCCACGCGCTGACGACCAATTCGGGGTCGTCGGCGAACCTGATCGCGCTGTCGTCGCTGACCTCGCATTATCTGCGCGGCGACGCGCTCCAGCCCGGCGACGAGGTCATCACCGTCGCGACAGGTTTTCCGACGACGGTCAATCCGTCGCTGCAATACGGGCTGGTGCCGGTGTTCGTCGACGTCGACATCCCGACCTACAACATCAAGCCCGAGATGATCGAGGCGGCGGTGTCGAGCAAGACCCGCGCGATCATGATCGCGCATACACTCGGCAACCCGTTCGACCTGGGCGAGGTCATGCGCGTCGCCGAGAAGCACGACCTGTGGGTCGTCGAAGATTGCTGCGACGCACTCGGCGCGACCTATGACGGGCGCGGCGTCGGCACCTTCGGCGATATCGGTACGCTGAGCTTCTATCCGGCGCATCATATAACGATGGGTGAGGGCGGCGCGGTGTTCACCGAAAAGCCGCGCCTCAAGCGCATCATCGAATCGATGCGCGACTGGGGCCGCGACTGCTGGTGCGCGCCGGGGCAGGACAACACCTGCGGCAAGCGCTTCGCGCGCAAGCTCGGCCAGCTGCCGATGGGCTATGACCACAAATATACCTACAGCCACTGCGGCTATAATCTGAAGATCACCGACATGCAGGCGGCGGTCGGCGTGGCGCAGCTCGACCGGCTCGACGGTTTCATCGCCGCGCGGCAGCGCAACTTCGACCTGCTGACAGAAGTCTTCAAGACGTGGGAGGACCGCTTCATCCTGCCCGAGGCGACGCCGAACAGCGTGCCGTCGTGGTTCGGTTTCCCGCTGACGCTGCGCGAGGGCTGCGGCTTCGAGCGCGACGATCTGGTCAAGCATCTCGACGCGCACCGCATCGGCACGCGGCTGCTGTTCGGGGGGAATCTGTTGCGCCAGCCGTACATGCGCGGGCGACCGCACCGCGTCGTCGGTGATCTCGTCAACGCCGATATCGTGACGGAGCGCACGTTCTGGATCGGGCTCTATCCCGGACTCGGGACGGACCATATAGACTATGTCCGTGAAACGGTGGCACGGTTCATCGCACGCTAATCGGCGACGGCTTCAGGAGATATGCGTGCCGATGTTTGCCAATTTTCTGTCGCTCAAGGGCGAATTCGAGGCCGAAGGCCTGACTCGTGAGGAGGTTGCGGTCGAGGCGCTGTATGCGCGCCGCAACGCCGTTGCCTATCTGATCAAGATCGGCGGCTGCGAGGCCAAGTCCGACGTCGATTATCTGTTGCGCCTCGGCGTCGACGGCGTCGTCGCACCGATGATCGAGAGCCCGTTCGCGATGGAAAAATACATGGGCATCCTGCCCGCGCAGGGCTTCGCGAGCGTCGGCGTGACGATCGAGACAAGCGACGCGGTCGACCGTGTCGAGGCCATCCTCGAGGCCGGAACGCGGCTGACCAGTGTGACCATCGGGCGTTCCGACCTGACCGCATCGTTCCGCGGCGACGGCGTCGATGCGCCTGCGACGATTGCCTTGGTCAAGCGCGTTGCCGCCGCCGCGCATCGTCGCGGCCTCGAAGTCACCATGGGTGGCGGTATCAGCGCGCAGACACGCCGCCTGCTGCGCGACGATGCCGAGCTGGCGGGTGCGATCGCTGCCGTCGAGACGCGCAAGGTCGTCATTGCGGTCGACCGTTTTCTCACCGACGGCGTGCTCGAAGCGGCGATCGACGTCGAGCTCGAACTGCTCGCGTTGCACGGCGCGCCGCTGGCGGCAGCGGCGGCGCGGTCGCAGGGCCGTATCACCCAACTGCGCACGCGGCTCTGATCATGGAACTCAAGTTTCTCCTCGATTTCGACGGTGTGCTCTTCAACAGCGCCTTCGAGGCCTTCACCGTCTGCAACCGCACCGTCGCCGGACGTGCCGGTTTTCGTCAGGACGTATCGTTCGAGGAATTCGGCGTCTTCCGCAGCGTCGTCACCGATGCGTGGCAATATAACCGGCTGTACAACACGGACCGCCGCCACACGCGCCTCGAAGACCTGCCGACGGTGTCGCCCGACTATGGCGACTGGGATTTCTCGACGCGTTTCTTTGCCGCGCGCGCCGAGATGATGGCCGATCCCGACTGGGCCAAGGTCATGTCGCCCTACGACTTCTTTTTCATGCTCAAGCCGCTGCTGCTGCGCCGCCCGGGCTGCTTCGCGATCCTGTCGACGCGTAACACCGCGTCGATCCGCAGCACGCTGGCGTTTTACGACGCCGACGTGCTCGAGATTTTCGGGCAGGAGGATATTCGCCGCTGCGGTTCGAAGCTCCAGGTCGCGCAGGAGCAGGGCTGGCTGGAACGCGGGCGCTACCTCATCGTTTACGTCGACGACATGAGCCCGCATCTCGAACCGTTCGAGGGCAAGGTGCATCTGCCGCTGCACGCCAACTGGGGCTACGACCGCACCAATGTCGACAGCCTCAGCCAGCATCAGATCCTGACGATCATCGCGTCGATGCTTAAAATTTCGGAACACCACGATGACGATCAAGTATAGCGATCAGCTCGCGGCGTGGCTGCAGGCGGCTGGCTACACGCATTATTTCTATGTCGGCGGGGGCAACATCATGCACCTCACCGAAAGCCTCGACCGCTACCTGACCGGGGTGCCGGTGGTACACGAGGTCGCTGCAGGTATCGCCGCGGAATACTTCAACGAGGTCGCGGCACCCGCCAAGGCGCTGGCGCTGGTCACCGCCGGGCCGGGGCTGACCAACATCGTCACGGCGATTGCCGGGGCATTCCTCGAAAGCCGCGAGCTGCTGATCATCGGTGGGCAGGTCAAGGTATCCGATCTGGCGAACGAGGCGGTACGCTCGCGCGGCATTCAGGAGGTCGACGGCGTCGCGCTGGTGCGGTCGACGACCAAGCTCGCCTATCGCTTCCGCGCGCCTGTCGATAGCGCCGCCTTCGCCGCGATGATCGAGTTGGGCGGCGAGCCGCGCAAGGGACCGGTTTTCCTAGAAATCCCGCTCGACGTGCAGGCCGCGCAGGTCGAGCCCGCCGCTTATCAGCCGCGCCCGCGCGCGCCGCTGCCGACGATCGCCGACGCCGACCTCGCGACGCTCGTCGATCTCTACGATTCCGCCGCACGCCCGATCGTACTGATCGGGGGCGGCGTCTCGCACGCCGCGATGACCGCGCTGCGCCAGCGCTTCCTCGACCTGCGCATACCCGTCATGACGACCTACAACGGCGCCGACCGCTTCGACGGCGACGACCCGATCTACCTCGGCCGTCCCAACACCTGGGGGCAGCGCAGCGCCAACATCATCATCCAGCGCGCCGACCTGATCATCGCGCTTGGCACGCGGCTGGGTCTGCAGCAGACGGGCTTCAACTGGCGTGAATTCGGGCGCGCCGCGACTGTCGTCCACGTCGACATCGACGCCAGCGAACTCGACAAGGGTCACCCGCGCACCGACTACCGCTTCGCCGCCGACGCCGACGACCTCGTCCGGCGCTTTGTCGCGCACCCGCTCGCCGCCAAGGACGACTGGCTCGCCGAGGCGCGGCGCATCCGCAACGCCGTGCCGCGCGTCGAGGACGTCAATACCACCCGTCCGGGCTTTCTCTCGCCCTATGACTTCATCCTGCGGCTCGAGGCGCTGACGACCCCCGCCGACCTGATCGTGCCGTGCAGCAGCGGCAGTGCCTTCACGCTGTCGATGCAGCTCTACAAGCAGAAGTTCGGGCAGCGCGTCATCACCGACAAGTCGCTGGCGTCGATGGGCTATGGCCTGTCGGGGGCGATCGGCGCGTCGATCGCCTCGGGCAACCTGCGGCGGACGATCCTGATCGAGGGCGACGGCGGCTTCGCGCAGAACCTGCAGGAACTCGGCACGGTTGCGGTCAACGACTGCAATCTCAAGATCTTCATCTTCGACGATCAGGGCCACGCCTCGATTCGCATGACGCAGCGCAGCTATTTCAACGGCAAATATCTCGGCTGCGACCGCCGCTCGGGACTCGGGCTACCGAACTGGGAGCGGGTTTTCGCGGCATGGGACCTGCCTGTGCTGCGCCTGCCGCTCGATTTCGAGGCGTCGGACCGCTTCCAGGCGATGATGGCCGCACCGGGGCCAGCGGCGTTCATCGTGCCGATCGATCCCGAGCAGACCTATCTGCCCAAGATCACCAGCCGGATCACCGCGTCGGGGTCGATGGAGTCGAATCCGATCGACCGAATGACCCCCGAGATCGATTATCTGGCGGCGCTGCGCGCGCCGCAACCGGTGTCGTGACCGCCACCCTGCTGGTCGTCGGCGGGACGGGTTTCTTCGGCAAGTCGATTCTCGATGCGTGGCGGCGCG
>JBBQVB010000021.1:0-29101 GCA_038211965.1 Sphingomonadales bacterium
CCCCCGCCTCGGCGACATTGCTGTTGATCGACGCCACCCCGGTCATCCTGCCGTCGCTCGACTGAGCCGGCCATTCGCTCTGCCATCGGGACCAGGCCAGCAGTTGCGATCCTGAGGATACGCGCACCGCGTCACTGACAACCGTTCGATGCCAGTGAAGCTGGGCGCTTGATCGCGCCCGCGTCCAGCCATTCTCGATATCTGCACCGGGCACCCGGTAGCACCCACGCAAAAGGGCCGCCCTTTCGGGCGGCCCTTCGCAGTTCAGTCCTGAGCCTCGCGCTTACTGCGGGGTGCAGGGATAGGCGGGAGCTGCGGCGGCACCACCGAAGGTGATCTCGACGCGGCGGTTCTGCGGTTCACGAACACCGTCGGCGGTGTCGACCAGCGGACGGCTCTCGCCGAACGCCTCGGTGGTCATCACGCCATCGGGCACGCCCTTGGTCGCCATGTACGCCTTCACGGCATCGGCGCGACGCTGCGACAGGCCGACGTTGTAGGCATCGCTGCCCGACTTGTCGGCGTGGCCGGCGAGCACGACGCTCGTCTGGCCGGTCGCGGCATACTGCTGCGCCGCACGGTCGAGGATCGCCTGTGCTTCGGCGGTGACGATCGACTTGTCCCAATCGAAGAAGACGAGGAACGGTCCGGGCGTCACGGCAGCCGGCGGACACGCCGGAAGCGGCGGGGGCGGCGGGGGCGGCGGCGGGGGAGGCGGCGGCGGCGGCGGGGGAGCCGCATCCTCGCCGAAGTTGTACGTCAGGCCGATCAGCAACGAGTGGCTGCGATAACGCGAGTCAGCCTGCAGGCCGTTGATCGTGAAGGTACGGACGCTGTCCTCGGTGAAGAAGCGATACTTCAGCGACACATCGACATGCGGGGTCAGCGGCTTGCGAATACCGGCCAACGCCTGATAGGCGAAACCCGTGTCGCTATCGTCGAGGAACGCCGGACGGCCCTTCGAGAACCCGACACCAAACTGACGAACGCGGGCGACACCGACACCGCCGCCGATGAAGCCGGAGATGCCGCCGTCCTTGCCGCCGAAGTCGAACAGGCCATTGACCATGAACGACAGCACGCGGCTGTTACCAGCTGCGGGCGAATACTTGCCAGGGGCCGAGATCGCACCGATGCCGTTGGGCTGCACGAGCGTCACGCCGCCCTGCAGAACCTGCACCGACTTGACGCGCGCATCCTTGTAGCCGACCTCGAACTCGGTGCGGAACGCGCCGAAGTCGTAACCGATGTTGCCATCGACGTCGAAGCCATAGTCGTGGTTTAGCTGGATCGCCTGACGCGTCGTCTGCGTGCCCGCGGCGTTGCGGATGTCGAACTTGGTATCCTCGACAATCTGCGCGCCGCCATCGACGCCGATGTAGAAGGAACCGTCCTTCGCCATCGCCGGCCCGGCGAGCGCTGTGGTGGCAAGTGCCATGGCCACGGCAATTTTCCGCATGGTATTCCCCTTCATATGATGCGTGCTCCTCTCGAAGCGCATCTAACGCTCTAACTCACGGTCTATACCCGCGCAAGCCGTGAATAAGCCGGCGTGTTGCCCAGAAACAACAGGTCACTGCTAAGTAGAGTTGATAGGGATCGAACATCAACCAACGAGTCCATTGCCGCGCAGAACCGCCAGCAAATCCGAGAACTTGGCGCGCGTCTCGATATCGACGACGGTGCCGCCGGTGGGTGCGGCGACGGCGGCGGGCGCTGTCTGGAGGACGAGCCGCGACCCGATCCTGAGGCCCGCCACCGGCCAGCCGTCGCTCCGCCACCCCGTCGCGCCGAACACCGCAAAGCACGCGACGTCCTTGAGCCACGCGATGCAACCGTCGCGGGGGGTCGTATATCGCCAGCCTGCGGACCCGAAGGTGGCGACCTGTCCGCCGAGCCCTGCCCACGCCGCGCTCGCTCCCGGCGCGACGATCCAGGCCTGGCCCACCGCAGCTGCGACCGGCGGCGTCGTGCGGGTCGCGGTCTCGACGGCGAGATGGAGCAGCGCGTCGATGCCGCCGAGCGCCTCGTTGTGGGTGATCTCCTTTTGCGCTTGCCCGGCCTGGAGCAGCGGCAGCGCATAGCGGTCGGTGGTTTCGGCCATCGCGGAATTCCTTTCAGGGTCAGGGCAGGACGAAGGTGGCGCGGGCCGCCGCACCGGGGCCGATCGCCTCGCCGAGCTGCGCGACGGTAAGGACCACCGCAGTGCCAGCCGCGAGGCCGTCGTCGGTCCGTGCCGCAGCGGTGTAGCGCCACTGCGGTGCGGCGACGTCGAGGCTGCGGAGACTACGCCCGCCAGCGCTCAGTTCGATGCGATAGGCTTCGCGCGCCTCGCCGAGCGGCGCATCCGCGCCATCGAGCCATGCGAAGCCGCTGCGGCTGCGCCGCGTCCAGCTGAACAGGCTGTCGCCGCCGTCGGTCTCGCGCCGGATGAACACCGGTGCCAGCGGACGCAGCGCAGCGCCGCCGACCACGGCCGTCACCGCGGTCGCCGCCAGATCGCCGCTGCCCGTCGCACGGACCCGCACCGATCGCCCGACGGCATCGCTGCCGGGCGCGAGTTCGAGCAGGCGGCCCGCGTCGAGGAGGACGAAGCGGCTGCCCGCCAGATGCCCCGCGACCGCGCTGCCACGCCGCCCGCGCAACAGTGTCGACAGCCGGAAGCGACCGGCACCGAGCGCCTCGGCGACTGCGAACTGGACGATCTCGTCGCCGATCAGCGCGACGTTCGCCCCCGCCAGCACGCTCACCTCGCTGCGGCTGTCGAGGCCCATGGCATCGTTCAACACCACCACCTCGACGCCGTTGGCGCGGTCCCAGCGCGCGTCGTCGCCCGCCGCGAGCGCCGTCGCAGTCGCCCCCATGACGCTCGCCGCGCTGACCGTCCCGGCGTCGGTGTAGCTGTCGCCGCCGTCGAAGCTGACCGCGATGCCCGCACGTCGCCAGCCAGGCGAGGCCCCCGCCGCCGCAACGTGCAGGCGCGGCGTTTCGGCAAGCGTGTCACCCAGCGGCGGCAGGTCGAGCAAAATCAGCGTCGTCGCACCGGGAGCCGCATCGCCCGGATCGTGCGCGCGTCCGGCGTCGGCCACGCTGCGGCCGCTCGCCCGCGCCGGCAATCGTTCGACGGTCAGCTCGGCGACGAAGCCGGCGAAGGTCCAGCGCCGCACGGCCCAGCGCGACGTATCGTCCGGACGCCGCAGCGTCATCGCGGCGCGGATGCCGAGACCGCGCAGCGGCAGGTTGAGCGTCGCGCTCGTCCGGGCCGCAACCCGCCGCGCCAGCAGGGCATCCGCCAGCCCCTTCGCGGTGCCGGCCTCGAGCGCCATCGCGACATCGAGCTGCGACGTGCGCAGCGCCCCGGCTCGCCGCGCGGCACGCTGCAGTCCGGGTTGGAAGTCGCGCGCCGGGTCGGCGAAACCGATCGCCGCCGCATCGTCGAGTGCGTCCGCCGCGCCGCGTACCTCGCTCCGCGCCCGGTGCGGATCGGCCCCGACGGCGGTGCTGCCGAGATCGGCCGCCGCGACCGCGACGCTCGCCGTCGCCCCGATCTGCACGGTCAGGCCGGTGCCGTCGTCGGCGACGTGCAGGTCGAAAAGGTCGACCAGCGGTGCAAGCTGAACACGGAGGCTTCCGGCGTGCGCCGCCGCGAAGCCGGTGACCGCGACCCCGCTGCCCACCGTTGTCGCGCCCGCGTCGGCGCACAGGTCGGCGACGATGCCTGCCGGCTCGACCGTGTCGCCTGCGTCGGCGCGCACCTCGAAAGTCAGGTTGGGAATCCGGTTGCCGTAGTCGGCGAGCGGCAGATCCTCGAAAACGACGTAGGCGAGGCCGCGGTAGGCGGGACAGGCCCCGGCACCCTCCGCCGCCGCGATCAGCGGATCGACGGCCTGCTCCTCGCCGCCGTCGTGAATGCGCAGCGTCGCCGGCACCAGCCAGGCTCCATCCGCATCGCGCAGCAGCTTGCCGTCGGCCCAGATGCGGCCGACCCCCGCCCCGCCCCCGAGGATGCGCCGCGCCGATAGCGCCACCGCAAACGACGCCGAGTAGCTGTACGACGTCGTGCGCGGCCCCGAGCGTTTGCCGCCGCCCGAGACGCTCGTGTGTTCGGCGATGCCGCTCGTCCAGATCAGATTGCCCGCGACGCGCATCCGACCGTAAAGGCGCGGCAGCGGCTCGCCGTAGGCCGAGCTTTGCACCGCCAGATTGGACAGGCGCGCGCCCTCGCGGCGGCTGCCGCCACCGAATACCGCGCGATCGACCGCCCCGCCGAGGAAGGTCCCGACGATCCCACCGATGGGGCCGCCGACGGCACGGCCGAGCGTGCCGAGCACCAATGTCGCCATCGTCAGACCTCCGAAGCTTCAGGAAAGCACCATGCCCCGACGACGATCCAGGCCGGGTCGAGCGGACCCTCGACGACCCGGCCGAGACCGGCGTGGGCGTGGACGACGCCAGCCGGGGTCACGACCGCAAGGTGGCGGCGTCCGGGTGCGGGGGCGATGACGAGCAGGTCGCCGGGTGCGGCGGTGTCGACGGCGCGGCAGCCCTGCCCCGCCAAGCCGTCGTCGAGCCGCCCCTCGTGGTCGCCGCCCAGCACATAGCGCGGCACCGCGAAGCGCACCCCTGCCGCCGCGCCCGCGATCAGCGCGACGCCGAGGCAGTCCAGGCCCGTACCGACCGACCGCCCCTGCGCGCGAAAGCGCGTATCCACGCACGCCCGCGCCGCCGCGACGATGGCGGGGGCGGCGGGATGCACGACCTATACCCCCGGAAAGCGCGTCAGCAGGTCGCCGCCGGGGACGTGCGGCTCGCCACGGAAGTTCAGCGCGTTGGCGAAGCGGTCGCGGCAGGTGGCGAAGCGCTTGTCGCAGCCTTCGCGGAGTTCGACGCGCGTGCCCGCTTCGATTGTGAAAGGCAGCGGCTCGAAGGGCTCGAGCCAGTCGGTGCCCGCCGCCGCAATACGCGCGTTGATCCCGGCGTTCGGGCCGGCGAGCGTGCGCAGGCGGCCATGGACGAACCGCGCGAGGTCGCCCGCCGCCGTCACCGCCAGCGTCCCGTCGATCCTGTCTGCCGCCGTCGCCAGCACGGTGAGCGGCGCGAGATCGACGCGGCAGCGCGCATCGCCGAGTTCGGCGCGGCATTCGGGCGAGCAGACCTCGACTGCCGTCCGGTCGAACGCCGCCATCGGTCCGCGCATTTCCGCTGTGAAGCTGCCACCCGCGCCGGTCAGCGCCTGCGTCACCTCGCCGAGCGTGCCGCGCGCCAGCGGCAGGCTGCCGCGCGCGAGGTTCGCCCAATCGACCATGAACACCCGGACCTGCGCGCCGTCGTAGCGGCCCGCACCGAGATCGCCGGCCGTGATCGCGTCCGCCGACAAGGCGCCCGCCACCTCCATGCTGTCGACCTCCAGCCCGTCGCCGGTACTGATCGCCGACGGCACCATCCCCGGCGCGCTGGCGTAGCTCAGCCCGTCGATGTCGAGCGCGCGGTCGTGCGTCGTGAAGCCCAGCGTCACGCCGTCGCCGCGCGCGACGCGCCAGCAGATCGCCAGCGTCGTCGCCTCGCCCGCGAGGCTCGCCCCGAAGCCGCTCATCAAGCCGCTCATGCCTCGCGCACCTCGACCAGCGGCACCGATGGCAGGTCGCCCGCACGCCAACTCGCCAACCCGACGTCGATACGGTCCTCGGCGAAGCGCACCGGCACGTCGAACGCGAACGACGCGCTGACCGCGCTCCCGGCGGGCGGCGCGGCGGCAAAGTCGATGCGGCCGAGTGCGCCGAGCGTCCAGCCCGTCGCGACCGCCCCGCCGACCCTGATCGTGACGCTCCCCGCCACCGGCCGCGTGATCCGCCGGATCTGCGCATCGTCGCCGCTGCCATAGGTCTTGACGAGGTCGAAGCGTGTGCCGACCCCGTCGCCGGTCCCCAGCAACTCGTTCGCCGCATCGTGGTCGAGCGGATCGACGAAGCGGAAGCCGTGCGCCTGGCCGCGCCGTGCGCGGAAAAACGCGATCAGCGTCGACAGGTCGGCCTCCGACCGCACCCCGACGCCGGCATCATAGTGCAGCCGCGCATCGCTCCAGCTGCTGTTGCGCTGTTCGTAGCCCGACCCTGTCGTCACGACCTGCGTCGAGAATTGCGGCCCGCCGGTCGCGCCGTAGCCGAGGTCGAGCGGAAAGCGCACGTCGTGAAAGGCCGGCATCGTCGCATCTCCCTCGATTTCGAAAGCGGTGAAACCGTCGCGGGCGACCTGCGGCCACGCCCAGACGAAAGTCTCGGCAACACCCCGCGCCTGCGCCGCACGCGCCGCATCGACGATGCGCGGCCAGTCGGCGGGGGTTGTGGCGAAGCCGCTCAAATAATGTTGCCGTGCGACCGGATAGCCGAGCGTGTCGGCGATACCGCCCGTCCGCGCCTGCCCCGCGAAGTCACCGCCGGTGACCCATTCATAATCCTCGAGCTGGAGCACGTCGAACGCGGGCGATGCCCAGCCCGTGGGCAAGTTGGCGCGGTGCAACTCGGGCGCGTCGAGACGCAATACCTGCGGCGCATAGACGAGCAGCAGCGTCTCGGCCCCACCCGCGGCACCGCGCACCGCATCGCGCAGCGCGAGCGTCGCGGCGGCGAGCCCGCCGCCCAGCCAGTCGAGCCAGGCGCGCTGCCCTGCGGTCGTCGCGGCCCGCACGTCGCGGATCGGCGGCGCGACCAGCCCGGTCGCGGCAAGATACGCCGCCACCGTCGCAGCGTCGTAAGCGCAGAGCTTCTGATCCGCGCCGACCCACCACCACGGTTCGCCGATCTGGACGCGTACACGCTGGCCGGCCGCGACGCCCAGCGCGACGAACGCCAGCGCCATGTCGCGCAGCCACGCCATCGCCGTAGCGCTACACGGTGACAGTAAGGTCGACGGGGGCGCATAGCCCGTTGCCGCCGCGCCGCCGTCGGCATCGCGCTGCTTCCACGCGAGCGGACACAGCGCGTCGAACAGCTCGAACGACAGCGAGAGGATGATCTCGAACCCGCTCGCCCTGGCGCGGGCCAGGAAATCGGCATGCCACGCCGCCGCGGGCCCGCTCAGCCCGCCCGATGCGCGGTAGCCCGTCCCGTCCCACGCCAGCGCGGGCACGTGGCTCATCCCGACATAATGGTCGATCACGTCGCCATAGCCGAGCTGGACGAAGTTCCGCATCAGGCGCGCCGGGGTCAGATTATAGCAATCGTCGTAGCCGTTCGCGATCCGCAGCCCATGCGGCGGCACGAACGCATCGCCGATGGGCAGCGTCGAGGCCGGTCCGTCGCAGGCGATCTCGCTCAGCGTGACGCGCGCGCCCGCCCCCGCCGCCAGCGGCACGTCGGCCCCGGTAAAACCACGCGGCACCAGCGACACGAACATCCGGTCGATGTCGCCCGCCCACACGCGCTGCGCCTCCGACGGCAGCAGGAAGCCGCCGTCGAGCACATCGAAATCGAGCGTGATAAGGCAGTCGCCGGGCGTCCCGACGGCATAATTCCACATCCGCACGTACCAGGCGCGCGGCGTCCCGCCCGCGTCGCGCCCCTCGATCGTCAGCACCGGGCCGTTGACCGCATCGAGTCCCACCGTGCCGCCGTCGTCCTGCCAGCGGAAACGCAGCGTGCAGCCACGATAGTCGCGGTTGGTATCGTAGCCGAGCAGCGGGTGGTCGTGGCGGTCGGCGGATTCCCAGATCAGTCCCGCGAGATCGTTCGCCTTCAGGAACGCGCAATCGACCTGCAGCGAACGCGCGCCCGTCGTCGTTACGCTCGCCAGCATCGGGCGCGGGAAATCGACCGTCCAGAAGCGCGGATCGAAGCGCTTGATGAAATCCATCCGCTGCCGGTCGGCGGCGGTCGCGAGCCAGTGATTGAGCATCAGCCCACCCTCCTCAATTCTGCGCCTTTTCGAGGGCGCGGCTGACCGCGCGCGCCACCTGTGCGCCGGTCCGCTGCATCGTCGCGGGCGACGCTTCGCGCGGGGCGGCGACGTTGACCGTGACGCTGACGGCCCCGCGCCCCTGCCCCAGCGGCTGGATGCGTCCGGCGGCGGTCGGCACGAACACCTCGGGTCCGCGCTCGCCGACGAGGTAGGCATTGCCCCCCGTCACCGGGCCGCCCGTCGCGCGCCCCGGCGCACCGCCGAACAGCGATGCCGCCGCGCTCGCCAGTGTGCCGAGCAAGCCGCCGCCGGTGTCGCCGCCGCCGGTCAGCGCGCGCAGATCGCTGCGCACCGCCGCGCTGGCGATGTCCGCCAGCGCCGCCAGCGCGACGCGCTTCAGATCGTCGAAACCGAACTTGCCGCCGACCACCGCCCGCGCCAGCGACCGCTCGAGGTTCCGCCCCGCCGCATCGACCCCGCTCGCCAGCGGCCCGTCGAGCTGCGCGCGGATATCGGCGACGCCCGACGCGAAGCCCGACGTGTCGGCGCGAACCTTGACGACGAGGGTGTCGAGTTCATCGTTCGGGCTTGGCATCGGGGTTCTCCTGCATCAGGCGCGCAAGGGTCGCGGTGTCGAGCGCGGGCGCTGCGGGCGCGGGGCCGAGCGCGAGGCGCAGGTCGGCCGGCGTCGCGGCCCAGAAAATGTCGGGGGTCCAGCCGAGGCGCTGCGCGAGCGACGCGGCGAGGGGGATGGTGTCGGAAAACCCCTCCCCCCTTGAGGCGGAGGGCAGATCACCGCCCACCCAGCACCTGCCCGAGCAGCACCCGCAGCGCCGGCGTCGCCGCCGCCAGCCCGGCGTCGACCAGGGCGTCCGAAAATCGCGCGCGCGTCCAGCCGTCGGGCAACGCGCGCAGGCAATGCCAGAACAGCCCCGACAGCTCGGTGAGGCTCAGCCCGCCGCCCGCCGCGCGCTCGACGAGCGCGAACAACGGCCCCAACTCGGCCTCCGCCGCGACCAGCGCCGCGAAGCTCGGGCGCAACACGAGGCAATGCCCGTCGAGGACGACCGACGCCTCGCCGCGTAGCGCATTAGCCCCCTCCCCGCCCCGCGAAGCGGAGAGAGGGGAGGGTCGGGGTGGGGTGTCTCCCCCCGCGTCCTGCACGTCGAAAGGCGCGCCGCTCACGACACCGCCACCGCGCCCGACGACTCCAGTGCCACGGTGTAGCTGCGCTCGCCGTTGAAATCGCCGGCGTAATCGAGCCGCGTGATCAGGAATCTGCCCGTCAGCCGCTCACCGCTCTCGAAGCTCACCTGATAATCGTCGAGCGTTCCCGCCAGCGCCGACGCCTTGACGCGCGCCTCGGCAGCCGACCCCGAGAATACGCCGGCGCCGGACAGCGACACCGCGCGCACGCCCGCCCCCGACAGCAGCTCGCGCCAGCCGCCCGAGCCCTTGTTGGTGATGACCACCGTATCGGCGGCGATGCTCAGCTGCGTCGTGCGCAGGCCGGCCAGCGTCGTGTACGCCGGCGGCGTCGCGCCGTCGCCGACCTTGAGCAGGAATGCGCTGCCCTTCTCGGAAGCCATGATCAAATCTCCTCGGTGCGAATGCGAAAATCGGCGACGCCATGGCTCCAGCCGTCAGGGTCGCGCGTCACGAAGCTGCGCACGAACAGCACGTGCGCGATGCGCCAGCCGCCCGACGTCGCAGCCAGCGGCAGCACGGCCGCCTCGACGAGCGCGAGCAGCGCCTTGGCGCGCGCATGCGACGGCCGGTCGTCCCAGACGCCGACCAGCACGCGATGCTCGCGGCCCTTGCCGGTCTTGGTCGACCAGTCGGTGACGCTGTCGGGGCCGATCGTCAGGTATGGCGCGGCAGCCTCGACGGGCACGGCGTCGAAGACCCCGCTGACGCCCGGAACGCCCGCCAGCGCCGCTCGCAAGGCGGTCTGGACAAGGTCGCTCATAGCCGTGCCCCCGCAACGAAGCCCGTCAGGCGCGGATCGGGCAGCGCCCGCCGCGATCCGAAGGCACGGCGGCCAAGGTGCGGCGCGCTGAGCACGACATCGTCGCCGTCGCGCACCACCGTCACGCCGGGCAGATCGCGCGCCGCCGCGAGGGTGAGCCGCTCGCCCGCCCGGCGCACCCGCGCGCGCGCCGCCGCCCGCCCGCGCGCCTCGATCGCCGCGAGCAGGTTCTGGAATTCGGTCATCCGCGATCCTCCACGATGAATGTCGCCCGGTCGGGCTGGCGCGGATCGGGTTCGACGCGCAGCACCGCGAGCACGCGCCCGCGCCACCCGAAGCGCGTCGCGAGGCCGACGTCGCCGCGGGCCCGCAGCGTCACCCGGTAGCGCGGCCGAGACACGCGACCCTCGCCCACGACGGTGGGGCCGTGATCGGCAGGCGCCAGGCTCGCCCAGGCGTCGCCGCCCGCCACCCAAGCGCCGCCATCGGGGTCGCCCACCCAATGCTCGAGCGTCACCCGCTCGGTGAGCAGGCCGGTGAATTCGGTCATGGAATTTCTCCTTGCCCTCGCCCTTCAGGGGAGGGGGTAGAAAGCTCAGACCCCCACCCCCCGCCACGGCCGCCACAGCGCGCTCACTGCACCGGGCAGCGCGCTCGCCTGCGGGTCGTCGCGGTGCGCGAACAGATGCGCCGCCATGCGGATCACGCCGAGCCGCACCGCTTCGGGGACGCCGTTCCAGTCCGCCGCGAGCCCCGCGCGTCCGCTCACCGTGACACGCCCCGCCGCATCGCCGCGCCGCAGTCGCACCCATCCCGCGCCGTGGCGGTCGATGTCGGTCTCATAGCTCCCGCCCGGTAGTGGGCCCGCGGCGTCGCGTGCGCCCGTGATCGCCACCACCGGGGCTACCCCGAGCCGGTGCCACGCCGGCCCACTCGCCAGCGCCTCGGTAAAATCGCGCGCGATCAGCCACTGCCCGGTGAACGCCTCCGCAAGCCCGCTCGCGGCGCGCACGAAGCCCGCGATCACCGCATCCTCCGCCGCAGTCTCGAGGCGCAGGAACGCCTTGACCTCATCGACCGCGACCGGTGCGACCGGCGGCGGCAAAACCTCGGCCAGCATCACCGGTCCTCGACCCGCAGCCCGATGCCGCGCTCGTCGCTGCGCCCATCGCTCAGTGTGACGTGGTTGGTGACGCGATAGACATGCCCGGGCACGCCGCCGCTCAGCGTCGCGCCGGTGCGCGTCGCGGCCGCAACGCTGCCCATGACCGCGACACCGTCGGTCTCGTCGGGCGCCACGCTCCAGCGCGACGCCGCGATCGTCTGTCCGGCGAGATACCCCGCACCCCAGTCGACCGCATAGTCGAGCGTGGCGGACGGGTCCTTGAGGAAAAATGCCATTGGAGTTCCTTTCGGAAAGACGGGCGCGGCGAGTGCCGCGCACCCACCCCCCGCCCCTCCCTGAAGAGGGAGGGGAGAAGGCAGGACGCCCCTCCGCATCAAGGGGAGAAGACAGGGCGAGCGGATCCCCCTCCCTCTTCAGGGAGGGGTCAGGGGTGGGTGCGCGCCCTTCGGCGCGCCCCTTCCTGCCGGCCTACGAAGGATCGCCGATCTCGACCGACCACGTGCCGATGCTCACCGTGCCGCCGCTCGGCAGCGCCTGGCTCGGGCAGGTCGTGACGTAGAGCAGCCGCGTGCCGTCGAGCAGCGCGACATGGTCGGCGGTCCCGGCGGCGATCACCGACAGCCCCGACTTCGCCGCGATGCTCACCTTGCGGCCCGAGATATCGCCCGCCGCGAGTGCGAAGTCGCCCGATGCCAGCGACGCCTCGGCGAGCCGCCCGGTGTCGGCGGCGGTGTAGTTGGCGGGCTGGCCGCTCAGCGCGACCATGCGCGTCGCGGTTGCGACGATGTTGAGCGCGCCGTCGAGGACGGCGGGATTGACGTACTTGGCCATGTCAGAAACTCCGGATGGAGGGTTGGGAAACTAAAGCCCTCTCCCGCCAGGGGAGAGGGACAGGTCGCGCTCTCCACGCGACCAGGGAGAGGGGGGGAGCAGAAAGTTCTACTCCCCCGCGACGAGCCGCACGCGGAGGTCGCCCTCGACGTGCACCAGCCGCCCGGCGCCCGCGAAGATCAGGTCGGGCAGCACCGCGACGCCGCGATCACGCGAGGGGCTTCGCCCCGCCGCAGGCGACAGGGTGAACACCGTCGGCCCGAGCGCGCTCAGCAGCGGCCCCGTGCCGCGCAGCGCCGACGTCCCGCCAAGCGGCACCAGCGCACCGCGCCAGCCGAGCAGCGGCGAACCGCTCCGGCTCGTCGATCTCGCCGTCGCGGGTGTCAGCACCGCGAACCAGCGCAGCGACGGCAGCGCATTGCGCGTCGCCGAGCGTGCCGCGGCCGGCGCGAGCGTGCCGCGCCAGTTGACGCCGGGCGAGGTCGCGCGCTGCGCCGAGCGCGCCCCCGCCGCGACCAGCGTCGCCCGCCAGCCGACGGACGGGCGCGAGCCACGCGACGCCGACACCGCCTTTGCAGGGGCCAGCACGACCGGCGCAGGCGTGTCGAGCGCGCCCGCAGCGAAGGGCACGACGCGCCCGGCACCGCTGCGGTCGCGGTCGGTACTCGAGCGCAAGCCGCGTCCGATCAGCGCCGATCCCGCCGGCGGTTTGTACGTCCCGCCGCCCGTCGTCGGCGACCCATAGCGCGAGCGGTCGGCGGGCCACCCCGGGGTGCCGCCCACGAGCTGCACGCTGCGCCGCCCGAAATATTCGAACTGGAACACCCCGGCGCTCGCGTGGCGGCCATAGTCGTAATTGCCTTCCCAGCCGACGCCGTAGGTGATCGACCACGCCGCCGTCATCTGCGGGCGATAGCCGTTTGTCGCGCTGCCGCGCAGGCTCGCGGTGACGTCGTCGAAGAACGCGTCGTGCTTGGTCGCGACCCAGTCGCAGACGTTGTTGGCAAAGCGGTTGCCGAACGCCTGGTTGAGCAGGCTGTTGGTTTCGGCCACCGTCGTCGGTACCGGATCGGAATAAAATACGTTACAGCGCTCGCCGATGAAGCTGTTGCCTTCGACGATGTTGTAGCTGATCGTCGCCGACTCGTCCTCGCCGCAGGACCAGAACGGTTCGGTGGAGCCGCCCGCACTGACGCGCTCGCACAGGTTGTTGGCGAATACCTGGCGGCGATAGCTGGGGTTCGGCGTGCCCGCCGTCGCCGCGAGCAGCTTCGCCGGGCGCCAGACCCGCACCGTCTGGTTGCGCAGGTCGCACCCGGCGATGATCACGTCCTCCTGGCTGCCGAGGTCGCCGTTGCCCGCGATCTGGTTGCCCCAGCCGCCCGTGCCATAGATCTCGCCGCCCGTCCCCGCCGCCGGGGCGAACGTGTCGACACTGTTGCCGAGGAAGGTGCAGCCGAGCACCGCCATCGCCTCCATGCGCCGCGAACCCTCGCAGGCGCGCAGCAGGAAAGGCCGGTGGAACGACTGGTAGGTCATGCCGCGCAGCGTCTTCCAGACCCGCGACCGCGTGTAGAACAGCGCACCGGTGGTCGTCGAAATACAGCTCGCGGTCGTCTCCTTGCCCGCCTTGCCGCGCACCTCGACATTGTCGAGCCAGTAATAGAGGACGCTGTCGAAGACCCCGACGGTGTCGAGTTCGAGGGTCAGGTTGGCGAAGCGCGCGCGCGACACGCGACTGACCGTCGAGACGCTCGGCCCCTGCAGCAGGCAATTGGCGCGCGGATTGCTATCGGCCGGGTCGCCGACGATCTCGAGCCACGCCTCGTACGTGCCGCTGCCGAAGGTGATCGCGGTCGAACCGATCTGGCTGGTACCGCTCGGCACCACGATCGTCAGCCCGTCGAGCGCGCGGGTCTGCGAGGCCTGGCCGTTCGCCGCCGACAAGCCGCGATTGGCGAGATAGCCCGCCTGCATCGCCGTCGCGACATCGCGCGGCTTCGACGCCGCCGCCACGCCGCGCGCCAGCGCCAGCGTCGACTGAACCTGCGCAGCACTCGCGGTCGTCGTACCGTTGACCGGATCGAGCACCGCGAAGCTGCCATAGCGCGTGCCGCCCGGGTCCCACGCCACGACGAATGGTGTCTGCGCGGGGGTGTTGAAGCTGGCCGTCGCGAGGCCCGACATCGACCGCGTCCCCGCAGGATCGGTCGAACGCATGACGCCCAGCCATGGATAAAGCTCGGCGTCGCAGCGCAGCAGCCCCGCCGTCAGCGCCGTCGCCGTCGCCGGGTCGACCGTCACGCCATAGACGCGCGCATTGTCGCCGTGGCGCGTCGAAGTCGACAGCGCGGTCGCCCAATAGGTCTTCACAGTCGTTCCGTCGGTGACGGTGAACTTGACCCCGGCAAGCGGCGCAAGACCCTGGACATGGTGCGAGAACGCGACCAGCTCGAGCGCGAACGAACCCGTCTGGCGCTGATACGGCACATCGGACCAGCGGAAGATCGGCACCGCCGCGACGAAGGTTGAATTATTCGTGATCGTCGGGGTCGCGGCAGCCTCGCCGGTTCGCCACCCTGCCGCGAAGCTCGCGCTGACGCCGGTCTCGGTGGCGTGGACATAGTCGCTCAGCGCGAGGCGCACGGTGATCGTGCCGTCGCCGTTGTCGGTCTCGTCGACGGCGAACGGCTGGAGCGCGCCGGCGCTGAAATTGGCCGGTTTGCGCAGCGGTTTCGTCGCCACCAGGGTTCGCGCCAGCGACGCCGCGACCGCCGTGCCGCCCGACGGCGCGAAGCCGGGGTGGGTGCAGGCGAGGCTCACTTTGGGCGACCCGTCGGGGTCGAGCGCGTAACTCGCGAACGAGCCGACACTGCCCGTCAAGGTGACGCGCAGCACCCAGCCCGACGCTTCGATCTGCGCGGCGGTGATGGTCATGGATGTCTCCTAAAAAGGGGCGCTGACGCGCGCGCGGCAAGCGCCGCGCACCCACCCCCAACCCCTCCCTGAAGGAGAGAGGGGGAGGGAAAGTTCACGCGAGTTCCCCTCCCTCTTCAGGGAGGGGTTAGGGGTGGGTGCGAGGCGTAGCCGATCGTGCGGACCCTGCGCCTCGCCCGCCGCTACGACACCGCGAACTTCATCACCTTGATCGCCTCCGAATTGACGACCGCGCCGCCGACGCGCCGCGTCGCGTAGAAATACACGTACGGCTTGTTCGAATAGGGATCGCGCAGGATCGACGTGCTCGACCGCTCGGCGATCAGGTAACCCGCCTGGAAATTCCCGAATGCGATCGACAGCGAATCGATCGCGACATCGGGCATCGCCTCGGCCTCGACGACCGGATAGCCGAGCAGCGTCGCGGGCAACCCCGCTCCCAGCGATGCGGTCCACAGATACTGGCCGTTGTTGTCCTTCAACTTGCGGACCTTCGCCAGCGTCGACGCGTTCATCACGAAGCTCGCGCCCTGCCGGTACGGTGCACGCAGCGCGTGGACGAGGTCGATGATCCGGTCGGCCCCGGCGTTCGCGAGGAACGCCCCCGCTGCGCCGCTCGGGACATATTGCAGCGTCCCGAACGCGCGCGTCGCATCGTCGGTCGCGGCAACCGGATAGGTGAGGAAGCCCTTGGGTCGTGCGACGCCCGAGCCGGTCACGAACGCGACACCCTCGGCGCGCGCGAACTCCGACCCGATCTCGCCCGCCAGCCACGCCTCGACATCGAACATCGCATCGTCGAGCATCGTCTGCGACGCTGCAGGGTTGGCGTAGAGTTCGCCCATCGGCGGGGCGATCTCGACGAAGGTCTCGGTGACGGTCTCGGGGCGCGCCGCCGTCTCGGCGACCCAGCCGCTCGCGACGCCGCCGACCGCGACAAGCTTGCGGTAGTTGACACTGCCGATGCTCACCACATTGGCGATGGCGCGGAGCGGCGACGCCGCCTTGAGGGTGATGTCGATCGCCGCGTCGATTTCGCGCGGCACCGCGACGCCGCCATCGGTGGCGACGCCCGCCGACAGCGACTTGATCTCGGGGACTTCGAAGCCCTTGCGCAGATAGCGGTCGGTGAACGCCTTGCGTGCCGGATCGGTGTCGGCCTTGGCGTCGCCGAGCGCGGGACGCGTCAGCGGGCGGGCGTTGAGCCGCGCCACGTCGGCCTTGAGTGTCGCGACATCGGCGGCGAGGTCGCCGGAGAGCGCAAGCGCAGCGTCGAACGACGCCTCGAGCGTGTCGGCCTTGGTTTCGTAGGTCATGGTTTTCTCCTTGAAATCCTTCCCTCCGCCGGGAGGGAGAGGGGACGTGCATCTTCCACCGCCAGCACGCGCGCCGCGCGCTGCATCGGAAAGGTCACCAGCGACACCTCGATGAGGTCGAGGTCGGTGAGTTCGCGTTGCCCGCGCGCGCCCGGACGGCTCGCGCGGACGCGGTAGCCGAAACTCAACCCGTCGAGCGCCCCCGCCCTGAGCAGCACCACGGCGTCACCGCCGCGCCGCGTCTCGGCCGTGATCCGCGCCACGACGCGCAGGCCGCGGGAATCCTCGGATATGCGCTCGACGAACCCGATCGGCTCGTCGGTGGCGTGTTGCCAGAGCAGCGGGAAGCGTGCCGTCGCGCTCAACGTCCGCGCGAAAGCCCCGGCGCGAACGATGTCGCCGCCGCTGTCGGGCACGCCGAACACGCTCGCATAGCCCGCCAGCCGGAGGTCGCCGCTCATGCGAACACGCCCGTCTTGACCGCCAGGCCGAGCAACAGCAACGCGAAGACGCCGCGCACCGCCCAGGTCACCGCCGCGCGCAAGGCGCTGGTCTTGGCATCGCGCCAGCCCTGGATGAGCTGGCGCAGCTCGACGATATCCTTGCCGGCGTCGGCATCGTGCAAGCCGATACGGTTCAAGGCGCGCGTCGCGCCGGCCTCGCTCGCCGCCTCGATCAGGTCGATCAGCGTCGCCTGCGTCGCGCCTTCGGCACTGGCGCGTGCCATGAAGCCTGCCACTCCCGTCATCGTCCCATCTCCAGTCCGAGGATCGCGCGCTTTTCGTCGTCGCTGAGGAAGGTCGCGCCCGAAACCTGGCCCCACAGCCGCTCGCGGTCCGCCGCCAGCGCGGGGACCTGGTCACGGTCGAGGTCGAGGTGAAGGTCGGGCCACCAGTCCTGCAAATGCCGCGACAGGCCGCCGAAGATGCGCGCCGCCAGCGGCAGCAAAGTCAGCCGCCAGAGTGCCACATTGGCTTCCTTGTAATTGGCATAGGTCGCGTCGCCGGGCAGCCCGAGCAGCATCGGCGGCACCCCGAAGGCAATCGCGATCTCGCGTGCCGCCGTGTCGCGGACGCGGACGAAATCCATCTCGGCCGGCGTCAGCGACAGCGGCTGCCACTTCATCCCGCCGTCGAGCAGCATCGGGCGTCCGGCATTCGCCGCGCCGCTATACTGCTCACCCATCTGGTCCTTGAGGCGCGCGAACTGCGCGGCGCTGAGCACCGATCCGTCGCCCGGATCGTAGACCAGCGCGCCCGACGGCCGCGCGGCATTGTCGAGCAGCGCCTTGTTCCACGTCGCCGCCGCGTTGTGGACGTCGACCGCGGCCGCGCACGCACCGAGACAGCCCAGGCCATAATGATCGTCGAGCGGATGGAAGGCGCGGATATGCAGCAGGCCGGGCGCTCCGCCCCGCGTTTCGGCGGGATAGCGCGTCACCCGGTCACCGGTGCGGTACAGATACGCCAGCGGCCAGCCGCTCGCATCGGCTTCGACGGTGACGCGCTCGGGCCGCAGCGCGTAGAGTGCTGCGGGCAGGCCCGCCGCGCCGGTCGCGACTTCGATGTACGCATTGCCGTGGAGGAGCAGGTGCGCGGCGATCGTCTCGATCAGCGCGCCGTCGCGCCCGAACAGCGCCAACGCTGGGTGCGCGGAAGGCGTGCTGACCAGAGCGGCACCCCCGACGCCCTCGGCGACGATGCGCACAGCGCGCTGCGCGATCGGGTTGGCGAGGTACGCGGCGCGCGCCAGCGCCTCGTAGCTGCGCGGTGGCGCGGCGAGCGCATAGGCCGACAGCCACGGCGCAGCGCGCGCCTGCGGCGGCCGCGCTTTGCGCGAGAAGAAGGGCAGGTTCATGCGATGCTCCTGACTTCCCCTCTCCCTCGAGGGGAGAGGGAGGGGCCCGCGCCGCCACGTCGGCGGCGCGGGAGGGAGAGGGGACGAAATCGGGCAGGAAGCGTGAAGCGGGGGGCCTGTCCCGCTCCCCTGAACGGAGTGGGCTACAGCACCCGCACCCCCGGCTCGCCGCGACGACCGAGCATCAGTTCGCTCAGCGCCCACACCAGCGCGTCGGCGCGGTCGGGCGAGCGGCTGTCGCCGAACCACGCACCACCCGCGCCGAGCGCGCACAGCTGATCCTCGAGCGCCGGAAAGCCACCGGCATGGCACACGAGGCCGTGCGCATAGAGCGCGTGCACCGGCTCGGCGCGCGCGACCTTGCCCGCGCTGGCATGGACGGGTTTGACATTGATATGCGCGTCGACACCGCGCAGCATCGCAGTGACCATCGCGCCACCGTTGTTGACCTCGGCGATAACCAGATCGGCGTTGAAATCGTCGTAGGCGGCGACCACGGCGCGCGCCCAGTTGTCGGGCGACAGGCCCTGGACGGTGCGGTCGGCGACGACCGCCGCGCGCCCGTCCGTCATCAACCCCGCGACGACGATGCCGCACGCATCCGAACGCGCATTGGCCCCGGCGGGCGGGTCGACACCGACCACCACCCGCACCAGCGTGGGGAGTGGCGATGAACCGATACGGCACCCGTCGAGCAAATCGCGCTTCCATAGCGCGCCGTCGCGGTCGGTCACGAACTCGCCGTCCATCTCCTGCCGCGCCAACGCCGTACCGCCGTAGTGCCCGGCGAGGTCGGCGACGAAGCGCGGCGGCAGATGCGCCGCATTGTCGACCGAGCGTCCGCGCGTCACCGCGACGCCGGGCGCAACGCTCAGCTCCTGCAGCCATCGCCACGGCTTCGGCGTCGTCGTCAGCAGCAGGCGCGGGCGCGGCCCAAGGCGCAGCGCGAGACGCAGGTTGGCGATCGCGGCAGGGCCGTCGGGCCAGCGCGCCACCTCGTCGCCCCAGGCGAAATGCAGGCTCGGGCCCCGCAGGCTGCCCGGCTCCTCGGCCGAATAGAGCAGTGCCGACGAACCACCCGGCCAGTCGAGCCGCCGCAGCGCCGGGCGGAAGCTGACTTGCGGATTGGCGGCGAGGATGCCGGCTTCGCCTTCGACCATCACCGCGCGCGCGTCGGCCATCGTCGCGCCGACGAGCGCGATGCGGACCCCCTGGCGGTTCATCGCCAGATCGTCGATCCACGCCGTTCCGGCGCGCGTCTTGCCGAACCCGCGGCCCGCCAGGATCAGCCATGTCGACCAGTCGCCGGGGGGCGGTGCCTGGGTATCGCGTGCCAGATAGGCTTCGACGAGGGTCGTCGCCTCGTCGATCCTGAGCGCGGCGGCGATCGCCTCGATACGTTCGGGCGACGCCGAGCGGAGCAACGTGTCGAGGCTCATGGCGCACCGTCGCGCAGGCTCGCGAAATCGGGCAAGGCGGCGCGGTCGCGGCCCGTGTCGTCCAGCTCGATCACCATATCGGTCCTTGCGCCGTCGGGGGATGCCGGATTCTTGGTGTCGGGCCGGTCGTTCGGCGCGGCGTCGGCCTCCGCCCAGCGATGACCGCCGCGCAACGTCAGCATCCGTGTCACGCGCGCCTTCGCGGTCGCGACGACCTCGGGAGTCAGCTCGATCGTCTTGTAGCGGGCGCGCCCCTCGACCGGCGCGCGGCGCGCCAGCAGCGCGAGCAACGGTCGCCATTCCTGCATGACGATGCGGCGCTCGACGCCGTCCTTCGTCTCGATCCGCACGAAGCCGTCGAGCGCGCGGCGCAGCAGCTCGTCCTCGGCAAGTTCGAGCGCGATGGTGCGCGCCTCGGCCCAGCGCCGCGCAAACGCCGCGTCGCGCCGCCGCAATTCATAGGCTGTCACGACCGCGATCCGCGCGATGCCCGCCGCGCGCGCCACGCCGTGGCCCGCCGCGAGCGCCGCGACGAAGCTGTCGCGCTGCGCCGAGGTAATCTTGGTGCGCACCGCCGGCCCCCCGTCGCCATCGGTGAGCGCCGCGATGCACTGGCGCGCGAAGCCGGGATCGGCGGCACGCAGCCGCCGCGCCGCGTCCTCGCCGATCCCCGCCGCACGCGCGGCGGCACGCAGCGTGCGCGTCTCGCGCAGCACCGCGAGAAACACGCCCTGGGCGTCGGGGCGGTCGCGCAGAGGTACCGATCCGGTCATCGCTCGTCCTTTCGCGCAAGGGGGCGCGCCGCCGCACGGGCAGCCGGGTCGCGCCGGATGGATGGAAGGCCCGCCCGCAACCCCGTCGGTGGGGCGCGATTCGTCAGGCTGGGATTTGTTTACCCGATAGCGTCGCGCTAGTCAAGTGTTTTGTGCCGTAGGGGTACGTTTTGTCCGTTCCCTCGCCGCTCCCGGTGGACCTTCGCGAACCGAAAGAAGCGAGGGGAGGGAGAAGACGGGGCGCCCCTTCCCCCGCCCCCTCGAAACCCGCTAGTCTCGTGCAAACGAGGGGACCCTGCCATGCATCCGTCGACCCACGCCGCGCTGAGCCCCGACCGTGCTGCCGTCGTGATGGCGGGATCGGGGGCGAGTCTCAGCTATGCCGAGCTCGACGCCGCGTCGAACCGGGTCGCGCATCTGCTCCGCGCCGCGGGTCTGGAACGCGGCGATACGCTGGTGCTGTGGCTCGACAACGGCCTCGATTACCTGCCGATCTGCTGGGGCGCGCAGCGGTCGGGCCTCGTCTTCGTGGCGATGTCGACGCGGCTGACGGCGGGCGAGGCGGCATACATCGTCGCCGATTCGGGGGCGAAGGCGATCTTTGCCAGCGCACGTTTCACCGATCTGGTTTCGGCGCTCCCGCCCGTCGGGGCGCGCTTTGCGGTCGGTGGGGCGATCCCGGGCTGGACCGATTTCGCCGCCGCCGCAGCCGCGATGCCCGCGACCCGCATTGCCGACGAGTCGCCCGGCCGCGACATGCTGTATTCGAGCGGCACGACGGGCCGCCCCAAGGGCGTGCGTGGGCCGCTGCCCGAGGGACCGATCGACGGCGGCGACGGCCTCACGGGGCTGGTCGCCATGCTTTACGGTTTCGCCCCCGGCATGGTCTACCTGTCGCCCGCGCCGCTGTATCACGCCGCGCCGTTGCGTTACTGCATGGCGGTCCAGCGGTTCGGCGGCACCGTCGTGGTGATGGAGAAATTCGATCCGGAAACCTATCTGGCGCTGATCCCGCGCCACCGCGTGACGCACACGCAGCTTGTTCCGACGATGTTCGTCAAGCTGCTCAAGCTGCCGCCCGAGGTGCGTGCCGCCGCCGACGTGTCGAGCCTGCGCTGCGCGATCCACGCCGCCGCGCCCTGTCCCGTCGACGTCAAGGCGGCCATGCTCGACTGGTGGGGCGACATCGTCTTCGAATATTACTCGGCGACCGAGGGCGCCGGGTTCACCGCGATTTCGCCGCAGGAATGGCGCGCGCACCCGGGCTCGGTCGGCAAGGCGCTGCTCGGCGAGATCCGCGTGCTCGGCGACGATGACCGGCTGCTCGGACCGGGCGAGACCGGGCGGATCTGGTTCGCGGGCGGCCCGACCTTCGCCTATCACAACGATGCGGCCAAGACGGCGGGGGCGACGGGGTTCCACGGCGCCACTTTCGGCGACATCGGCCATGTCGATGCCGAGGGCTATCTCTACCTCACCGACCGCGCGAGCTTCATGATCATCTCGGGCGGGGTCAACGTCTATCCGCAGGAGGCCGAGGACGTGCTGGTGATGCACGAGGCGGTCGCCGACGTCGCGGTGTTCGGGGTGCCCGACGCCGAACTCGGCGAGGCGGTCAAGGCGGTGGTCCAGCTGCGCCCCGGCGTCCACGGCGATGCGGCACTCGCGGCGGACCTGATCGCGTTCGCGCGGGGACGGCTGAGCCCGATCAAATGCCCCAAGACGGTCGACTTCATCGACGAGCTGCCGCGTCACGATACCGGCAAGCTTTACAAGCGCTTGCTCAAGGACCGCTACTGGGCCGAAGCCGCTGCGGCGTCCGGCGCCGGTGCACCGGGCGTCGTACGGGGCTGAGCGGCAAGACGCTCGGGGCGACCTCCACCCCCCCCCACCCCACCCGCCGCATGTTGACGTGATATAGTATAACATGTAGCGCAGGGTCGTTGAGTGGAGACGGGCTGATGTCGTTGCGTGCGGGATTGTTCTTGGGTTCGGTCGGGCTCGCAATCCTCCCGGCGAGCCTCGCACAGGCGCAAACCACCGCGACCGCTGTCGCCGACGAAGCCGCAGGCGACGCTGGCGGTGCCGGGGCGGCGGGCGGGGGAAGCCACACGCCCGCCCCCGCCGACATCATCGTCACGGGCTCGCTGGCGCGCAACCGCGCCGATATCCTGTCGGGCACCACCGTCATCCAGGGCGCCGAGCTGACGCGCCAGATCCGCTCGACGATCGGCGAGACGCTGGCGCGGCAGGCCGGCGTCAGTTCGACCGCCTTCGGTCCCAACGCCTCGCGCCCCGTGCTGCGCGGCTTTCAGGGCGAGCGTATCCGCGTGCTGACCGACGGCATCGGCAGTTTCGACGTGTCGAACACGAGCGTCGACCACGCCGTCGTCGTCAATCCGCAGCTCGCCGAGCGCATCGAGGTGCTGCGCGGCCCGGCATCGCTGCTCTACGGCTCGTCGGCGATCGGCGGGGTGGTCAACGTCATCGACACGCGCATCCCGCGCGCCGTCCCCGACGAGGCCGCGCATGTCGACCTCAGCGGCACCTACGCCTCGGCGGCGAACGAGCGTGACGGCGGCGCAGTCGTCGACGTGCCGCTGACGTCGAAGGTCGTCGCGCATTTCGACGGCAGCTATGCCAAAAGCAGCGACCTCGAGATCGGCGGATTCCTGCTCTCGCGGTCGGCGCGCGCCACGGCACTGGCCAGCCGCAATCCCGACGCCGTCGCACTGGCGAACCAAAGCGGCACGCTGCCCAATTCGGCGGCGCGAACCTACCAGTTCGCGGGCGGCCTCGCGCTGATCGACGACAATGGTTCGGGCGGTTTCGCGGTCAGCCATTACGACAGCGTCTATGGCGTTCCGGCGCGTTACGACCTCGCGACCGGCGACGGCGAGCTGGTCCATCTCCATGTCCGGCAGACGCGGGTCGATGCCCGCGCCGGCCTCGAACTGGGCGACGGCCTCCTCGAGAAACTGACCGCGCGCTATGGTTACGCCGATTACAAGCATGAGGAGCTTTCCGACCAGAACGTCGTCAACACGACCTTCCTCAACAAGAGCATGGAAGGCCGCCTCGAAGTGTCGCAGGCCAAGCGGGGCGTCTGGCAGGGCGCGAGCGGCATCCAGTTTCTGTTCCGCGATTTCGACATCGTCGGAGCCGAAGCATTCGTGCCGCGCAATGCCACCAACCAGTTCGGCGTGTTCACGCTCCAGACCTTCGATTTCGGTGCGTTCAAGGCCGAAGCCTCCGGGCGCTACGAGCACAGCGCGGTCCAGACGCGCCTGCCGAGCTTTCGTGGCGCACCCAACGCCTTCGATCGCCGTTTCGATGCCTTCTCGGGCTCGGTCGGCGGCAGTGCGACGGTGGCGCGCGGCGTCAAGCTCGGCCTCAACCTGTCGCACACCGAGCGCGCGCCGTCGGCCGAGGAGCTGCTCGCCAACGGCCCCCATGGCGGCACGCAGGCGTTCGAGGTCGGCGACCGGGGTTTCGGCAAGGAAACCGCCAACGGCGCCGAGGCCGTGCTGCGCACCAGCGGTCCGGGCTACAGCTTCGAAGCCTCGGTCTATTACACGCGCTTCGCCCATTATATCTTCGAGGACCAGACCGGCGCGGTCGATGCCGCGAGCGGCCTGCCGGTCTTCCAGAACCGCGCCGGGCGCGCACGCTACTATGGTGCCGAGGCGCAGGGCACGCTGACGCTGGCGAAGTTCGGCGACGCCACGCTCAACGCCGATGCGCTCGCCGACTACGTCGATGCCAGGCTGCTCGGCGGGCTCGGCCCGGTGCCGCGCATCCCGCCGTTCCGCGCGCTCGGCGGCGTCGCGCTGACGAACGACCGCGGCGAGGCGCGCGTCGAGGCCGAATATTCGGCGCGGCAGGCGAAGGTCGCGGCGTTCGAAACGCCGACCGACAGCTACACGCTGGTCAACGTCAGCGTCAGCTACAAGCCATTCATCGACCGCCCGGCGCTCAGCGTCGTGGTGTCGGCGAACAACCTGTTCGACGTCGATGCGCGGCGGCACGCGTCGTTCCTCAAGGACTTCGCAGCCCTGCCGGGGCGCGATGTCCGTGTGTCGCTGCGGGCGACGTACTAGCGGCTGCGTGGTTCGGGCGCTAAAGCGGTCCGCCAGCCCCGGAGCCGCAGCTTGCCCGAATCCGCCCTCGAACTCAGCGGCCTGACCAAGACCTATGCCGCACCCGCCGTCGATGCCCTCGACCTGACGGTGCGCGGCGGCGAGCTCTACGCGCTGCTCGGCCCCAACGGCGCGGGCAAGACGACGACGCTGCGCATGGTCGCGGGACTGCTGGCGCCCGATGCCGGGGCCATCCGGGTTTTCGGCATCGACGCGCGCGCCGATCCGCTCGCCGCCAAGCGGCTGATCGCGTGGCTGCCCGACGAGCCGCTGCTGTACGACAAGCTCACCGCGCTCGAATTCCTCGAATTCGTCGCCGGGCTGTGGGGTGTCGCGCCGAGTGTCGCAGGGCCCCGCGCCGAGGAACTGCTACGCTGGCTCGACATGTGGGAGCGTCGCGACGCGCGCTGCGAGACCTTCTCGCGCGGCATGAAGCAGAAGGTCGCGCTGGCGGGGGCGCTGATCCACGACCCGCGCCTGCTGATCCTCGACGAGCCGCTGACCGGCCTCGACGCGGGCGCGGCGCGGCAGGTCAAGGACCTGCTCGTCGAGCGCGTCAAGCAGGGCGGCACGATCATCCTGACGACGCACATCCTCGAAGTCGCCGAGCGCCTCGCCGACCGCATCGGCATCATCCGCGCGGGGCGGCTCGTCGCCGAAGGCACACTCGCCGAACTGCGCGCCGCGGGCGGCCGGGGCGACGCGACGCTCGAGGATATGTTCATCGCGCTCGCCGCGGCATGATCGCCGTGCCTGTCGCCTCGACCAGCGCATGACCCTGTTCGGTCCCGGCAGCTTCCTGTGGCTGGTGCGCCACGAGGTCCGTATCGCGTGGCGCGGGCGTAGCAAGGGCCCGACGACACGGCTGCAGGCACTGGCGGCGCGCGCACCGCTGCTGCTGCTGGCGATCGTCCCGACGGTGATCGGCATCGGCGTCGGTTGGGTGTTGCGTCGCCTGCCCGACGCGCCGTCGCCGAAGGTCCTTGCGGTCGTTTCGATGGTTTTCGCCGGACTGTTCCTGCTGATGACCTTCCGCGCCGCAAGCCAGGTCATCCGCAGCTTCATCGAGCGTGGCGACCTCGACCTGCTGCTCGGCGCGCCGCTGCCGCCGGGGCGCATCCTCGGCGCGAAGGCGGTGGGGGTCTATGCCTCGGTCGGGCTGCCCTTCGTCATCCTGTTCGCGCCCTTCCTGCTGACCAGCGCGATCCTTGGCCATCCGCGCTGGCTCGGCGTGCTGGCGATGATCGGCGTGACGTCGGTGCTGGCAACCTCGACGGCGTTCGTCGCGGCGCGGCTGTTGACGCGCGCGCTCGGGGTGCGGCGCGCGCGCGTCATCATGCAGGTCGGCGGTGCGGTGTTGGGGGCGCTGGCGTTCCTGCTGTCGCAGGCGTTCAACCTTGCCCCGCAGGCGTCGGAGGCGACGCTGCGGTCGCTGCGCACTCTGCCCGCCCCGCTCGACTGGCCGGCGAAGGCGGCGTTCGCGTCGCCGCTGCTGCTCGGTTTCATCGGCATTGCAAGCGCTGCCGCGTGGGGCGCGACCCGCTTCGCCGCCGCCAACTTCGGTGCGAGCGAAGAAACGCGGGTCACCGCCGCAGCGCGCCCGCCGCGCCCCTTCCGCAGCGGCCTGACCGCGACGCTCGTCCGCAAGGAGTTGCGCCTGCTGGCGCGCGATACCGAGACGTTGACGCAGGTGCTGCTGCGCCTCGTCTATCTCGTGCCGGTCGTACTGCTGATCTTTCGCGGCGATCCGAGCGGCGTGTTTCCGGGACCGCGCCTCGCGGCCGCCGGCACGGTGTTTGCCGGCATGCTCGCCGCCAGCCTCGCGTGGCTGACGGTCTGCGCCGAGGATGCGGCCGACCTGATCGACGCCGCGCCGGTTCGCGCGGCGGCCGTGCGCCGCGCCAAGCTGATCGCGGCGTGCGCGCCGTCGGTCGTAATCGTCGTGCTCGCCGCACTCGGCCTCGCGACGCGCGACAGGCTGGCGGCGCTGGCGCTGCTGGTCTGCGGGTGCATCGCCGCGCTGACCGGCGCGCTGCTCCAGGCGTGGTTCGGGACGCCCGCGCCGCGCAGCAATTTCCGCCGCCGCCAACAGGGGTCGATCGTGCTTGGCGTCGGCGAGCTCGTGCTCGCGGCATCGTGGTCGGGGGTCGCGGCGCTGCTGGCGCGCGGGTCGCTCTGGGCGCTCGCGCCGGGGCTGCTCGCCGCGACGATCCTAGCCGGGGCCGATGCCGCCCGCCGCGCGCCGCCGCCGCCCGCTTCCCGCGCGCGTGCGGGCAATGCTATCGGACGTTTATGGAAACGCCGCTCGACCGCCTGACCGAATCGCAAGCCGCCGCTGAGCTTGAACGGTTGGCGGACGCGATCGCGCGCCATGCCGAGGCCTATTACCGCGCCGATGCGCCGACCGTCGACGATGCCGCCTACGACGCGCTGGTCGCGCGCAACACCGCGCTCGAAGCGGCCTTCCCGCATCTCAAGCGCGCCGACTCGCCGTCGGAGCGCGTCGGCAGCGCCCCCGCGGCCGCCTTCGGCAAGATCGTCCACGCCCGCCCGATGCTCAGCCTCGACAATGGCTTCAGCGATGTCGAGGTCGGCGAATTCGTCGCGCGCGTTCGGCGTTTCCTCAAGCTCGCCGACGACGCGCCCGTCGCGTTGACCGCCGAGCCCAAGATCGACGGCCTGTCGGCCAGCCTGCGCTACGAGGGCGGCCGCCTCGTCGGCGGCGCGACGCGCGGCGACGGCGCGACCGGCGAGGATGTGACGGCCAACCTCCTCACCCTCGCCGATATCCCCGCGCGGCTGCCCGCAGGCGCGCCACAGGTCGTCGAGGTGCGCGGCGAGGTCTACATGGCCAAGGCCGACTTCCTCGCGCTCAACGAACGCCAGGCAATGGCGGGCGAGCGCGCCTACGCCAACCCGCGCAATGCGGCAGCGGGGTCGCTGCGCCAGCTCGACAGTGCGGTGACGCGGTTGCGACCGTTGCGCTTCCTCGCACACGGCTGGGGCGAGATGAGCGCGCTGCCCGCCGCGACGCAGGCGGGTGTCATGGCGGCGATCCGGGGTTGGGGCTTCCCGGTCGAGGACGTACGCGTCGTCACCTCGGTCGAGGGTGCGCTCGCGGTCTATCGCGGCATCGAGGCAGCGCGGTCGGCGCTGCCCTTCGACATCGACGGGGTGGTGTACAAGATCGACCGCCTCGACTGGCAGGAGCGCCTCGGGCAGGTCGCGCGCTCCCCGCGCTGGGCGCTGGCGCACAAGTTCGCCGCCGAGCAGACGGTGACGCGATTGCTCGCCATCGCCATCCAGGTCGGGCGCACCGGCGTGCTGACCCCCGTGGCGCGCCTCGAACCCGTCGGCGTCGGCGGCGTCATCGTCACCAACGCGACGCTCCACAACGAGGACGAGATCGCGCGCAACGACGTCCGCGTCGGCGACCTTGTCCGCATCCAGCGCGCCGGCGACGTCATCCCGCAAGTCCTCGGCTGGGCCACCCCCGATGCCGAGCACGCGAGCCTCGCCGCCTATGTCTTCCCGCAAGCCTGCCCCGACTGCGGCAGCGCCGCCGAACGCGAGGCGGGCGAGGTGGCGCGGCGCTGCACCGGCGGGCTGATCTGCCCCGCGCAGCGCATCGCGCGGCTGCGCCATTTCGTCTCCCGACGCGCGCTCGACATCGAGGGGTTGGGGATCGAGCGGATCACGCTGTTCTTCGGTCTCGGGCTGATCGCGACGCCGGGCGACATCTTCCGCCTCCACACGCATCGCGCCGTGCTGGTCGAGCGCAAGGGCTTCGACGATCTGTCGGTCGACAAGCTGCTGGCAGGGATCGAGGCGCGGCGCAGCGTGCCGTTCGACCGGCTGCTGTTCGGCCTCGGCATCCGCCACATCGGCGAGGTCACCGCGCGTGATATCGCCCGCGCCTATCGCGACTGGCCGGCGTTCGCCGGACGCATGGCGGAGGCGGTGGCGCTCCTCGCCGCGCGGCGGGCCGAAGGCCCCGTGGTCGGGGAGACCGGCGACAAGCACCGCGTCCGCCTCGCCAACGAACTCGCCGCGCTGCTCGGCGTCACCGGTATCGGCCCGGAGGTCGCCGAGGCGCTGACCGACTTCTTCAGCGAGGCGCACAACCGCGCGGTCGTCGCCGATTTGCTCGGCGAGGTTGACGTCGAACCCGTTGCGCTGACCGCACGCGCGTCGGAGGTGTCGGGAAAAACGATCGTCTTCACCGGCAGCCTGACCACGCTCAGCCGCGACGAGGCGCGCGCGCAGGCCGAGGGGCTGGGCGCACGCGTCGCAGGGTCGGTTTCGGCGAAGACCGACCTCGTCGTCGCCGGGGCGGACGCCGGATCGAAGGCGACCAAGGCCGCAGCGCTCGGCATACGGGTGATCGACGAAGCGGCCTGGCAGGAGATCGTGACGCTTTCACGATGATGCCATGCACTCAACGCATAGCTGCGGTCGATTGTGCTGCACTGCAATATCGAAACGGCGACGGCTAGATGGATGTCACCGGGGCCGGATGCCCCGGCCATCAGGAGACCCGCCATGAAGGCGACCATCGAAACCACCGAGCCGGTGATCCGGCCTGTCAGCACCAGCCGCGCGCCCGCCGCGCCGGTCCGGACGAAGCGCTTCAGCGCCGCGTTCGTGCCGCCGCGTGCCGAGACCGTGCTGTTCCACGCCTGGGCGGCGTAACCGTCAGCGCGCGCCGCTCCAGCCCGCTCGGGGTGGTGCGGCGAGGCGCGCTTCGGGAATGATCCGCCGCAACTTCTGCGCGAAACTGCGCAAACAGACCTCGCCGGACCCAAGCGGTCCGGCGACATA
>JBBQVB010000022.1:0-28181 GCA_038211965.1 Sphingomonadales bacterium
GGTCGACGAGAGCGAGATCAAGGCATCGATGCTGGCGGGCGGTGCAGGTGCACGCGACGTCGCCGACGCGCTTGCCGAGATGAAGGCAGTGCAGGTGTCGCGCCGCCTGCCCGGCGCGCTGGTGCTCGGCAGCGACCAGACGCTCGAGCTGGCCGATGGGACGATGCTCGACAAGCCCGAGGGGCGCGAAGGGGCGGCGGCGCATCTGCGGCGCTTGAGCGGCACGACGCACCGGCTGCACTGCGGCGCGGTGGTCGCGATCGACGGCGCGGTGGTGTGGCGCGTCGTCGACACCGCGCGGCTGACGATGCGGCCGCTGGGCGCGGCGTTCATCGCCGGTTACCTCGACTGCGAGGGCGACGCGGTGCTGGGATCGGTCGGCGCGTACCGGCTCGAGGGCCTGGGGGCGCAATTGTTCACGCGGGTCGAGGGTGACCATTTTACGATATTGGGCCTGCCGCTGCTGCCAGTCCTCGATTACCTGCGCGTGCGCGGGGTGCTGGGGTCGTGAGGGGCGAAGCCTGCCACGGCGTCAGGCGGGGAGAATGCCCATGCTGACCGCCGGCGTCATCGGCTGGCCCGTCGCGCATTCGAAGTCCCCACTGATCCACCGCTTCTGGCTGGCCAAGCTCGGCCTCGACGGCGACTACAGCCGCTTCGCCGTCCACCCTGATAACCTCGGCGCGGCCATCCGCGCGCTGCCCGCGCTGGGCGTGCGCGGCGTCAACGTCACTGTGCCGCATAAGGTCGCCGCGCGCGCATGGGTCGATGGGCTCGACGGCGACGCGCTACAAATCGGCGCGATCAACACGGTCGTCGTCGACCAAAACGGCACCATGACCGGTCACAATACCGATGCCAGCGGCTTCCTCGATCCACTGAGCGCTCATCTCGGCGACATCGCTTCGGCGACGGTCATCGGGGCAGGCGGCGCGGCGCGCGCGGTACTGGCGGCCTTGCGCGCCAGTCGGATCGGTGAAGTCGTCGTCCTCAACCGCGACGCTGCGCGCGGGGCGGCGCTGGCGCAGGATTTTCCGAACCTCGCCAATGTTTGCGCGCTGACGCCGGGCTGTCGGCTGTCGGCTGCCGACCTCGTCGTCAACGCGACGTCGCTCGGCATGACCGGCCAGCCGCCGCTCGACGTGCAGCTCGACGGCCTCGGCGCGCGCACGATCGTCTACGACCTCGTCTATGCGCCGCTCGAGACTCCGCTGCTGGCGGCGGCTCGGGCGCGCGGATTGCGGACGATCGACGGGCTGGCGATGCTTGTCGGTCAGGCTGCCGCCGCCTTCGAGCTGTTCTACGGCGCGGCGGCCCCGAGGGTCCACGACGCCGAACTCCGCGCGTTGCTCACCGCGTGATCGTCATCGGCCTGACCGGCTCGATCGGCATGGGCAAGTCGACCGTTGCGGCGATGCTCCGGCGGTTGAAGGTGCCGGTGTTCGACGCCGATGCCTGCGTCCACGCTCTGCATGGGCGAGGCGGCGCGGCCTTGCCCGCGATCGAGGCGGCGTTTCCGGACACGACCACGGCGAAGGGCCTCGACCGCGCGAGACTCGGCGCGGCGGTGTTCGGCAACCCCGCCGCGCTCAAGAGTCTGGAGCAGATCATTCACCCCCTCGTCGCCGCGCACCAAGCGCGCTTCCTGCGACGCCACCGCCGCGCGCGCGCCGTCGTCCTCGATATACCGCTGCTGTTCGAGAAGGGCGGTGCCGCGAAGGTCGACCTGATCGTTGTCGTCTCGGCTCCCCCTGAAGTGCAAGCGGCGCGCGTCCTCGCCCGCCCCGGCATGACGGCGGCGAAGTTCGCCGCGATTCTCGCCAGCCAGCTGCCCGACGCCGAAAAGCGCGCGCGCGCCGACGTTGTCATCGACACCGGAACCGCCAAAAGCCTGACGTGGCGCGCCGTCCGCAAGCTCGTCGCTTGTCTCGACCGCCCCGGTCGGCGATAGAGCCGCCAATGCGCGAAATCATCTTCGACACCGAAACCACCGGAATCATGCCGGGTGACGGCCACCGGATCGTCGAGATCGGCGCACTCGAGATGGTCGGGCGCGTGCTGACCGGCAGGCAGTTTCACACCTATCTCGACCCGTGCCGCCCGATGCCCAAGGACGCGCAAGGGGTGCACGGCCTGAGCAGCGCGTTCCTCACCGGCCAGCCGATTTTCGAGGCGGTGATCGACGAGTTCCTGGCTTTTATCGAAGACTCGCCGTTGGTCGCGCACAACGCCGTCTTCGACTTCGGTTTCGTCAACTACGAACTGAAGCGCGCCGGGCTCAAGACGCTGCCCGACAGCCGCGCGGTGTGCACCCTCGAGCTGTCGCGCAAGAAGCATCCGGGCGCCAAGCACAGCCTCGATGCGCTGTGCACGCGCTACGGCATCGACCTGTCGGGGCGCGCCAAGCACGGCGCGCTGCTCGACGCCGAGCTGCTGGCGCGCGTCTATGTCGAGCTGACCGGCGGGCGGCAGATCGGCTTCGACCTCGCCGCCGACATCGCCGCCGAGATCGCGCCGCAGCCGCGCGAATTCGTCGCCGCGCGCGACCACGCCGCGTCCGACGCCGAATTGCTGCGGCACGCCGCGTTCATCGCGACGCTCAAGGATCCCGTCTGGTTGTCCTGACGTTGGTAACGGGGCTAGACTGTACGGCCCAGCCTTGAGGAGGCCACTATGGACATTCGCGTTTCGGGACATCAGATCGACGTCGGCGCAGCGTTCCGCGAGCACGTCACCGTCCGCCTGAACGCCATGGCCGAAAAGCATTTCAGCCGCGCGATCAAGGCGGGCGTCACGCTGTCGCCGGGGCCGCACAACGACTTTGCCTGCGACATCGTCATGCACGTCATGTCGGACTTGATCCTGAAGGGTGCCGGGCGCGCCAGCGAGGCCAATTATGCCTTCGACGCCGCCGCCGAGCGCATCGACAAGCAGTTGCGGCGCTACATGCGGCGCCTGAAGGACCGCCACGGCCCCGGCAATGCGGTCAGCAACGGCGCGATCCTGCCCGAACTCGATAATGCCGGCTACACGATCTTCGCCGCCGGTCCCGACGAGGACGAGCCGCACGACAATCCGCTGGTGATCGCCGAAACGCGCGTCGACATTCCCGATGCGACGGTCGGCGACGCGGTGATGATGCTCGACCTGCGCAACACCAATGCGCTGCTGTTCCGCAACCACGCGACGGGGGCGCACAACATGGTCTATCGGCGCGGCGACGGCAGCATCGGCTGGGTCGAACCGCGGGCGTAACCCCCTCCCCCCTCTCTGCTGCGCGGGGGTGGGAGGGCGCAGAAGGAACGTGATGACCACCCCCTCCCACCACCGCGGGCTCGAGCGTCTTTACGCGCGCGCGCCGGTCAACGCAGCGTTTCCCGGCACGCTGACCGTCACCGCTCCGGGCCGAACGCGGATCGACGCGGTTGCCACGCCCGCGCATTTCCACGCCGCCGGGGCCGCGCACGGCACGCTGTATTTCAAGCTCCTCGACGATGCCGCCTTCTATGCCGCGAACAGCCTCGTCGACGAGGTGTTCATGCTGACGACGGCGTTCAACCTGCTGCTGACGCGGCCCGTTCAGGCGGGGCCGCTGATTGCCGAGGGGCGCTGGGTATCGGGGACGCGGCGTGTGCTGATCGCCGAAAGCTGGCTGACCGACGCGCACGGCGCGGAGGTCGGGCGCGGCACCGGGACCTTCATGCGCTCGCGGATCGCACTGGCGGGCCTCGACGGCTATCGCGACGCGCAGGGCGGCGGGTGAGCGAAGCGCGGCTGTCCGCGCGGACGTGGGCGAGCGCGCTGCTGCGCCGCGTCCATGCGGCGGGGGACTTCGCGACGGTGCTGCATCGTGGCGACGACGTGGCGGGCAGCATCGTCCTCGTCCACCGCGCGCGCGACGGCGCATTGCGCGCGCTCCAGCGGACTTTGGCCGGCGACGGCACGTACCAGTGGCGCGTTGCGGCGGACGGTGCCGGAGTCGGCGAATGGGTCGAACGCCAGCGGCGCTACGACCCCGATCTGTGGGTAATCGAACTCGACACCCCGAATCCCGCACGCTTCATCGACGAAACGATGCGCGACGATTGACCGCCGCGCGCGCGCTGGTCACCTGGCATTCATGTTTGCCGGGCCCGTGGGCGGGACCGGCGATGTTCAACCCAAGCGGACCTGATCCGGTACAGCCCAGCGACGAACGGCCAGCCTGAACTTACGAGGCCCTTCGCATCGCGGACCGGAAGCCAGGCCGTGGGTAGCAGACGGTTCGATGACCCTGAAGTTCCAAGATTTTATCCGCAGTTGCGGGATCGCCCTGATCGGCCTCACGCTCGTTGCAGCGGGCCCGTTACCCGAGCGACCGACACGTGCCCAACTGGCTGCCGACGCCCCCCTGACCCCCGCCGCTGTCCCTGCCGTCATCCCCGCCGTTGCCGCCGACCTGGGCGAGATGGCCGCCACCGACGATGCGACCGGCGATGCCGCGACGCCCTCGGTCGCCCTCGACACCCCCGCCAGCCTCGGCCGCCTCGTCGCGCAGATTACGGCACTTCCCGGCGCACCCCTCGATGCCGAGGGCAAGTGCCTCGCCACCGCGGTGTTCTTCGAAGCCCGCGGCGAGCCGCTCGCAGGCCAGCTCGGCGTCGCGCAGGTCATCCTCAACCGCGTCGCCTCGGGGCGCTACGCCAGCAGCGTCTGCGGCGTCGTCTACCAGCCCGGCCAGTTCAGCTTCGCGCGTCGCGCGGTCGACACGGCGTCGGCCGATTGGCGCACCGCCCGCGCCATCGCGCTGATCGCGCAGGCCGAGCGCTGGTTGCAGGTCGCGCCGCGCGCCATGGCCTTCCACGCCGCGCGCGTCAGCCCGAACTGGGGCGGCATGGAGCGCGTCGGCCGCATCGGCAACCACGTCTTCTACCGCTGACGCCGCCGGACAGGCGGGGGTCGGCCTGACGGAGGCGGCAGAATGTTCCATGTGGAACATTTAAACTTGACAACGAACCTATTCGGAGATAGTATCCAGGCTCGACCGGTGTGGCTTTCATGGCTATGCGCAGGGTTTGGCGAGAGGATCATGACCGAATGACGACGCGTTGGCTGACCGGTACGGCAATCGCCCTCGCTCTCGCCGGGGCGGCGCTCGCACAGACGCCGCCGACCGCTGGGCCGACCGCCGCGCCAGCTGCACCCAAGCCCGTCGACGCGACGCAAGCCCCCGAAAACGAGGCGGTTAATCCGGGCCAGCGGGCGACCGGGCCGCTGCCGCCCGCCGCGACGACGGCGCCGACGGCGGCCGCCACGCCGGCCAAGCCGCCGAAATGGGACGTCAACGCGCCGCCGGGGATGACGACGCGGCAGGTCCGCATCGCGGTCGACAACGGCACGTGGATGAACATCGACGTGTCGCGCGCCGGCAAGACGATCGCCTTCGACCTGCTCGGCGACATCTACACGATGCCGATCGCGGGCGGCACGCCGACGCGCATCGCCGAAGGTCTGGCGTACGAGCAGCAGCCGCGCTTTTCGCCCGACGGCAAGCGCATCGCCTTCACCTCGGATCGCGGCGGCGGCGACAATATCTGGCTGATGAACGTCGACGGCAGCGACAAGCGGCAGCTGACCAAGGAGGATTTCCGACTGCTCAACCAGCCGAGCTGGAGTCCCGACGGGCGCTTCATCATCGCCAAGAAACACTTCACCACCGGGCGCTCGCTCGGCACCGGCGAGGTCTGGCTGTACCATGTCGCGGGCGGCGGCGGCGTGCCGCTGGTCAAGCGCGCCAGCGAAGTGCTCCAGAAGGAACTCGGCGAGCCGATCTACGCACCCGACGGCAAGAGCCTGTATTACACGCGCAACGTCACGCCGGGGCCGATCTTCGAATACGCGCAGAATTCGAACACCGACCTGTTCGACATCGAACGCTTCGACCTCGATTCGGGCGAAACCACCAAGGCGGTGGCGGGCGCGGGCGGCTCGGTACGCCCGACGCCGTCGCCCGACGGCAAGCTGATCGCCTTCGTCCGCCGCGAGCGCGCGCGCTCGAAGCTCTACGTCAAGGACCTCGTGTCGGGCGAGGAGCGCAAGATCTACGACGCGCTCGATCAGGACGTTCAGGAGACATGGGCCGTCACCGGCGTCTATCCCAACATGGCGTGGACCCCCGACAGCAAGTCGCTGGTGTTCTGGGCGGGCGGCAAGATCCGCCGCGTCGGCAGCGACGGCCAGGGCGCGGCGGTGATCCCGTTCCACGTCGACGATACGCGCGTCGTCATCGACGCGACGCACCCGGCGGTCGAGGTTTCCCCCGACCGCTTCACGACGCACATGCCGCGCTGGGCGAGCGTCTCGCCCGACGGGTCGAGCGTGGTGTTCGAGACGCTCGGCAAGCTGTGGGTCAAGCCCGCCGCCGGCGGCACCGCGCGGCGTCTCGTAGCCAAGGTTTCTGGGGCAGACGACAGCGAATTCGAACTCTTCCCCGCGTGGTCGCGCGATGGGCGCAGCATCGTCTTCGTCGGCTGGACCGACGCCGGACTGGGGCATGTCCGGGTCGTTGCCGCGAGCGGCGGCGCGGCGCGTAACGTCACCGCGCAGCCCGGCCATTACGCGCGTCCGGTATTCTCGCCCGACGGGCGGACCATCGCCTATGAGCGCGGGCAAGGCGGCGGGCTGACCTCGCCGCGCTGGTCGGAGGCTCCGGGCGTGTACCGCGTCGCGGCGGCGGGCGGCGTGCCGGTGCGGATCGCGAAGGAGGGGGCCGAGCCGCAGTTCGGCGCGTCGAACGACCGCGTTTTCCTGATCGCCGAGGAGAAGGGCAAGCGCCAGCTGATCAGCACCGACATGGGCGGCGAGGGCAAGCGCGTCCACGCCACCGGCGAACTCGTCACCGACTACCGCGTCTCGCCCGACGGCCAGTACGTCGCCTTCCGCCAGAACTATGCCGCGTTCGTCATGCCGCTGATGCCCGGCGGGCAGGATGTCGGCGTCGACGCCAAGGGCAGCGCGCTGCCGGTCGTCAAGGTGAGCAGCGAGGGCGGTGACTTCCTCAACTGGTCGAACGGTGCGCTGCACTGGAGCCTCGGCGCGACGCTCTATTCGGCCGCGACGCCGACGCTGTTCGGCAACGCGCCCGCCGCCGAGAACGCGCCCAAGTTCAAGGCGCCGACGACCGGCGTGTCGTTGGCGATGGAGGTCGCCGCCGACAAGCCGACGGGTATGCTCGCGCTGACCGGTGCGCGCATCGTCACCATGGCCGATAAGTCCGGCGGCATCGTCGACGACGGCGTCATCGTCATCCGCGGCGACCGCATCGTCGCGGTCGGGCCGCGCGCCAGCACCGCGATCCCGGCAGGCGCGAAGCGCGTCGATGTCGCGGGCAAGACGATCATTCCCGGCCTCGTCGATGCCCACGCCCACGGCCCGCAGGGCGACGACGATCTCGTGCCGCAGCAGAACTGGTCGGCGATGGCCAACCTCGCGTTCGGCACGACGACGATCCACGACCCGTCGTCGCGCGCCGCCGAGATCTTCGTCGCCGCCGAGATGCAGCGCGCGGGCAAGATCCTCGCACCGCGCATCTTCTCGACGGGCGAAATCATCTACGGGGCCAAGGCCGCCGACGTGTACGCCGATATCGCGACCCTCGACGACGCGCTGGCGCATGTCCGGCGGCTGAAGGCGCAAGGCGCGCACAGCGTCAAGAACTACAACCAGCCGCGCCGCGAGCAGCGCCAGATGGTCGTCGCCGCCGCGCAGCGCGAGGGACTGCACAGCGTCCCCGAGGGCGGTTCGCTCTACGCCATGGACATCAGCCTGATCCAGGACGGCAATTCGACCGTCGAGCACAACCTGCCACTCGAGTATTTCTACGACGACGTCGTCAGCCTGTGGTCGCAGACCAAGACCAACTACACGCCGACGCTCGTCGTCACCTATGGCGGCCCGGCGGGCGACCCGTACTGGCGCCAGCACATGGACGTGTGGAAGCACCCGCTGCTGACGAAGCACGCGCCGCCCGCGACGCTCGCCGCCCAGAACGTCCGCCGCACGATGTACCCCGAGGAGGATTTCGTCGACGGGTGGAGCGCGCGCCAGGCGAAGAAGCTCGCGGACAAGGGCGTCCAGGTGTCGATCGGCGCGCACGGCAAGCAGTCGGGGCTGGGGCCGCACTGGGAGATGTGGTCGTTCGTGCGCGGCGGCTGGAGCAACATCGACGCGCTGCGCGCCGGCACGATCATGCCCGCGACCTCGCTCGGCTATGCGAGGTACATCGGCAGCCTCGAACCCGGCAAGCTGGCCGACCTCGTCGTCCTCGATGCCGACCCGACGGTCGACATCCGCAACAGCGACAAGGTCCGGCAGGTGATGCTCGGCGGGCGGCTGTACGACGCCGCGACGCTCAACGAGACGGTGACCGGCACGCGCGTCCGCCCGCCCTACTGGTGGCAGGCCGACGGCAGCACCGGTGCGAACGCCGCCCCAGCGCGCGCCGCCTCCGACGGCGACTGAGCCTAGGCTTCGAGCTCGCTGTCCCAGTAGAGATAGTCGCGCCACGTCTCGTGGAGATGGTGCGGCGGGAAGGCGCGCCCATGCTCCTGCAGCTGGTGCGTGTTGGGCTGATAGGGCCGCGTGTGGAGGCCCATGTGCGCCTCCGCCGGGGTCCGCCCGCCCTTCTTGAGGTTGCACGGCGCGCACGCGGTGGTGACGTTCTCCCACGTCGTGCGCCCGCCGTACGCCCTCGGCACGACGTGATCGAAGGTCAGCTCGTGGCCGTGGCCGCAATATTGGCAGGCGAAGCGGTCACGCAGGAACAGGTTGAAGCGCGTGAACGCCGGGTGGCTCGCGGGCTTGACGTACTGGCGCAGCGCGATGACGCTCGGTAGCTTGATCACGAACGACGGCGAGCGGATTTCGCGGTCGTACTCGGCGACGATGTCGACGCGCTCGAGGAATGCCGCCTTGATTGCGGTCTGCCACGACCACAGGCTGAGCGGGTAATAGCTCAGCGGCGTGTAGTCGGCATTGAGGACGAGCGCCGGGCAGCTTTGCGGCGAGCGCGCACGCGGCAGCAGCTCGTCGTGCGGGATCAGCAGATCGGGATGATACATGCGCGTGCCGCTCCCCAACTGTGGAGCAACCGTTCCGGTCATCGGCCTCGTCGCACTCAAGACCGCTGGCTCAAGCGGTCGATCCGTCTCTCGATGCAGCGCCCTCTACTACAGTTCGTGTGTCGGGGAAATGACAGTGACGAGATTTTGATCGGCTGTGCCATAATTGCGCAGCGGCGGTCGTCTTGCCCCCGTGACGATGCCTCAATATAGTCCGATCAAGACCTTGGGGGAGATCGGGCCATGCGCCGTCTGATGATCGGATGCGCGATCGCGGTGGCGGCCGCATTGTCGGCGACCGCATTGCCGGCGGATGCCGCGACGACGCGCTTCAGCGTTACCGGCGTGCTCGATGCGCCGACCGGCGCCGCGCTTGGCCTGCCGCTCGCGGCGGGAGACGGCTTCACCGCCACCTTCACCCTGGCTGACGGTGCCGGGCCTTTTCCGACCGCGCCGCTCGGCGGCGTCGGCCAGGCCAGCGCCTTTTCCAGACGCTGCGCAGCCTCGACATCGTCCTGAATACCGCCGCCGGAACGCGGACGGTCAGCCTCAAGCCCGGCAAGTTCGGCAACAGCTTCGTCTACAACGACGGCTTCTCGGTGCGCGCCGGCAGCATCGTCGACTATGTCGGGTTCATCGTTCCCGTCGAGATCGGCGCCGGCGGTGTCGCGCCGCTGCTCGCGACCGATCTCGCGCTGCCGAACAACGTGTTCCTCGCCAACTTCAGCTTCGGGCGCGTCGGCCCGCCGAGCCTGATCGGCGCGGCGGTGCTGCCCGACCTGCAAAGCTTCTTCGGGGCACCCGACGCGACCTTTTTCTCGCTGTTTTCGTTCCGCTCCGGGACGGCGGTCAACGCCGCGCAGTTCAACGCACTGCCACTCGCCGAGGTGACGGTCAGCGGGCAGCGGGTGACCGTGCTGCCCGAACCCGGAACCTGGGCACTGCTGGTCGGCGGTTTCGCGGCAACGGGGCTCGCGACACGCCGCCGCCGGGCTGCGACACCGGCAGCCCGGTTGTAGCGGGGGTGCCGCTCGCCTAGTTACGGGGGCATGAGCGCTGTCAATTCGATCTTCATCGTCCTCCTCGTCGTCGCCGTCATCCTGACCGCGACGATGCTCGTGCGCGGCGTCGTCACGATGGCGCGCGGCAAGGACATCACCGGCGAACAGTCGAACAAGCTGATGAGCTACCGCGTCGCGTTCCAGGCCGCGGCGATCGTCATCGTCGTCATCCTGATGCTGCTGGCGCGCAGTTCGCATTAGGTCTGGGCACCGATGGTCAAGCTCAACAAGATCTACACGCGCACCGGCGACGACGGCACGACGGGGCTGGCGGACGGGTCGCGCGTCGCGAAGACCAGTGCGCGCGTCGCCGCTTATGGCACCTGCGACGAGGCCAATGCGGTGATCGGCCTCGCGCGGCTGACCACGGCGGGCGCGGCGGACGCGATGCTGGCGCGTATCCAGAACGAGCTGTTCGATGTCGGGGCCGACCTCGCGACGCCCGACAGTGTCGAATTCGCGCTGCGTGCCACGATGTCGCAGGTGGCGCGGCTCGAGAGCGAGATCGATGCGATGAATGTGCATCTGGGCGCGCTGACGTCGTTCATCCTGCCCGGCGGGACGCCCGCGAGCGCGTGGCTGCACCTCGCGCGGACGGTGGTCCGCCGCGCCGAACGGCTGGCGGTCGAGGCGGCGGCGACGGAACCGATCAGCGCGACGGCCATTGCGTATCTGAACCGATTGTCGGACCATCTGTTCGTCATGGCGCGCGCCGAAAACGCCGCGCAGGGCGACGTGCTTTGGGTGCCGGGGGCGAGCCGCTAGGGCGACGCCGCGCGGGGGAGACCGAGTGACCGCACGACGTCGCCCTGCCCCCGACGATCTGCTGCTGGCGCGCTTCGCATCGGTGCGCGCGCTGTCGGTGGCGCTCGCCGCGCCGCTGTCGGACGCCGACGCGAGCGCGCAGTCGATGCCCGACACGTCGCCCGCCAAATGGCACCTCGCGCATACGACGTGGTTCCTCGAAACCTTCGTGTGCCTGCCGCATGTCGTGGGCTACTGCGTCTTCGACAAGCGCTTCGATTTCCTGTTCAACAGCTATTACGAGAGCGTCGGGCCGCGCCATGCGCGCGATCGGCGTGGCCTGCTGACGCGGCCGTCGCTCGGCGCGGTGCTCGACTGGCGCGCGCACGTCGACGCCGCGCTGGCGACGACCTGGGAGAGCCTCGACGATGCCGCGCGAACGCTGATCGAACTCGGCGTCAACCACGAGCAGCAGCATCAGGAACTGCTGGTCACCGACCTTCTCCACCTGTTCGCGCAGAATCCGCTCGAACCCGCGGCCTATGCGCACGAACCGATGCCCGCGCCGCCGCCGGTCGCGGGCTGGAGCGCGCATCCGGGCGGCATCGTCGGCATCGGGCATGAGGGGCCGGACTTCGCCTTCGACTGCGAGGGGCCGCGCCACGCCGTGCTGCTGCGCCCGTTTCAGCTGGCGCGGGCGTGCGTCACCAATGCCGAGTGGGACGCCTTCGTCGCCGATGGCGGTTACCGCACGGCGGCGCTGTGGCTTTCGGACGGCTGGGCATGGGTCAGGCGCGAGGGCGTCGCCGCGCCGCTCTACTGGGGCGACGACGGCACGACGATGACGCTCGGCGGGCGGTGCGCGCGCGACCCCGACGCGCCGGTGACCCACGTCGGCTTCTACGAGGTCGATGCGTACGCGACCTGGGCAGGCGCGCGTCTGCCGCTCGAAACCGAATGGGAAGCCGCCTATGCCGATGCCGACACGCACGCGGGCAATCAACTCGACGCCCCCGGCGGTATCGCACCACGCGGGGGACCGAGCCCCTTCGGCGACGTCTGGCAATGGACGGGCAGCGCCTTCCTGCCCTACCCCGGCTTCCGCCCCGCCCCCGGCGCGGTCGGCGAGTACAACGGCAAGTTCATGAGCGGCCAGATGGTGCTCAAGGGCGCATCGTGCGCGACGCCGCGCGGTTCGTCGCGCGCCACGACACGCAATTTCTTCTATCCCCATCAACGCTGGCAGTTCACCGGCGTGCGACTTGCGAAGGACCTGTGATGGCCAGAGCTTTGCGCGACGACGACGCCCCGCCCGCCGCCGCGGCTTCACCGCAGTTCCGCGATGCCGTGCTGACCGGCCTCGCCCAGACACCCAAGGTCGTCCCCGCGCGCTATTTCTACGACGCCACGGGGTCGGCGCTGTTCGAAGCGATCACCGCGCTGCCCGAATACTACCCGACGCGTACCGAGATCGGGCTGCTGACCGCGCATAGCGGCGAGATCGCGGTGCTGGCCGGGCGCGGCCGCGCGGTCATCGAGTTCGGCTCGGGCTCGTCGGCGAAGACACCGCTGCTGCTGCGCGCCATCGACCCCGCCGCCTATGTCCCCATCGATATCTCGGCGGATTTCCTGAGCGAGTCGGCAGCGCAGCTCGCGGCGGCGTTTCCCGGCCTGCCCGTCCATCCGCTGGCGGGCGACTTCACGCGACCCTTGCACCTGCCCGCTGCCGTCGCGGGGCTCCCGATGCTCGGCTTCTTTCCCGGGTCGACGCTCGGCAACTGCACGCCGGCTGCGGCGGTCGCGCTGCTCGCGTCGTTCCGCGCGACCCTGGGCGACGGCGCATGGCTGGCGATCGGCCTCGACCTGCGCAAGGACCGCGCGACGCTCGAGGCCGCCTACGACGATGCGCAGGGCGTGACGGCGGCGTTCAACCTCAACCTCGTCGACCGGATCAACGCCGAACTCGATGGCACGCTCGATGCGTCGGGCCTGAAGCATGTCGCGCGCTGGAACGGCGACGAGGGGCGCATCGAGATGCACCTCGAAGCGCGCCACGACCTCGACTTTACCGTCGCCGGGCAGCGCTTCCATCTGGCGGCGGGCGAGACGATCCACACCGAGAACAGCTATAAATGGACGCTCGACGAAGCACGCCTGCTGGCGCGCGCCAGCGGCTGGCGCCCGCGTACGGTGTGGCTCGACGCTGGCGCGCGCTTCGGGCTGCATCTATGGCAGGCAGCCGCGGTGCGACTCGAACCGTAACGACCAGCGGCGGGGGCCGAGTGGCACTGCAGAGGGGCAAGGGCGGCGCGGTCCGGCGCGGCGGCGTCGCTGCCGCGCTGTTCGCCGCATCCGCCGCACTTGCCGCACCCACCTTCGATGCGACCCCCGACGCCGCCGAGCAGGCGGCGCGGCGCGCTGCCGCCGGATCGGAGCGGCATTGGGTGCTGAGCGGTCTCGGCACGGTCGACATTCTCGGCAACGCACGGGGCGGCATTCGGCGGGGTACGCGCGGCCTTGCCGAGCTGGCGGTGGCGGCGGCGTACGACGGCGGCAACGGCTGGACCGGCGTGGTCAGCGCGCAATATGTCAACGGCGCGGTGCTGAGCGGACAGTTGAGCGGCGACATCCAGACCGCGAGCAACATCGAGGCCATCGGCGCGACGCGCATCTACGAGGTCTGGGCGGGGCGCGACCTGAGCTTCGGTGGTGGCGGCGCGGACGCCGTCGAGGGCGGGGTCAAGTTCGGCCTCATCGACCTCAACGCCGACTTCGATGTCCAGGAGGCGGGCGGGCTGTTCCTCAACAGCTCGACGGGCATCGCGCCCGAATTTTCGCACACCGGCCGTAACGGCCCGTCGATCTTCCCGACGACCGCGCTCGCGGTGACGGGCTATGTCGCGCCCGCGCCGGGCTGGCGCATCGACCTCGGCGCCTTCGACGGCGTTCCCGGAAACCCGGCGCACCCCAGGCGTTTCGCGATCCATCTCGGCGGCGGCGACGGCGCGCTGCTCGTCGCGCAGGTCACCAGGCGCTGGGGCGAGGCGCTGCGCGTCGAGGGCGGCGCGTGGCACTATACCGCCGCGTTCGATGCGCTCGACGACCGCGACGCGTCGGGTGCACCGCGCCGCCTGCGCGCCAGCCGCGGCGTCTATGGCCTCGTCGAGGGCCGCCTGCTCGGTCACGACGACGGCGCCAAGAACCTTTCGGGCGACGACAAGACCGCCTCGGGTCGCCGCCTCACGGCATGGGTCCGGCTCGGCGTCGCCGATGACCGCGTCGACGCCATTTCGAGCTATGTCGGTGGCGGTCTCGTGCTTGCTCCGCCATTCGCGACGCGCGCCAGCGACAGTGTCGGGGTGGCGGTGGTGCACGCGGGCTTCGGCGGCCCGGCGCGGCGCGCGACGCCGGGGTTGCGCGGCGGCGAGACGATTTTCGAGGCGAGCTATCACGCCAGTCTCGGCCGGCATCTCGGTATCCAGCCCGATCTCCAGTATATCGTTCATCCGGGCCTGACCCCGGGCGCCCGCGATGCACTCGTCGTCGGCGTGCGGCTCAGCTTCGCAGCGGCACACTGATGGCTTGATAAGCGGAGGCGCGCAGGCCACATGGCGGGCGACGGAGAAGCCCCATGTTCATCGAAACCGAGCGTACGCCGAACCCCGCGACGCTCAAGTTCCTGCCCGGACGCGCGGTGATGCCATCGGGCACCGCCGACTTTGCGACGCCCGAGGACGGCCTCGCCTCGCCGCTCGCCACCGCGCTGTTCGGCATCGGCGACGTGACGCGGGTCTTCTTCGGCAGCGATTTCATCACCGTCACCAAGGCCGAAGGGTCGGCAGACTGGACCGCGCTCAAGGTCGAGGTGCTCGGCGTGCTCGTCGATCATTTCAGCAGCGCCGCGCCGCTGTTCGCGGGCGAGGCCGCCGCAGCGCCTGCGATGGCGGTCGCCGACGACCCGGAAGACGCCGACATCGTCGCGCAGATCAATGAACTGCTCGACGAGCGCGTCCGCCCGCAGGTCGCCAACGACGGCGGCGACATCGTCTATCGCGGCTTCCAGCGCGGCATCGTCTACCTGCAGATGCAGGGCGCCTGCTCGGGGTGCCCGTCGTCGTCGGCGACGTTGAAACAGGGCATCGAATCGCTGCTCAAATATTATGTCCCCGAAGTCGTCGAAGTGCGGGCGGTCTGATGGCCCGCGCGCCGCTCGATACCGCCGCGCTCGACACGCTGTTCGGCGCTGCGCACACCGCCTATGGCTGGAGCGACGCGCCCGTCGTAGAGGCCGACCTCCGGGCGCTCTACGACCTCGTCAAGCTCGGGCCGACGTCGGCGAACTCGTCGCCCGCGCGCTTCATCTTCTGTACCTCCGACGACGCCAGGGCGCGGCTCGCAGCGTGTGCGTCGGCGAACAATGCGCCGCGGATCCTCGCCGCGCCGGTCACGGCGATCATCGGCTACGACCTCGACTTCGCCGACCGCCTGCCCGCGTTGTTTCCCTTCGCCGACGCCCGGAGCTGGTTCGCGGGCAACGTGCCGCTGACCGAAGCGACCGCCTTCCGCAACGCATCGTTACAGGGCGCGTACCTGATCGTCGCGGCGCGCGCGCTGGGCTTCGACGCGGGGCCGATGTCGGGATTCGACGCGGCGAAGGTCGATGCCGAATTCTGGGCGGGCACGGCGGTGAAAACCGATTTCATCTGCTCGCTCGGCGTCGGCACGGTGTTCAACCCCCGTGCCCCGAAGCTCGCGTTCGAGGACGCCGCGCGCATCCTGTGAGCGGCGAGCCGACGCTGCTGGTCATCGACACCGCGCTCGCGGCGCAGTCGCTGGCCTTGCTCTGTGGCGCGGAGGTGCTCGCCCACCGCCACCAGGTCATCGGGCGCGGCCATGCCGAGACCTTGATGCCCGAAATCGCCGCGCTGTTCGCCGAAGCGGGCGTGGCGCGACCCGGCGCGATCCTCGTCGATGTCGGGCCGGGCAGCTTCACCGGCCTGCGCATCGGCATCGCGGCGGCGCGTGCGCTCGGGCTCGCGTGGGACGTGCCGGTGACGGGCTATGCGTCGCTGGCGCTCGTCGCCGCGCCGTGGTTCGCCGCCGATCCCGCACTGACCCGCATCGCCGCAGTCGCCGAAGCGGGACGCGCGCAACTTTACACGCAGGTGTTCGACCGCGATTTTCGCGCCGAAGCGCCGCCGGTCGCGCGCGATGCCGCAGGCGTCGCGGCGTCGCTCGATCCCGCGCTGGCGCTCGCCGGTGCCGGCGCGGCGCGTGTCGCGGCGCTGTCGGGCGCGCGGTTGCTCGGCGATGGCTGGCCCGATGCGCGCGATGCCCGGCAGCTGCCGCACGCGGCGCGCGCGCTCGCTCCGGCGCCGCTGTATGTCAGCGCGCCCGACGCGGTGCCGGCGGCCGCATGACGCTGGCCCTGGTTCCCGCCGACGCCGCACGCCTCGACGACCTGCTCGCCGTGATGGCCGACGCGTTCGACCCGCGCTACGGCGAGGCGTGGTCGGCGGTGCAGCTCGGCGGCTCGCTGGTGCAGCCCGACAGCTGGGCGCGCCTCGCGCTCGACGGAAGCGCACCGCTGGGGTTCAGCCTGTGCCGCCGCCTCGTCGACGAGGCCGAGCTGCTGCTCGTCGCGGTGGTTCACGCGGCGCGCGGGCGCGGCATCGGCGCGGCGCTGCTCGCCGCCGCCGCCGCCGATGCGCGCGGCCGCGATGCCCATGCGATGTTCCTCGAGATGCGCGACGGCAATGCCGCTGCGTCGGCGCTGTATCGTACCCAAGGCTTCGTCGAGATCGGGCGACGACGCGACTACTACCGTGGGGTCGGCGCGCAACGCTTCGACGCGATCACCATGCGCCGCGACTTGCGCGACTAGGCGATATTCGGCGTTTTACTCGACAGGACTTGTTTGTTGTGCAGACTCCGTGCATAGCGCGCGCGTCGGCATGCTCGCCGAAAGTCAAGCCAAGGGTTTTTTAGATGGTCGATGCCACTGCCGCGCATAACGAATTACTGTCGCTGACCGCCGACATCGTGTCGTCGCACGTCGCCAACAACACCGTCGCGGTGTCCGATCTGCCGCATGTCATCGAGAACGTCTATTCGACGCTCGCGCGGCTCGGCGGCGAGGCGCCTGTCGTAGAGGTCAAGCAGGAGCCGGCGGTGTCGATCCGTTCGTCGATCAAGCCCGACTATGTTGTCTGCCTCGAAGACGGCAAGAAGCTCAAGATGCTCAAGCGCCACCTGATGACGCACTACAACATGACACCCGACGCCTATCGCACCAAGTGGAACCTGCCCGCCGACTATCCAATGGTCGCGCCGAACTATGCGGCGCAGCGCCGCACGCTGGCGAAGAAGATCGGGCTCGGCACCAAGCGCGCGGGCCTGACCAAGCGCGCCTGAACGATCGCGTGCCCCTCTCCCGCCGGTCGGGAGAGAGGCCGCTGCAATGAGCGGCGAAGCACGCACTTGACTCGCCCGGAGTCGCGGGAACAAAAACGGAACAAATGTCCGTTGCGAGTCCCCGCCCGTGCTCCACAGCCGATCTTCCCGGCGATTTCCCCGCCGCGTGCGCCCTGCTCGAGGAGGCGGTTGCTGCACAGCCCGCCAACCGCGCCGCGAGCCTGGCGTTCGCCTGCCTGCGCTGCGACCCTGCGCGCGCGCTGCTTATCGTCGTGCCTGCGGGTCAGGCGCGCGAATTCGGACGACCCAGCCTGCATGGCCTCGGTTGGTCGGGCGAAGTCCTGATGGCGATGCCGCGCGGCGAGGCGGACGCGCTGTGGGTCATGGAACAGGGGCTCAAGTCGGCGGCGCTCGGCGGCGTGATCGGTATCGTCGAGGGCGCGACACTGACGCAGACGCGGCGGCTCGACTTCGCGGCGCGGGGCGGAGCGACCCCGGCCATCCTGCTGCGCGCGCGTGGCGACGGCCTCAGTGCGGCGTGGCGGCGCTGGCGCATCGCGGCGTGCCCGAGTGCGGCGAACCCCGACGATCCGCTCGCGCCCGGCGCGGCGCGGCTGCACGCGACACTGGTGCGCCAGCGCGGCGGGCCGCCGGGTGACTGGCTCCTCGATCTCGACGCGGCGGGTGGTGTCGCTGTGGCCACCCGACTGGCCGCTGACGGTGCATCGCCGGACACTGGGCCGGACTTACGGGCCACCGCCTGAAGGTCCGTTCGCGCTCGTCGAACGCGGACCGCACGGCATCGTCCTCGTCAGCCTCGACGCCGCCGCGCGCGCCGCCGGGCTGCGCTCCGGTCAGCGCCATGCCGACGCGCGCGCGATGGTCCCGGGCCTCGCCACCGCCGCCGCCGACCGTGCCGCCGATCTCGCAGCGCTCGGGCGACTGGCGCACTGGTGCCTGCGCTGGTCGCCCGGCGTCGCGGTCGATGCGTGCGGTACGGGGCTCGACGGGGTGTTCGTCGAGGTCGCGGGGAGCGCGCATTTGTTCGGCGGCGAAGCCGGGCTCCTCGCCGACATGCGCGCGCGGTGCGGAGCGGCCGGCATCGCGGTGCGTCTCGGCCTCGCCGACACGCCGGGGGCGGCCTGGGGGGCGGCGCGCTTCGGCAACGCGGCGGTAACCCTGGTTCCGGAAGGCGGTATCCGCGCGGCGGCGGCAGCGTGGCCGCTCGCGGCGCTGCGCCTCGATCCGTTGACGCTGGCGCGTGCGGCGCGGCTGGGGTTCCGTACCGTCGCCGACCTCGACGGAATGCCGCGCGGTGGCCTCGCACGACGTTTCCGCGACGGCGATGGCTTGGGGCTGGTGCGCCGCCTCGACCAGCTGTTCGGGGTCGAAGGCGAGGCGCTCGACACCGTCGCGCCCGCCGCCCGCCACGCGGCGCGCGCGGTGTTCGGCGAGCCGGTGATCGACATGGCCGGCGTCGCGGCGCACCTCCCCGGGCTGCTCGACCGCCTCGCCGCCGACCTCGCGGCGGGCGGGCTGGGGGCAGGCGCGCTGGCGCTGACGGGGTTCCGCATCGACGGCGGCACGACAGGCCTCGACGTGCGGCTGGGCAAGGCGTCGCGCGATACGCGGGTCTGGGCGCGGCTGCTCGAGACGCGCGGCCTCGACCGCCTCGATCTCGGTTTCGGCATCGATGCGCTGCTGCTCGCGGCGCCGCATGTCGAACCGCTCGCCGCGACGCAGCTCGACCATGGTGCAGCCGCCGCCGCCGGCGAGCCGCTCAACGACCTGATCGACCGGCTTGCGGCGCGCCTGGGCGGCGAGGCGATCCGCGTCGCCCGTCCACGCGCGCGCTGGCTGCCCGAGCGTGCCGAGCATTGGTTGACCGCACAGGGCGCACCGCCACCTGCCGCGCTGCTTCCCGGCTTGACCAGCGAACCCGCCACCGCCCCCCGCCCGCTGCTGCTGCTCGACCCGCCCGAGCCCGTCGAGGCGACCGCGATGGTCCCCGACGGCGCGCCGGTGCAGTTCCGCTGGCGGCGCATCATGCGCCGTGTCGCGCGCGCCGAAGGCCCCGAGCGCCTCGCCCCCGAATGGTGGCGCGAGACCGGCCGCCGCGTCCCCCGCCGGACACGCGATTACTACCGCGTCGAGGCCGACGACGGCGCGCGCTACTGGCTGTTCCGCGAGGGACTCTACGGTTGGGAGGACGCAGGCCGCCCGCCGACGTGGTGGCTGCACGGGCTGTTCGCGTGAGCGGCCCACCCGAAGCGGGCTATGCCGAGCTGGGCGCACTCAGTAACTTCAGCTTCCTCGAAGGCGCGTCGCACGCCGCGCAACTCGTCGAGCAGGCAAAATCGCTGGGCCTCGCGGCGCTGGGCGTCGCCGACCGCAACACGCTGGCGGGTGTCGTGCGCGCCCACAAGGCGGCGAAGGACGCCGGGCTGCGTCTGCTCATCGGTTGCCGCCTCGAGTTCACCGATGGCAGCGAGCTGATCGTCTTTCCCCGCGACCGTGCGGCGTACGGGCGGCTGTGCAGGCTGCTGTCGCAGGGCAAGAGCGAGGTGTTGGCGGCGAGCAATGTCATTGCGTTTCCCGGCGCGAAACCTCCGACTCCTTCTCGTCATGCTGGCGAAGGCCAGCACCCAGTTTCGCCCCAGTCACCAATTTCCGAGATTGTGGTGAAGCTGGGTGCCGGCCTTCGCCAGCATGACGGAGAAAGCATAGTTTCCTCCCCATCGGAAACGGAACCCCGCATCACCAAAGGCGAAACCCGCCTGACCTTCGCGCAGGCGGCGCTGCTCGGCGACGGCCTGGTCGCCCTCGTGCCCGCGCCCGACCGCCTCGACGCTGCCTTTCGCGCGCGCCTCGCCGAGTGGGCGGCCGCGTGGCCCGACGCACTACACCTCGCCGCCGCCCCGCGCTGGCGCGGCGACGACCGTGCGCGGCTTGCCCGCCTCGCGCGGCTCGCCGAGGCGGCGGGTGCCCCGCTCGTCGCATATAACGCGGTGCGCTACCACCACCCCGACCAGCGCCGCCTGCAGGACGTGCTGACCTGCGTGCGCCACGGCGTCACCATCGACACCGCCGGCCACGCCCTCGACGCCAACGCCGAACGCTACCTCAAACCGCCCGAGGAGATGGCGCGGCTGTTCGCGGGCCACCCGCAAGCGCTGGCGCGCACCCTCGATATCGCCGCGGCGTGCACATTCTTGTTGGACGAACTGCGCTACGACTATCCCGAGGAGCCCGTCCCCGAAGGCTGGACACCGGGCCGCCACCTGATCCGCCTGAGCTTCGCCGGGGCGCGCGCCAAGTGGCCGGGACGCATCCCCACCAAGATCGTGCCCACCATCGTCAAGGAGCTGCGGATGATCCGCAAGCTCGCCTACGCCCCCTATTTCCTGACCGTTCACGACATCGTCGCGTGGGCGCGCGGCCAGACGGAGCCGATCCTGTGCCAGGGGCGCGGCTCGGCGGCGAACTCGGTAGTCTGCTACTGCCTCGGCATCACCGCGATCGATCCGATGCAGCAGGACGTGCTGATGGAGCGCTTCATCTCCGAGGAGCGCCGCGAACCACCCGACATCGACGTCGATTTCGAGCACGAGCGCCGCGAACTCGTGATGCAGTATATCTATCGCCGCTACGGGCGCGACCGCGCGGGCATCGTCGCGACGGTCATCCACTACCGCCCACGCTCGGCGATCCGCGATGTCGGCAAAGCGCTGGGGCTGAGCGAGGACGTGACGGCGCGGCTGGCGGGGACGACATGGGGCTCGTTCGCGCGCGAGATCGACGATGGGCACCTCGACGACACCGGGATCAGCCGCGACGACCCGCGCCTCGCGCTGGCGATCGAGCTGGCGCGCCAGCTGCTCGATTTCCCGCGCCATCTATCGCAGCACGTCGGCGGCTTCGTGCTGACCAAAAGCCCGCTGATCGAGACTGTCCCCGTCGGCAATGGCGCGATGGCCGACCGCACTTTCATCGAGTGGGACAAGGACGACATCGACGTCCTCGGCATGATGAAGATCGACGTGCTCGCGCTCGGCATGCTGACGGCGTTGAAGCGCGGTTTCGACATGCTGCGCGACCATTACGGCGTGCGCGTCGGCCTCGACGATCTCAAGCCGACCAAGAAGCGCGTTTACGACATGCTGACGCGTGCCGATTCGCTCGGTGTCTTCCAGGTCGAGAGCCGCGCGCAGATGGCGATGCTGCCGCGCCTGCGCCCGCGCGAGTTCTACGACCTCGTCGTCGAGGTGGCGATCGTCCGACCGGGTCCGATCCAGGGCAAGATGGTCCACCCGTATCTGAGGAACCGCCTGCTGCGGCGTCAGGCCGAGGCGGCGGGGCGACCGTTCCGCATCGACTTTCCCGCCCCCGATCCTGCCCACGGCCCGCCCGACGAGTTGCGGAATATCCTCGGCAAGACGCTCGGCGTGCCGCTGTTCCAGGAACAGGCGATGCGCATCGCGATGGACGCGGCGCAGTTCTCGGGCGCCGAGGCGAACCAGCTGCGCCGCGCGATGGCGACCTTCCGCCATGTCGGCACCATCGGGCTGCTCGAACGCCGGATGGTCGACCGCATGATTGCGCGCGGCTACGACGCCGAGTTCGCCGAGAATTGCTTTGGCCAGATCAAGGGCTTCGGCGAATACGGCTTCCCCGAGAGCCACGCCGCGTCGTTCGCGCACCTGGTCTATGCGTCGTCGTGGTTGAAGTGCGACTGGCCCGACGTGTTCGCCGCCGCCCTGCTCAACAGCCAGCCGATGGGCTTCTACGCCCCCGCGCAGATCGTCCGCGACGCGCGCGAGCACGGCATCGAGGTGCGCCCCGTCGATGTCGGGACGAGCGACTGGGACTGCACACTCGAACGGCGGGGCGGCAGGCGGCGGCGCGCGCTGCGGCTGGGCTTGCGGATGATCACGGGGTTCCGCAGCGTCTGGGCCGATGCCATCGCCGCGGCGCGGGAGGTCGCGCCGTTCGCCAGCCTCGACGACCTGCGTCGGCGTGCCGCCCTGCCCGGCGCCGCGCTCGACCGACTGGCGGAGGCCGACGCGCTGGGCAGCCTCAGCCTGTCACGGCGGCAGGGCCAGTGGGAGGCTCTGGGGGCGGCGGGTGGCGCACCCAAGGCCGCCGCCGCGCCGCTGTTCGACTATGCCGGGCTCGACGAGAGCGACGGCGCGCCGCCGCCCGCGCTGCCGCGCCTGTCGGCCAGCGCCGAGGTCGTCGGCGACTACCGGAGCCTGCGCCTGTCGCTCAAGGGCCACCCGCTCGCCTTCCTGCGCGACCGCCTCGCGGCGGCGGGCGCGATCCCGGCGTCGCGGCTGGGGCAGGTCCGCGACGGGCGGCGCGTCATCGTCGGCGGCGTCGTGCTGGTGCGTCAGCGCCCTGGCACCGCCAAGGGCGTCGTCTTCCTGACCCTCGAGGACGAGACCGGCGTCGCCAACGCGGTGATCTGGCCGTCGATCTTCGACAAGCAGCGCGCGGTGGCGATGGGGGCGCGGATGTTGCTCATCCACGGTCGCATCCAGCGCGGTTCGGCCGACGATGGCGGTGTGACGCATCTGGTCGCCGAACGCCTCGACGACTGGACACCGGCGCTCGGCGATCTCGACTGCCGCAATGTCGACGAGGTCCGCGCCGCCCCGTCACGCGGTCGGCACCCCCGCGACGTGCGGATCCTGCCGGCGTCGCGGGATTTTCATTGAGGCGCGCTTGCGAACGCTCCGTTCGACAACTTTATCGTCGAGAGGGCCGCTCGATAGCGGCTGAGGTCGCCAGCCCCGTCACGGCCGCACGATCAGCTTCCCGAAATTTCCCCCCGAATACAGGTCGGCGAGTGCACTCGGGAAGCTGTCGAGCCCCTCGCGGATGTCCTCGCGGGCGTGGACCTCGCCCGACTTGAGCCACGCACCGATCTCGGCCTGCGCCTGCGCGAAGCGGTCGGCGTAGTCGAAGACCACGAAACCCTCCATGCGCGCGCGCGCCACGAGCAGCGCCATGTAATTGCGCGGGCCGCTCAGCTTCGACGGGTCGTTGTAGCCCGCGATCGCGCCGCACAGCACGATGCGCGCACGGCGGTTCAGCAGCGACAGGCAGGCTTCGAGGATCGGCCCGCCGACATTGTCGAAATAACAGTCGATGCGGTCGGGAACGGCGGCGGCGAGCGCCTTGAACATCCCCTCCGCCTTGTAGTCGATGCACGCGTCGAAGCCGAGCGTGTCGGTGACATAGGCACATTTCTCGGGCCCGCCCGCGAGGCCGACGACGCGGCAGCCCCTGATCCGCGCGATCTGGCCGACGAGCGCGCCGACCGCGCCGCTGGCGGCCGAGACGACGACGGTCTGTCCCGCTTCGGCCTGGCCGACGTCGAGCAGGCCGAAATAGGCCGTCATGCCCGGCATCCCGAGCACGCCGAGCCACGTCGGCGCGGGTGCTACCGACAGGTCGATGGCGTGGAGGTCGCGGCCCGGCAACACGGCAAAGCGCTGGATGCCCGTCATGCCCTCGACCGCGTCGCCGGGGTTGAAGCCGGGGTGGCGCGAGGCGACGACTTCGCCGACGCCCCCGGCGCGCATCACCGCGCCGACCTCGACGGGTTCGATGTACGATTTGCCGGCGTTGATCCAGCCGCGCATCGCGGGGTCGAGCGAGACGTAATCGACGCGCACCAGCACCTCGCCGTCGGACGCCTCCGGCATCGCCTCGTCGGCGATTGTCCAGGTGTCGGGGCCGGGAACGCCGACGCCGGGGCGCTGCGCGAGGCGAACGGTACGGTTGGTTTCGGTCATCGGCGACATCCTCGCGCGCGGCGCGTGGGCGTTACCCCGGCGAGTCCGAGGCGGTAGCGCGGCGATGCACCCTTGCCCGTTGACCGGGCATCACGCAATCCGGTGAAAAGGTTTCGGCAGACGGCGTGCTGACCCGTGCCGACGTCGGCGTGTCAGGCGGCGGCGTGCCGTGTCGCGCGGCGGCGCAGCACCACGCCAGTCACCGCGAAGCCCGCGATGAGCATTGCCCAGCTTGCCGGCTCGGGAACGGCCGCCGCAACGGGGTTGCCGATCGGCGACGTGCCGTCTCGCGTCGGACTGGCAACCGAGTAGAACTCGATCGACTTCGCCGGCGGGGCGGTGCCCGCCCACTCCGGCGCGTACGACACCGGACCCCCGGAGAGCGCCATACTCGAGCTCTCGACAGGGACGACCATGGCCGCCGATACCGCAGCGGGGAGCGCTGCAATGAGCAAGCCAGCGGCAAAAATCGAACGGATCATCAGGCCCCACTCCTGTCGTGATTCGCTGCATCATACGAAGCAACCACTGAAGATATGGTTAAGATCGTCCAAAGCGCGCGGACCTCGGACGCGCGACGGCGGCGCCAGCGCGCCGATGCGCTAGCTCGCGTAGAGCCGGTCGAGACGCTCGCCGTATACCGCCTTGAGGATATGCCTCCGGATCTTGAGGCTGGGCGTCATCTGCTCGTTGTCGGTGGTGAACGGCGCGTCGGCGACGACGATGCGGCGGACGCGCTCGACCTGCGCAAGGCGACCATTGACGCGGTCGACGGCGGCCATCAGCGCGCGCTGGAATTCGGGTTCCCGGGCAAGACTGTCGGGCGAAGGGTCCATGCCCTTGTCGCGCGCCCAGCACAGCGACCATTCGGGGTCGGGGACGACCAGCCCGACGAGGTAGGGCCGCTTGTCGCCCGCGACCATCGCCTGGACGATCTCGGGCTGCAGCGTCAGCATGTTCTCGATGCGCTGGGGCGCGACATTGTCGCCCTTGTCGTTGACGATGATGTCCTTCTTGCGGTCGGTGATGATGAGGTGGCCGTCGGCGTCGAGCTTGCCGATGTCGCCGGTGTGGAGCCAGCCCGCCTGCAACGCCGCTGCGCTGCCGACCGCGTCGTTCCAGTAGCCGTGCATGACGAGCTCGCCGCGCACGAGAATTTCGCCGTCGTCGGCGATGCGCACTTCGACGCCGCCGAGCGGCGGGCCGACGCTGTGCATCTTGATCTTGGCCGCCGGTCGGTTGCACGAGATCACCGGCCCCGCCTCGGTCTGGCCATAGCCCTGCAGCAGGGTCACCCCGAGCGCCTCGAAGAAGATGCCGACATCTGGGTTGAGCGGCGCGCCGCCCGCGATCATCGCCTTGAGGCGACCGCCGAAGCGTGCCTTGACCTTGGCGCGCACGGTGCGGTCGAGCAGCGCATCCAGGGGCCGTTCCCACAACGCGAGCTCGCCCTGCTCGTAGCGCTTGCGCCCGAGCTTCAGGGCGCGGTTGAACAGCACGACGGCAATGCCGCCCTGCTTCTCGATGGCGCGCGCGATGCGCGTCCGCAGCACCTCGAACAGGCGCGGCACGACGACCATCAGCGTCGGACGCACCTCCTCGATGTTGGCCGCGAGCTTGTCGAGGCTTTCGGCGTAGGCGATCTGGCCACCCACCGCGATCGGCATGAACTGGCCCGCCGTGTGCTCATAGGCGTGGCTGAGCGGCAGGAACGACAGGAACAATTCGCCGCCGGGTTCGGGGGGGAAGTCCTCCTCGATCACGGCTGCAGCGCCCGCGACGTTCCTGAGGATCGCGCCGTGGTGCTGGCGGACACCACGCGGGGCGCCGCCGGTGCCGCTGGTGTAGATCAGGCACGCGAGGTCGCCGCGCTGCGCAATCTGACGCGCCGCGACGCCAGGCACGTCGGCGGCGTGCGCGGCGATCAGTGTCGCCCAGTCGTGGAGCCGGACCGCACCGACGCTGGCGACGCCGGTGCGCAGCTTGTCGATGCCGATGACGGCGGTGCACGCGGGCGCACCGGCGATCGCGGGCAGCAAGGTCGCCGCGAGCTTCTGCGACGAGACGATCGCCGCGCGTGCGCCGCTGTCGCTGAGGATATGGAGGTGATCGGCCTCGGTATTGGTGATGTAGGCGGGGACCGTGACCGCGCCTGCCGCCATGATCGCGAGGTCGGCGAGGCACCATTCGGGGCGGTTCTCGCTGACCAGCATGACGCGGTCGCCCGGCGCGATACCGATGGCGGCCAGCGCGTCGGCGAGGCTGGCGACGGTCGCCGCCGCCTGTGCCCACGAGATCACCACCCACGCGCCGCCGATCTTGCGCGATAGCATCGGCGCGTCGCCGAGACGCGCCGCCTGATCGAAGAACATCTGCGTCAGGCTGGGCCAGGCATCGATCTGCTTGGCGTAACTTTCGCCCATCCTGCGCTCCCCAACGCCGCTATTTCTGTCTTGGCGGCCTTGTCGGGCCTATTGCACGCCGAGCGCAACCCCTTCGGTGCGCACGTCGGCACCGCCGCGCCATCCCCCGGTGGCCAGACGCTCGATGCCGTTGGCCTTGAGCGGCATCGGAAAACTCGCCGTGCGGTGGCCGAGCGCCTGCAGCGCGGGGAGCATCGTGGCGAGGCTCGCACCCTGCGCCCCGGCCTCGGCGATGAGGAGGTCGTCCGACGCATAGGCCAACGGCAGCGCGATCGCGTCGGCGACGGGCAGATGCCAGTCGAGCACGCCGATGATCGCCTTCGCGACCTGCGCGGGGATCGTCTGGCCGCCCGCCGCGCCGATGGCGAGGACGACGCGGCCCCGCGCATCGTAGACGATCGACGGCGACATCGACGAGCGCGGGCGCTTGCCGGGCTGGACGCGATTGGCGACCGGCGCCCCGCCGGCGCTGGGCACGAAGGTGAAATCGGTCAGCTCGTTGTTGAGGACATAGCCGCCCGCGACGAGGCCCGAGCCGAAGGGACCCTCGACGGTCGAGGTCAGCGACGCGACGTTGCCGCGTGCGTCGACGACGGCGAACGACGAGGTCGAGGGAATTTCGTTGCCCCCTGCTGCGGTACGGCGGGGCGCACCTTTGGGGCTGCCGGGCAGCGCCGCTCCCATCGTCGCCGTGGCGCTGATCAGCCTGCCGCGCGCCGCAACGTACGCCGGGTCGGTCAGCCCCGCGACGGGGACGTCGACGAAATCGCGGTCGCCGCCATAGGCCGCGCGGTCGGCGAATGCGAGGCGTTCGGATTCGACGAACAAGTGCCATGCCACCGGGCTGGCAGGGCCGAGCTTGCCCATGTCGAAGCCCTGCAACTGGCCGAGGATCGCCAGCACCGCGATGCCGCCCGCCGACGGTGGCCCCATCGTGCAGATTCGGAAGCTGCGGTACTTGCCGCACACGGCGTCGCGCGCGCGGGCCTTGTAGCCGGTCACATCGGCGAGGGTCATCGTGCTGGGGTTGCTCGGCGCACCGCGCACCGCAGCGACGAGCGCTGCGGCATTCGCGCCGGTGTAGAACGCCTGCGGCCCGCCCGCCGCGATGCGCTCGAGCGTCTGCGCCAGCGCCTCGTTGACGATGTGCGTGCCGACGGTCTTGGGGGTGCCGTCGGGGTTGAGGAACAGCGCGGCGGCGGCGGGTTGGCGCGCCAGCGTCTTGGCGCTGCCCGCGATGCCATTGGCGAGGCGCGGCGTCACGTCGAAGCCGCCGCGCGCCAGTGTGATGGCGGGGGCGAACAGCGCCGCCCACGGCAGCTTGCCGTACTTCGCATGCGCGAGCGCGAGCATCGCGATGTTGCCGGACACGCCGACGCTCTTGCCGCCGGGGACCGCGTCGCGCTTGGGCTGCGCGGTGCCGTCGGGTTGCATGAAGAGGTTTTCGGTTGCGGCGAGCGGCGCGGTCTCGCGCCCGTCGAAGGTTGCGGGCAGTTTCGACCCTGCCGCCTGGTAAACGAGCAATCCGCCGCCGCCGATGCCCGACGATTGCGGCTCGACCACCGACAGCGCCAGCAACGTCGCCGCCGCCGCATCCAGCGCGCTGCCGCCCTGCCTGAGCATCGCGACCCCCGCCTCGGC
>JBBQVB010000023.1:0-26704 GCA_038211965.1 Sphingomonadales bacterium
ATAGACCTTTGCGCGTATGTCCTGTGCATAGGGCGGATCGAGAAAAACCCCGCAAACGCCGCCTCCAGCCGTTAGGACGCTAGGCCCGGTGACGCGCGACCAGTCTCCGCAGGCGACGCGAACGTCGCGCAATCTGTCCGCAAGATCGGCAAACCATTGAGTGATAAACAGCTTCCGGTTGATGCCCCGCCCCGCGTCGCCAAGGTGCGGTAGCTTCCGGTTGATGCCCTGCCCCGCGTCGCCAAGGTGCGGTAGCTTCCGGTTGATGCCCTTCCCCGCGTTGCCAAGGTGCGGTAGCTTCCGGTTGATGCCCTTCCCCGCGTTGCCAAGGTGCGGTAGCTGCCGGTTGATGCCCTTCCCCGCCGACATGTGCGGTAGCTGCCGGGAATCCGTCAACACCCCATCAGCGGCAATCCATGGACCTTCGCCGCTGCACCATCCCCCGCCTATCCACGCGCAGGAGCCCCAAACCCACCAGCCCGCAGCCTTTGCATCAAAATAGGCGTCGTCACCCATCAGGCGCTCCGTCAGTCGCTGGCGCTGCCCGACCAGCCAAAGATGGCGAGCGTGCAAATCCGCTTCGTTCACCGGCCAGTCCGCATGATGCGCCACAGCTTCAGGATTGGAACGAATAGCGCGCCAGAAATTGGCCAGCAGCCCGTCTGCGTCGTTCACAGTTTCAAAGCCCTGTAAATGGGGGCGCTGCAGCAACACCGCGCCAGAACCGAAAAATGGTTCAATATAATGGTCGACGTTGCCAAGCGCCTGCCACACTTGATCCGCAACAGGCTTTTTGCCGCCAAAGTATGGAAATGGGGCGTCCATTATCCTGCCACCTTCCGGCAAAGTGCATCAAAATCAGGGTTTACCAGCCGCAACGACACCGCGCAAACAGGGGTCACCGGCCCCGATGACGCTGCACCTAAGCAGCCATTGCGGGCCGGGGGTCAGCCCAACCAACAATGGCTCCGAGCGTGCCGTGCGGCCCTGCACCGTCTATCGCAAAGTCACCAACGGCTTTCGCGCCGAATGGGCCGCCGAACTTTACGCCGATGTGCGCACCGCTGCTGATCAGGACCCCGGGCGATCAGCTCTGCTGGCGAAACATGAAGCTGGTCCGCGAGCCGTTCTAGGATGTCCTGGGTATACTGCGCGAGGCCTCGTTCGATCTTCGACAAATTGCCAGCGGCCATTTTTGCAGCGCTCGCCAGTTCCTCAAGGCTCATTTCACGGGCAAGTCGCCAGGCGCGGATGAATGTTGGGCATGAGGACGTAGCCAGCCGTCCGCAAGCAAGGCAGCAGAATGCCGTTTGACCGCGCTCACTTAGCTGTCATACAAGTTCACCATGCGATTCGGCGATTATTTGACAGCCCATTCTATTGAACAGGCCACCGCAGCAGCCAATCTCGGTTGTAGCGAAGGCCATATCTCTCGACTGGTGGCGGGAGACTCCGATCCATCGATGAAGTTCGCGCGCAAGATTGCGGCTTGGAGCAAGGGCAAGGTGTCGCCCAGCGACTGGCCCGCGCCTGCCCGGAGAGCCGCGTGACCCTACTTCCTCTGTCTGACCAGAGGCACGACGGCAGCTCGCGCGGTGCGGCGTTTATTGACGGCGGCATGAACGACCGGACGATGCGCCTCGAATACCGATCCCGCGACGCTGACGGCGATCTCGCTCCCATCGCGCGCGGTGAATCGAAGAAAATACTCGTCACCGGCGGCGAACCACTCGACGTCCATCGCCACCACCGCCCACACCGCCATCGCCACCCGCTCCGCGACTCACCTTCGACTATGCGAACAATAGCAGAACATCGCATGACCACCACAACCGCAGCCGTCGCGGGGCGGGCGTGACCGTCGCTTTGGTCCTCCTGTTCGCGCTGGTGGCGTTTCTCGTCGGCTACGGCGTCCGCGCCATCGCCACCGACGTGAATGCTGCTCTCCGCCACCGCCAGCGCGGGATCTGGCCACCGCCCGAGCCGTGCTCGGACTACGAGGACTAGCGCATGGCCGAATCCGCCGAATCCGTCCTGACCTCCGAACAGCGCGCCGAGATCGCACGGATGATCGCAGCGGCCGTCCCCAATCTTATCCGGGAAGCGCTTGCAACCGCGACCAGACCTTCTCTGCCAAGGCGATCCTGATGTTGTCGGCGCAAAGCTCGTCGATACCGTTGTCCGGCTGGGACAGTCTCGCCGTGACCAACGCGTGGACGTCAGCGGCGAATCCACCACCGAACCGCCGCGAGGCGGCCTCGACGATCGCGAACGCAAATTCGGGTGCGGCCACGCCGCTGACGTCGGCCGGCAACACCGCAGGCTCCGTAGCGTGATGATCCATGACCATTCTCCTTCAGTCGTGTGTTGCGGAACCTCGGCTGTAGCCGGAGCGGGGGAGGTCACAAGCCGCCCCCGCAAAGGCGGGCGGCGGGCGCGCTAGATGGCGCGGGGGGCATCACGAACGACACTAAACGGCCCTAGCGCCGCGCCTGGCGGACTGTCTGCCCAAAAGGGCGGCATCGTTTCGGCGGAGGATGCGCTGGCGGATTTCGCCGCCGCCGTTCGTCTTCATACCATGCGGCGCGGCACGATCGCGTTGAAGGTCCTCGCCGCCGACGCTGGCATCGACGAGGGGCGGCTGCGCGACTTCCTCCGCGCCGATCCCGACAAGCGTCGCCATCCAACTTTTGCCGAGGTCCTGTCGATCTGGGCCGCGATGACCGCCGCCGACCCGCTGGCTGGTGCGGCGGCGGCCGGGCGCAGTCTGGCGCGCGCGGGGCTGTCGGCCGACGTGGAGGATGCCGAACCCGAACCGCTCGCTCAGGCGGTCGTCGAGCTGCTCGACGAAGCGGGGGAGGTTGCGCGCGCCGCCGCGCAGGGCGGGGTCTGCCGCGCCAATGCCGCCGCCCTCGAACACGCGGGCGATAAGCTCGTCGAGCAGGGCAAGGCGCTACGCCGCGCCGGGCGTGAGGCTGGGCGGTGAGCAACACACATCTCAATGCCGCGACGCGGGTCCGGTGGATCCGCGACGGCGACACGGTGCGGGCGATCCGCTGCACCGAGAAGGCGGTCCTGATCGCGCTGGCCAACGACGCCCGCGATTATGACGAAGGCCGGGCCCGATTGACCCCGCACAACCTTCAGGACCGCGCGTCGTGCTCGCTCCGCGCGGTGCGCTATGCTTTCGCGCGGCTGGTCGAGAGCGGCCACATCACCCGCGAGGCCGCCGCCAGCGGGGCCGCCGCGACGACGATCGTCCACCCCAATCTGGCGCTCTTTCCGACCCGACCCGTGCAACGAAAACAGGCGCAACCCGTGCAACCTTTGCACGGGGTACCCGTGCAACCATTGCACGGGTCCTTCTTAAGAGAAGTAAGAACCAAAGAAACACACCCAGCGGGCGCGCGCGCAAATCGGGAAAATTTGAGGGAGCAGGTGCCCCGGCCGATGTTTGCTCCCGACGTCGTCGCGGTGTTCGACCGCTGGGACCGGATGGCCGCCCAGGCGGGGCTGCCGGGGCCGGTCCAGCGAACGGCGGCTCGAGGCCGGGCGATCGACCTCCGGCTCGGCGAGGAAGGCTGCTGGCGGGTGCTCGCGGCGGTCGACGCGGTCGGGCGGTCCGATTTCCTGCGCGGCAAGCGGGCTGGGCGGCAGGGCGATTTCTTCCGAACCAACTTCGACTGGATCTTCCTCCAGCGAACCGAGGCGGGAATTGCGCGGTTTACCCAGCTGCTCGAGGGCAATTTCACGGGCGGCGAGCCGGTGCCGCGTGCTCCCGAACCAGCAGCACCCGTGGCGGCTGCGACCCCCGATCGACCCGGCGAACCGCCCGGTGTCCGGGCGCGGATCACCGCGGTGGTCGGCCCCGGAATGGCGCGGGCGTGGTTCGACGAATGCCGGTTGTCACGCGATGACGGCGCGCTGATCGTTACCGCCCGGTCGGCTTTCGTCGCCGAACAGGTCACCCAGCGTTTCGGCGCGGCGCTGACGGCGGCAGCGGGCCCTGACTGGCGGGTAGCAGTCGGGGCGCGACCGCGAGAACCCGTCGACAGCGGCTAGGTCGTTGCGCAGGTGTAGCGTTTGGGATACAGTGTGACTTGAGGGTGCCTATGACTGACGAAAGCAAGGCTCGTTTGCTGTCAAACCGTGAAGCGGCGGCCGTCGCGGCGGTCCGAACGCACTACGCCGAGGTCGGGCGTCCGCCGAGTTACAAGGAAATCGGCGCGCGCCTCGGGGTACGAACCTCGCAAGCCGACCGCCTGGTCAAGTCCGCCGCCACGCTCGGCAGCCTGTTCGTCGTGCGGCGTCCAGGGCAGCGCACCCAAGTGCGGCTCGCGGTTCCTCTGGCCGAGGTCGCGACAATCGCGCTGGCGACCGAGCTTGCGGCCCGTTCAAATGCCCCCGAACCACTGCCGAGACCGGGAAACAACCGGGAAACAAACCGCGCCCGGCTTGCCGCTTAGAGGTGCATAACCCTTGTCCACGGGCCTTGTGCCCGCGCGGCGGGGGCGAACGTGGCGCAGAGGCGGGCAAAGAAGCGATGGCGACCGGCCAAAGCCCAGCCAGCGCAAGTCGCGCCCGCCGCTAATGACGACACGCCCTACGCGGGGACCCAGCTCGCCGCCCTAAGCCGCCGGCTTCGCGCCCGCGCCGCCGCGAACGACGCCGCCCGCGTCGGCCCGACACCCGAGCAGCTCGCGCGCGGCACGATCGCGCCGGTGAAGACGAAGGACCCCGACCAGGCGTCGTCGATTACCCTGCCGCGCAACGCCGCCGCGCCGGTCGACCGCTGGCGCGCGCGAAAGCTGCTGACCGAGCGTCAGTTCGACGCCTGCGACCGTTACCGCAGCGATTATGCGCGCGGCGGGTACGAGCGCAGCGTCATCAGCCGCTACGACGGCGGCTGCGGCTCGGGCGACGGTACGCCGAACATGAGTGGGTTGCTCGCGGCGACCGCTGCACAGCTCGATGCGCGGCAGCGGCTCGCCGAGGCGCGTGTGATGCTCCCGGCACGAATGCGCGGATACTTCGACGCGATCGTCCTCCAGGAAGCGGCGGCTGACGGGGTCGGCGGCGAGCTCGGCCGCACCGGTAACACTCGCGCCACGCTCGGCCTGTTTGTCGTCGAGCTTTGCGGCGACATCCTGGGGGACTGGTACAGGCTACCCTGATCGAGGCCTGTCTCCCCTTCTGCCCTGCTGCAAGTACGCTTCCAAAGACGAACGATGACAACACTACGTAAAGCCGTCACCGCCGAAGACGCGGCGCGGACAGTTGACAATCGACTCCGGAGTCGCGTAACACTTCCCATGTAGTCGGGGTTCTGCGCTTGTAGAGCATTCGACCCTGCCGAGGCCCGCCGAGAAATCGTGTGGGCCTTTGTCTATTCGGGGAGGTGCGCATGGCAATCGCCACCGCTCCCCGCCGCACCTATGCGCAGCGCGCCGACGCGATCACGACGCTGATCAACAGCATTGCGTCGCTCAACGCCAACCCGCATCATTTCCACGAGACTCGTGATGCCGCCGCTCGTGCGGCCCGGGCGCTGGCAACCTCGCTCCGGGTGGACGGGCTGTGATCGCCGCCGGCGACGTCGGCCAGCTGCTGCGCAGCGCATTTGGCGAACGATCGTCGTCGACCGAGCTCGACGCGCTCGCCGCGCGTGCCGACGCTGCGGTGGCGATGATCGCCGGGCAGCCCGGGCTTCACCCGCTGATGGCCGCGACGCTCACCAGGCTCTACGGCGCGGAACCGGTCGCCGCATTGGTGGCTGCGATCGACGCCGCGAACGCTCGCCACGGCGCGGGCGATGCGCTCCTTTACGAATACGATCCTGCCGAGCAAGCGCGCTTCGAAGCCGAATGCGCTCGTGACGACGCCGGCGACGACGACTGGCCCGGCGCGTGAGCGGCGGTCCGGTCGATCACGCCGCCGCAGCGTATCCGAGCTGGCTCGGGCGGTTCGCGCTTCCGGTGACCGTCGTCGTCGGCCCGGCGGGTAACGGCGCGCGCGGCTGGGTCGCCGATCACGCCGGACCCGACGACCAGGTCATCGACCTTGCCGAGATCTTGACCGAGCTTTCCGGCGTGCCGGCGCACCGCGCGAGCGATTGGATCGTCCCCGCGCTCGAGCGGCGGAACACGACGCTTCGCCGCCTGACCCGCCCATGTGCCGACACGCCCGCCGCGTGGCTGATAACACCCGCCCCGGCAAAGTGGCAGCGGGCGTTCTGGACCGCGCGCGGCGCGACCGTGACGCTCGTCGACCCCGGCCTCGAAGCCGCGCTGATCGGCGCGCGCGACGAGTGCGTTGAGGAGCGCCACGTCCAGCGCTGGTACCAGGACGCAAACTACGGCCAGCCGACGCGCGGCGGCTTTGCCCGGCGCGGGATGCCGACCGCCGTTCCAGCCGCGACGACGGCCTCGCGCGGCTATGGTCGCGACCACGGCAAGCTCCGCGACGAGCAGCTCGCCCGCGAACCACATTGCCGATTTTGCTGGGAAGAGCGCAGCCAAAAGGTCCGCGCCGTCGCCCTCGACCATATTGAGCCGTTCCGCGACGCCGAGGGGAATTTCGACGGCAAGAAGTGGGGCTCGCCCGCGAACCACCGCAGCCTGTGCGAGCCCTGCCACAACGCCCGCGGTGCCACCCGCAGCCGCGCCGAGAAACCGCCAGGCGCCGGTGCCGACGGCCGCCCGCTCGATCCCTCGCATCCGTGGAACCGCAAATGAACTGGACCTATCACCAGTCGACCGGCGCGATCCTCGACCAGCGCGGCCTCGTCGTCGCGCGCTGCTACGCCGGGCACGGTAGCGCGTCGCGACGCTGTTTCGGATCCTGCAGCGGCACTATCAGGCATTCGACCTCGAGCCTGTCGAATTGACGTACCGCGTCAGCGGCAAGGCCACCCCGGGACGTGAACTGATCGTTTCCTCGCGCTGAGGGGCGCGGGAGGGCGGCATGACAACCGACCTTCTCGCCAGTCGCGGCGGCGAGCCCGAATGGCACCTGCTGCTGACCGATCCGATCGAGATCGTCGTGGCGCGCGGTCATTGGCTGCGGATCGTCGACGAGATGCGCGCCGGAGGGCGTTGGTCACCGGTCAACGACGCGGCGATCGAACGGTTGATCGTCGCCTACCTGATCTACGACCGGTCAGCAGCGCAGGTCCTCGATAACGGGGCGATCGTCGCGAGCCCGAAGACGCGAGTGCCGCAATACAACCTCCACCTCGCGGTGATGAAACAGACGCACGACATCGCGGCGGTGCTCGAGAGCGAGCTGATGCTGTCGCCACGAAAGCGGGGCAAGGTGCCGATGAAAATCGCGCGTGCCGCCTCGGGCCCCGGACCTAAGGTCCTCTAGGTGGCGCGACCGAAAAGTCCAAAAGCGAACCGCGCCGCGAAGCTGCAGCCAGGCGATGCAAATTTGCACGCGTTTGTTGCGAAAAATGTAAACCCTGTTGCGCCGGCCGATCCCGATCGCACCACCGATTACGCCCGCGCCGTCGCCGCCGGCACGATCGTCGCTGGCGAGCTCGTCGTCGCGGCGTGTAAGCGGCACTTGGCTGACCAGCTCGACGGGCCCGCGCGCGGGCTAACGTGGAAGGCCGACGAAGCCGGGGCGATGATCGCCTCCTACCCGGCGTATTTCACGATCACCGATGGGCCCAACGCCGGCGAGCCGTTCGTGCTGCTCGACTGGATGGTGTTCGTCGTCGGCTCGCTGTTCGGCTGGTACCGGGGCGAGCGACTGCGGTTCGACGAGGTCTGGCTTGAGACCGGCAAGGGGCAGGGAAAGTCGCCGCTGATGGCGACGACCGCGCTTCTCGTCATCGGTGCGCTGGGCCGCAAGCGCGCCCAGGCGATCGTCACCGGGCCGAACGACAACCAGGCGATGGTGACGATGGCCGACGCGGCCGCCGCCGTCCGCGCCGACATGCCGGGGCGCGAGCCGGGCGTCACCCTCGAGAGCGAGGGCAAGTTTCGGGTGCTCGGGGTCGGCGTTAACGCTCACACCGTCGAGCACGTCGGCACCCGGTCGGTGTTCCGCACCTATCCGGGAAAGGCGACAGCGATCAGCGGCCCGCGCCCTGACCTCGTCGAGGTCGACGAGTGCCACGAGCTCGTGAGCGCTGCGCTGATCGACATGTGGCAGGCGGCGCTGGCGAAGAACCCGCGCGGCGGCATCCTGCTGTGCGCGACCAACACCCCGGCGTCGACGCAGGCGACGGGGACATATTTCTCGGAGCGCGCCCAGCGCGTCGTCCTCGGCCACGACGCCAACGATTCGCTGCTGGTCTTCATCACCCGGGTCGATGTCGCCGATCGCAAGACGGTGTTCGACACGCCGGCGGTGTGGCCCAAATCGATGCCGGCGCTCGGCGTCACCTTTCCGGCCGAGAACATCCAGCGCGAGGTCGACAAGGCGCGGCTCAACCCGGCCGAGCGCGCACGGGTCGAACGGCTTTATTTCGGGATCCCGACCGGCGCGGTCGACTTCTGGCTCGACGACAGCACGATGTGGGATCGGGCGCTCGGCCCGGTCGATGCAGACGCGATGCGCGGACACCGGTGCTGGCTCGCGCTCGACCTGTCGAATATCCACGACCTGACCGCGCTGACGGCGATCTGGGAGGTCGTCCCGGCCACGGTCGGCGACGACGGCGAGGTCGATCCGACGACGCGCCGGACCGTGAGCCGCACCTGGTACTGGACGACGGGCGCCAACCTGACTGCCCGGGGGCGGGTCGATCAGATGCCCTATGACATCTGGCAGGCAAACGATCAGATCAACGTCGTCGCCGGAGACGCGATCACCAAGGATTTTGTCGCGGCGTTTCTCGGCGAGCTGATCGCCGCGCACAACGTCCAGTTTCTCGTCTTCGACGTCGCCGGGATGGGCGAGTTCGAAGCGGCGTGCGGGCGGGTCGGCGTCGACGTCTGGCGGTACAAGGGTCCCGACGAGCGGCCCGGCACCGGCCTAAAGCTCGTCGCGCACAGCCAGGGGCTAAGGCGCGCGTTCAAGGGCGACCAGCTCGACATGACGACGTCGATCGACCGGCTCGAGGAAGCCCTTCGGCTGCAGACGACGATGATCGACGATTCGCCGGTGACCACCGCGTGCGCGATGAACGCGGCACCGGTGACCGACGCGACCGGCAACCGGGCGTTCGACAAGAAACGCTCGCGCGGACGCATCGACGGCATGGTGACGCTGGCGATGGCGCACGGCGCGGCGGGAATGGCCGCCAAAGCCAAGCCGCCCAGCGTCTACACCAAGCGGGGGATACTCAATCTATGAGGATCCTCGGGTTTGAAATCCGGCGAACTGCGCCGGCCGAGAAGCGCAGCTTCTTCGACGCCTTCTCATCGTGGCGGTCGGCGTTCAACTTCAGCGCCGCAAGCGGTCCCGGGGTCGGCATCGTCAACCCATGGGACGCAATGGGAGTCCCCGCCGTGTTCGCCTGCGTGTCGAAGATCGCCAAGACAAACGCTTCGTGCCCGCGCTACGTCTACGACGTTACCGACCCGCACAACGCGCGCCGGGTGACGACGACGCCGTCGGCGCTACTGCTCGCGGGCAAGGCCAACGCCTATCAGACCTCGCAGAACTTCTGGCACCTCGCGACCGCGCGCCAGCCGTTGTGGGGAAACTTCTACGCCGAGATCCAGCGCGACCGGAAAACCGGCGAGGCGGTCGCGCTGTGGCCGCTGCTCAACAACGACTGCATCCCCGAACTGAAGGCGGGCAAGAAGGTCTTTCGCGTCGGCGGGCAGGAACTCGCCGACGACGACGTTCTCCACCTGATGGAGCCGGGGTTCAACGGCTTGTGGGGCGTGTCGCGGATCGCGATGCACCGGGCCGCGATTGGCGCCGCGGTCGAGATGCAGGCGTTCACGGAATCGCTCTACCGCAACGGCATGAAACCCGCGGGAGCATTTACGCTGCCCGCCGGCGCCGCGCTCGATGCCGAAGCCTTTGCCCGTCTGCGCGAGACGATCGACGAACGCTACATTGGCGCGGGTAACGGCGGACGGCCGCTGCTCCTCGAGGAGGGGATGACGTTCTCGACGCTGGCGATGCCGCTCGGCGATGCCGAGTTCGTCGAGACCAAGCGCTACGGTGTCGCCGAAATCGCCCGCATCTTCGACATGCCCCTGCACAAGCTGCAGGAGATGGACGGGGCGAAGTTCAACAACATCGAACAGCAGAACCTGTCGTTCGTCATCGACACGATCGAGCCGATCAACATCGGCCAGGCGCAGGAATGCGCGAAGCTGTTTGCGCCGCACGACCGCGGGCGGCTCGAGGTGCGGATCTCGACCGACCACCTGCTGCGCGGCGACATGGTCGCGCGCCTGACCGCTCTCGCCACCGCCCGGCAGTGGGACATCCTCAACCGGAACGAGGCACGGCGCAGCCTCGGTTACAACGATATCGGCCCCGAGGGCGACCGGTTCGGCGTGCCCGGCAACGCCAACGCGCCCGCGCCCGCGAAACCCGACGCCAAGCCCGCCGATCCGGCAGCCGCGACCCCGCCGACCGAACCGACCGGAGAATGACCATGACGCAGCGTTTCGTGTCGATCGCCTGCCCCGGGCTGACGCTGCGCGCCGCCGGCGTCGAGCTGCGTTCGATGGCTGACGCGGACACGGTCATCGATATCACGGCGGCGACCGAGCTCGCCGGCTACGCCGCGAAGTTCAATGTCCGGTCGCAGCCGCTCGGCGGGTTCGTCGAACAGATCGCGCCAGGCGCGTTCGACGCGTGTCTCGGGGACGACGTCGTTGCGCTGTTCAACCACGATCCCAACCAGGTCCTCGGCCGATCGACGGCGGGATCGTTGCGCCTCTCGGTCGATGAAATCGGGCTGCGCTACGAGATCGACCTTGCGGGCGACGAGGTCAGCCAGCGCGTCGCCGCCTATATCGGCGACGGCCGCATCAGCCAGTCGAGCTTCGGCTTCACCATTGCCGACGACGACGGCGACGAGTGGGCGCGGGCCGACAACGGCGCGATCGTCCGCACCGTTCGCAGCGTCAAGCGGCTCTACGACGTCTCGCCGGTGACCTATCCCGCCTACCTCGACACCGCCGTCGCGCTTCGCAGCGCGTTCGCCGCACGGTGCGAGGCCGACGAGCGTATCGCCGCCAAGGCGCGGCAGCAGCGCGAGGCGCAGCGCGCCCGTGACCTCGAGCTGGCGGCGCTCGGCCACCGCTGATCCCTTTCGCGCCGGCGGCGGGCCGCCGGATTGAAGCGAATTCCAGCCCGCAACCCCCCATGACAGGAGGTCCACGTGACCGAAGCTGAAATGCGTGCGGCCTCGAAGGCTGCACTCGACGCCGCGCGCGTACTTGCCGACACCGCCGCTGCGGAGAACCGCGACTTCACCGACGCGGAAAAGACCGACTATGCCGCCAAGCTCGGCGAGGTTCGCAGCCTCGACCAGCGCGTCGCGCGTGCCGAGGAACTCCGCACTTTGAACGCCGGTCGCGACGACCGCGCGCCGCTCAAGACCGGCGCCGACGACAATCGTACCGGCGAGGCCGGTCTGACCGCCAATGAAACGTCGAAGTTCTCGATCGTCCGTCTGATGCGGGCGCTGTCGAACCCGGCCGACCGCGCGGCACAAGCCGCTGCGGCGTTCGAGCTCGAGGCATCGGCCGCCGCCGCGCGCAAGCTCGGCGACAGCGGCAGCGAGCTGCGTGGCGTGTCGATCCCACGCGAGGTGCTCAACGCGCCGAGCCCGGGCCACGAAACCCGCGCGCTGACCGTCGGTACCGCCACCGCTGGCGGCAACACTGTCGCGACCAACCTCCTCGCTGGCTCGTTCATCGAGGTTCTGCGTAACCGCCTGTCGGTGATGCAGGCCGGTGCGACGATGCTCAACGACCTCGTCGGGTTTGTCGCGATCCCGCGTCAGACCGGTGCGGCGTCGACCAGCTGGGTGACCGAGGGTAACGCGCCCGGGGCCGTCTCTGCTCAGACGTTCGACCAGGTGCCGCTGTCGCCCAAGACGCTCGCCGTCTACGTCGACGCCAGCCGCCGCCTGCTGCTGCAGAGCTCGATCGATATCGAAGCGTTCATTCGCAACGATATCGCCGCGCAGATGGCGATCGGCATCGACTATGCCGCGTTGAACGGTCCTGGCACCGGCGGCAGCCCGAAGGGTATCCTGCAGACGTCGGGCATCGGCTCGATCGCGCACGGGGTCAACGGCGGCGCGATGACGTGGGCCGACTGGGTCGCGCTCGAGACGGCGGTGGCGATCGCCAACGCCGACGTCTCGACGATGACGTACATCACCAATGCCGCCCAGCGCGGTACGGCGAAGTCGACCGCCCGCCTCGGCAACACCAGCGGCATCCCGATCTGGGACGGCAACGAGGTCAATGGCTACCGCGCGATCGCGTCGAACCAGGTACCGGGCAACCTCACCAAGGGGACGGGCACCAACCTGTCGGCGGTCGCGTTCGGCAACTTCGCCGATCTGATCATCGGCATGTGGGGCGGGCTCGACATGATCGTCGATCCGTACACCAGCTCGACGACCGGCACCGTCCGCTTCGTCGCGCTGCAGGACGTCGACATCGCGCTGCGCCGCCTGGCCAGCTTCGCCGCCTGCATCGACGCAGTCTAACCAACCACCCCGGGGGCGGTGACCGCCGCCCCCGGACTGTTTGCCGACGGCCACCGCCGCCGCGCCGCACGAGGAGAACCACCCATGCGACATATCCTGATCGAGCGCGCGACGCTGATCGACGGCGTTCACTGCGCCAAGGGTCGGCTGATCGAGGTCGGCGACGGCGTCGACGCCGAAACCGCCGACCTGATGGTCCGCCACAACATCGCCGACGACTTCCCCGAGGAAGCGGTCGCCGATTACGTCGAGCCAGCCGAGCCGGTCGTCGCACCGCTAGCCGACGACGACGCCTGACCTGTCCACCGGGGCGCGTGCGCCCTGAACCCCTTCCATCTGGCGCGATCCCCGCGTCGGTCTTTTTGTTTCAGGAGCTAAATTCATGGCCAAATATGTCGCCCCCGGCGTCGAAGACGCATCGCTCAGCGCGATCGCCCTCGCGACCGAAATGTATTTCTGCGACGGCCAGCCGGCGACCCGCGCGGCGGCGATCGCCGCCACGTCGGTCGCCGCGATTACCATGGCCGCCGGTGACTTTGTCCTCGGCAACGGCGCGGCGGGTGTCCGCACGTTGACGATCGGGGCGAAGGCGGCGGCATCGACCGTCAACCAGAACACCGACCATGTCGCGCTCTGCTCGGGGACAACGCTGCTCTACGTCACGACTCTGGCCGCGCCCGTCCAGGTCAGCGTCGGCGGCCAGTACAGCAACCCCGCGATGACGGTTTCGTCCGGCCCGATCGTCTAACCCGCGCCACCTGACCCATAAACCTACGGGAGCGGACTATGAGCAAATTGATCGCATCGTTCGCAGGACTCGTAGGCGGGCTATTCCACCATCTTTCCGGGACAAGCGACGCCAGCGGTTTTGTTCACGTCGGCAAGCTCGCCTACGGCGCGGACGGCGCAATACCGACAGATGTGACTCCAGCGACCGGCCTGCCGATCGCTGGCGCGTTGGGGACATTGCCACAAGCCGGACCCGGGTCGATTAAGGGACTTGTCATCACGGGCGCGGTTGCCGATGGGGCCGCGCCGCAGACATACGCCCACTCAGTCGCTGGCATCGATCCGACAACGGGATTTAAGTGGACGTTAGCGACCGACGCAGTTGGCCGACAATACGCTATCAGCTCGATTCTTGCCCCCCAGCTTGCCCCCACCGTCACCGCCGCCGCCTATACAACCGGACAGGTCATCGGTGGCCTCATGCAGTTCGTCGCGCAGCCAAACAGCGGCTACGTGACCTTCGGCAACATCACACTAGCATCGGGCGGCTTCACCGGCACGATCGACGTGCTATTGTTCAACGCCAACCCGAGCACGAGCACGGTGGCGGATCGGGGGCTGCTGGTACTGGCGGCGGTGGACATTCCCAAGCTGATCGGCGTGCTGCACTTGACCGACCTTACGGCTGCGGGTGTCGCGGCAATCGTGGCGGGGTCGAACCTCGGCCAGCCCTATGTCCTCGCCGGGGCGGGAACGACGATCTTTGCGGTTGCGCTGGTTCGCGGCGGGGTGACGCTGGCGGCGACGACCGACATGACCGCGACCTTACAGGTGGTGCGTTAAAATGCGTCGCGCGCTTCGGTTCGCCGTTACCGCCGTCATCCTCGCCGGGTCCGTTTCGGACGCTGGCGCGGTCACGGTTGGGCAGCGAATTACGCAATGGGTGAAAAAGAAAGCGGCTGTTGTCGTCGCTTTCTACGTCCCCTCCGCCGTCACCTTTGCGCCTGAGGTGAGCCTTTCGACCAGTGGCGCGGGACCGGCGGCGACGGCGGCGGGACTTGGCACGACCGACAGCGGTTTTGGCATCCATTCAATGTGCCTCAAGGGCACGTTGGGCTCCACGACCAACAGCGGCAACCTTGCCAACTGGACGCTGCACAACATCGACGTAACGACCAACTGGGGCACGACGGGCGCGAACACGTCGGAGAGCGTCCCCGGCGATAATCTCGCGATCGACAATGCCGCCGGTTCGCGTGGATCGTGGCGCTACAACCTTGGCGACAGCACGAACGCCAGCGGTTCGACGGCGGTCTCCGGTCACGCGGTTGAACTGGCATCGCTGAATATCATTCGGCCCGCCAGCTTCGACTGCTACTTGTGGGCGCACAGCATCAACCTCGCGACCGGCCTTAAGAAGATGGTCGTCTATCGCAACGGCGCGCTCATTACCTCCGGTGCTACCGAGACCGGCACGGTCCCCGCCATCCTAGCCGCGATCACCAACGGCAAAGGCTGGGGCATCAACGCCGTGGCTGGAAACGGATCGGCGGGATACTATGGCGGCGGCTACGACATCGCCGACGTGTTCTTCGACTGGCATATTCAGACTGACAATACCGGCACGAACTGGAAGACGTACCTCGAAGCGAACGGTGCGCTGCCCGCCTCGACCATCGCCGCGTTTTACGACGTCGCCAGCAGCCGCCCGAGGGACCCCTATGCCGCTGGCGTGTGGGCCTCGACGCCGCTCGGTGCACAGCCTGACCTACTGTTCTCGGGCAACAAGTCGACCTTTGCGACGAACAAGGGGTCGATCACCACGTCGTTCGTGTTGCAGGGGCAGGACGCGGGCAACCACGTCCTCTACGACGCCGCCGTTGGTCCGAGCGGCCCGGTCGATGCGCTCCCGTATCTCAATTGGAACGCCGTCGCCAATATCGTAACGGCAGGAAGCCCTAGCAGCTTCACGATCGACAACCGCTGGAACCCGATCGCGCTGGGAGACATGCTCGTCGTCGTCGTCCAGTCGAGCGACAACTCGACCGTCACCCGCGACTTCGGCGGCACGTCGCTGACGGCGGGCTGGACGCGGCTCGGCGCTATCGCCGTTCCCGATGGCTCCAGCTATCCGCAGAACTCGGCGGCGTTCTACAAGATCGCTGCCGCTGGTGACGTGACCGCCGCACGGGCAACGTGGTCGTCGCCGCCGACCATCAGCATCGGCGTTCCCGCCACAGCGCTTCGCAGCCTAACGTGGCACCTGCTCGACTACGGGCAAGCAACCTCAATTACGTTTGCGGGCGCGGCCAATGTGTCATCCGTTAACATCACTGCGCCGTCGATCAGCTACTCGGCATCGTCCCTGCTGGTTAACGCATACTGCCCGTTCGAGCCGAGTTATTCCGGCATCCGCAAATCGCCCGCCGGGCAGAACCTCCGGTGGAAGTCTTTCGGCTCCTCTGGGTCGATCGCGTCGTGCATCATCACCGACGAGAAGCTGACCGGCAGCGGCACGACCGGGACACGCACTGCGACGCAAGGCACCGCCCATGTCACGTCGGGCATGAGCATGGTCATCGTACCGTGACGCCCGGTGCGCTTACGGGACCGCCGGCGCCGTTCTCGGCCGCGATCAAATACGGGATGATGCACGAACGTGCGCGGACGGACTGATGCGCGGCTGCGGGAACAGCGGGTCAGGAGTAAACTTATGAGCACCACGCTATTCATCCTGCTGTTCGATGCTGCACTCAATATTACTCTTACACCTGCTGCAGGATCGCTAAGTTTGGTCAGCGGCAGCCCGACGGCTTCGGTCTATGCTACGGCAACGGCATCGCCCACATCTCTGGCGCTGGCGGGTAGCACGACGACGATCGCCACTTCCACGACGCTAAGCCCTGGGCCGGCTGCGCTGCCGCTGGTTGGGAGTATGACGACGGTCGATACAGTGGCAGCATTCGCTCCGACTGCGGCGGCGTTGACCTTGACCGGGACGGCAGCGACACTCGGGGCAACCGCGACGTTCGCGTTGGTACCAGCAACGCTCGGCCTCGTCGGCGTACCGGCGACGCTGACAGGGTCGGTGGCGCTCGCGTCGGCCAGCGCAACTCTCGGGTTCACCGGGTCGGTGGCGGCGCTGACCGTGTCGCAATACGTGGGGCCGCCCGAACTGCCGCCGACGTGGCGCATCGCGATCGCTCCGGCGTCGGCCGGGTCAGTCGTCGCGGTAGGGCATTGAGGATAATCCCGTGACCCATAGCAGCGACCCGCTCCGCTTCGCTGAGCAGCCCGATCCCGTTGACCTTGTCAGTTTCGGCATTGATGTCGGCTTTCTCCTCACCGGTACCGAGGCGGTCGATCCGGCGACGATTGCGATCACCGCCTCGGCCGATGCCGCGGCACTGGGGATCTCGGTCGGCGTCGACACGGGCCGTGCCCCCGGCCTCGCGCCCGACGGCCACACCATCGTGTTCTGGCCCGAGGTCGACCCGGCGTTCCAGATTAACCCGGCGTTCGACGGCTTCGGCGTCGAAGCCGAATTCTTCGTCCGTTTCGCCACCAACCATAACCCACCGCACCGCTTCGAACGGACTGCGGTCGTCCAGTTCCGCCGCCGCTGACCAGGAGAGACGCTATGCGCATTCTCCCCGTCACCGTCGCCTGGCCGACGCGCGAGCCGGTGACGCTCGAGCAGCTGCGCCTGCACGCGCGGCTCGAGGACACCAGCGACGACCGCCTGCTGCAGGGATACCTCGCCGCGGCGCGCGGCCACGTCGAACGATTGATCGGGCGCCCGATCGTGCCGCGCACGATGCGCGCGACGTTCGAGAGCTGGCCAGACTATTGTGGCGGCTGGAACAACGGGCCCGGGCTCGACCCGTTCTTTCGCGGCGGCACCCGGTCAGCGCTGACGGGCGAGATGCTCGTCATGGTCCCGGTGGCGTCGGTCGACGCGATTTTCTACACGGCGGTCGGCCAGGCGACGGTGGCGTGGGCGGCCGGGCAGTGGCTCGCGCGGACGTCGCCTGGCGGCGTGACCCGCATCCGCCCGGCGAGCGGCGTCGCTTGGCCGACGCTAGGCGTCGATCCGCTGATCACGGTCGACGTGACAAGCGGTTTCGCGGTTGTCCCGCATGCCCTGGTTGAGGCCATCCTGATGCTCGCCGCGCACTTCCACCTGAACCGTGAAGAAGTCCTGACGGGCGCGCGGATCAGCGCGGTGCAGCTGCCGCTTGGCGTCGCCGACCTGGTTGCGCCGTATCGCTGGCAGTGGGTGGGTTAGGAACAATGATGACCGAAGATGGCATGATCGGTCGCGTCGGCCGGGTCGAAGCGGGTCTCGCTACCTTGTCGAGCGAGTTTGCCGGAGTGAAGGCGCAGCTCGACGGCCAGGGCCGCGATCTGTCGCAGATCGGCGGAGCGATCACGCAGTTGAGCGACAAGCTCGACCGGGCCCGCCCCGGCCTCGCCTCAATCTGGGCTCCGATGACCACGATGTTCGCGGCCATGAGCCTGATTGGCGGCGCGATCGCCGTCCCGCAACTGGCCCGCGTCACGACCGTCGAAAGCGTCGTCCGCGAGCACGGCGAAGTCATCACTCAGCTGCGCATCGAGAGTGCGATTCTGTGCCACGATGCCCACCGTGCCAGCCCCAGCGCCGGTTGCGATCGATGAAGCTCGCCGCGGGAACCCTCAACCGGCGAGCGACATTGCTCGCGCCGGTTGCTGGCCAGGCGGCCAACGGCGCGCCGGTGACGACGTACACGGCAGTCGGCACGCGGCGGTGCGAGCTGCTCGCGCTCAAGCCGGCGGCGATCGAAGCCGGATCGCAACGCGCGGCAACCGCCGACGTCCAGCTGCTGATGCGCCTCGATGCGCTGACGAAGACGATTGCCGCGACGTGGCGCATCGCCCTCGACGGGGTAACCTATGACGTCTCCGGGCTGATGCGCGAGCCGCACGACGGTTCGCTGATCGTCTACGGCCACGGGCACGTCGCGTGAGCCGCGCCTATCTCGGCGGGCCGCGCCCGACGCTTGAAGGCTATAGCGAGCTGATCGAGGGGCTCGACGGCATGGCCGCCGACGTCGCGACCAAGCTGGGGCGCAAGGCGACGCGCGAAGGGGCGAAACTCCTCCTCGAGCGGATCAAGGAGCGCGCCCCGTACGGCAGCCTGCTCGCCGGCGCCGCCAAGAAGTACGGCCACTTGCGCGATAACCTGAAGGTCCGGCTCGCCAGGGCGCAGACCGAGGGCACGATCGTCTACAAGGTGACCTCGGGCAAAGCCTTCTGGGCACGGTTCCTCGAGTTTGGCACCAAGTTCATCGCCGCACGACCGTTCATGCGCCCGGCGACCGATGCGTCGGCGCAGGCCGTTGTCGACCGGGTCGGTACTGTCCTCGGCGTCGGCCTCGAGCTGCACAACAAGCGCGTCGAGCCATGAGTGCCGCGAGCGGATCCGCGCGGTGATCGACGTCGAGCTGTTCCAGCGGCTGACCGGCGACGCTACCGCCGGCACAATGGTCGGGACCCGCGTCTATCCGGTGCGCGCGCCGCAGGACGCTGCGACGCCTTACGTCGTCTGGGCGATGGTCAGTCGGGTCGGCGACCAAGCACTCGGCGGCGACGTATCGAGCCTTGTCGCCAGCCGGTTCCAGTTCGGCTGCTACGCCGCCGACTATCCGACGGCCCGGGCGCTGGCCGACGCGGTCCGCCGCAGCCTCGCGAGCTGGAACGACCCGGCGAGCGCGGTGAAGAACACGTTCCAGGACAACGAGCTCGACCTGTCCGAGCTCGATCTCAACCCCCCGCTGATCCGGATCGAGCAGGACTGGATCATCACGTTCATCGACACTTGAGGAGGAAACAATGGCAGGCGAACTACTGAGCAAGGGCGTTATCCTCGCCGCAGGCGACGGCGGCACGACCGAGGTCTTCACCGCGATCCCTGGCATCGTCGGGATCCCGGCGTTCCCGAATCTCGTCGTCCCCAAGGTCAGCGTCACCGCGCTCGACAGCGCGGGCGAGGAATTCATCCCCGGCATCGGCACCGCCGGCGACGTCAGCTTCACCATCAACCTGCGGCTGGCGACCCCGGCCAGCACCGATTATCTGCCGTCGCAGACGGTGCTGCGCGGCTGGCTCAACGACGGGCTGTTGCACAACTTCCGGCTCACCTTTCCGGGTAGCGTGACGAAGAAGCGGACGTTCATCGCCTTCGTGTCGAAGTGGCAGGAAGCCGCTACCGGTCCGAATAATGCGCTGCAGTCGGCGATCACGCTGACCGTCAGCGGCGTTCCGGTGACAGCATAATGGCCGCGCGTCCGATCCCGGTCGCGCCGGGCCTGCTGACGCGCGAGGCGATCCTCGCGACGCCGGCGTTGCCGACGCAGGACGTCGCCGTTCCCGAATGGGGCGGCAGCGTCCGCGTCAAGGCGCTGACCGCGCGCGCCCTCGACCAGGTCGAGAGTCGCCTGTCGGCGCGGCGCAAGGCGGGTGACGAAACCCCGCTCAACGCCCGCGCCGAGTATCTCGTCGCGTCGCTGGTGGGCGAGGACGGCGAGCCGTTGTTCGCCAGCATCGACGACGTCGTCGCGCTTGGTGAGAAATCCGGGTTCGCGGTCGATCGTATCTTCGACGTCGTCATCGCGCTCAACAAGATGGGCGCGACGGCGGTCAAGGTCGAAGTAAAAAACTAGCCGGCCACCGCACCCGGCGCTTCCTGTTCCGCCTCGCGCTCCACCTGGGGCGCACGGTCGCGGCGCTCGAGGCCGAGTTGACGGTGGCCGAGCTGACCGAATGGCAGGCGTACGACCTGCTCGAGCCGTTCGGGGGGCCGCGCGCCGACGACCGCGCGCGGCTCATCGCGGCGTTGATCTACAACGCCAACCGTCCCGAGCAGGCGGACGCGCTGGGCACAAGCGACTTCCTGAAGGTCTGGGAAGATCCCGAGGAAGCCGAGGCGCGGGCTCTGGCGGCCGCGCACGCGTGGGCGGCCGGCGGCTGACCAACTGAAACTGACGGGAGGCGCCGATGTCGATCGCGTCGATCTTCGTCAATCTCGGGCTGCGCCACGAGAACTTCATCGCCAACATCAAGGAGTCGAAGGAGCACGCCGAAGGGTTCCGCGAGTCGATCCATTCCAACTTCGGCGCGGCGCAGGGATATCTCGAAGCCTTCTTCATCATCGACGTCTTCGAGAAGTTCAAAGAGGGGCTGGAAAAGGCGATCGAATACGGAGCGCAGCTCAACGCGCTCGCCGATCGTGCTGGCGTCACGACGCAGGCGTTTCAGGGCCTGCGTTTCGCCGCCGGCGAGGCAGGCGTCGGCAGCGAGGCATTCCAGACCGGGATGCAGCGGCTGACGCGGACTCTGGGCGACGCGAAGGCGGGTAGCGACAAGGCGACGAGCGCGCTGGCCGAGATCGGGATCACCGCCAAGGAGATCGCCGACCTGACACCAGAAGACGCGCTCAAGCGGCTCGCCGACGCCGCCGGCAAGATCGAGGATCCCGCGCGGCGCGCGCACATCGAGGTCGCGCTGCTCGGTCGTGGTGGGCAGGAGATGGACCCGCTGCTGCGCCAGGGTGCGGGCGCGATCGAAGAGGCAAGAAATAAGGCGAGGGAGTTCGGCCTTACGCTGAGTGAAGGTCAGGCTGACAAACTGCGCGACCTAGCCAATGCCGGTAGGCTTGTGCACGAAGCGATCGATGCCGGACTGGCCAAGGGTTTCGCCGACAACGCCGAGGGCCTCAGCCGGCTTGCCGAGGCTGCTGGCCATGCGGCGGCAAAGCTCGAAAAGGTCGTCCAATACGCCGCTGGTTTCGCGACGATCGCGAAGCGCGACGGCATCTTATTCGCCATCAAAGACGATATCGATTTTCCGAGTGAGGTAACGGCCAATGGGACGACCGAAGGCCGGCTCGCGTTCGATCGGCGGCGGCTTGCGACGGCCCGGGCCCGCAGCGCCAAATCCTTCGACTATGACGTCGGTCAGGTCGGCGGCATCGATTTCCGCCTTAGCAACCGGTCGCGCACCAATGCCGACCTGACCGACGCGCAGGATTATCTCGGCACCGACACCGACGATGCGTTGAAAGACAGCGGATCGTTCCTGCTGAAGAAGAAGAACGCGATCGTCGGCGTCGGCGACGGTAGCGACGACGCTAAGACCAAGGTCAGCGCCTTCGAAGCAGCGCTGGCGAGGTTGAACAAGACGAACGCAGAGCTTGCCGTCCGGCTGGCCGCGATCAAGGAAAACCTGCCGGCCGAAGAGATCGCGCTGCTGACCAAGCGGGCCGCAGACTACGCCGACATTACTGAAAAGGGGTCAAAGTATACGGAAACCCAACGCGGCCAGCTGCTCGCTGTCGCCGACGCCGCCTATAAGAATGGCGAGGCGATCCGCGCCGCGACCCACGCAAATGAGCAGGCGCTGGCCGTTGAAAAAGACCTCGCCGAAGTCCGCCACCGGTTGCTCGCGACCGAGTTCAAGCCGGTCGCTTTCGCCGCGTACAAAACCGACATCACCGCCTTCAATAAGTCGACGCTGGGTGAGCTCGATCACTTCCTGAACGATGCTCACCGCGAATTCGTCGACGTCGGTCGTAATTTCTTCGGCGACCTATCGAACGGCCTCGGCGCGGTCATTACCGGCAGTGCCAAACTCGGCGACGTGCTGGTCCAGTCGTTTGAGCGCGCGGCGGCGGCGCTGATCGCATCGAAGATCTTCGAACTGATCGGCAGCATCGCGATCGGCGGCGGCGAAACCATCGGCAGCTTCTTCCATTTCGGCGGACCCCGCGCGGCCGGAGGTTCGGTCGAGGCGGGCAAAGCGTATCTCGTCGGCGAGCACGGTCCCGAGCTACGAACCGATCTGGGCAACGGCCAGATCATTCCGAACGACGCGCTGCGCGGCATGGCAGGCGGCCATCAAAACGTCGCAGTCTCGGTCGACGTCCAGCCATCGCCGCTGTTCGCGACCGTCGTCGGGACCGCCGTCGCGCAGGGCAGCGTTGGCGCGGCCGACGCGCAACGCCGGGCGCAGCGGCAGACGATCGCGCGGGGTCGCGGTTGATGACGTTCGTGCCCTTTCCCGCGCGCAGCATCGGCCGCATCGACTGGACGCTGCCCGAGGCGGCGACCTTCGTCGTCAAATCGGGGTGGACCGCGACGCGGACGACCGGCGACCTCGGCGGAGTGCGCGCAGGCTGGACGGCAAAGGTCGTCATCGTGCCGCAGACGATCCTGCAGCTCGAGACGTGGCGCGGGTGGATGGCGGCGATGCGCGGCGTCGTCGGGACGACCACGGTCGGCGCAACCGAAGTCGCGCAGTCGACGCTGACCGGAAATGTCACGGTCGACGGCGCGGGGCAGGTCGGGGCGGCGCTGGCGACCGCCGGGTGGCCGGCGGGCGTCGTCGCGCTGCACGCCGGACAGCTGGCGAGCGTCGGCGGGCGGCTGTTCGTCGTCACCGCGATCGCGACGAGCGACGCGGCGGGCAAGGCGGTCCTCGCCCTGTTCCCGGCGCTGACCACCGCCCCGGCGGCAGGCGCGGCGGTCGAGTTCCGCAACCCGGCGTGCACGATGGCGTTGACCAACCCGCAGCTCGGCTGGTCGGTCGCGCCCGGGCGCATCTACACGCCGGCGACGTTCGTGCTCGAGGAGGCGCTGTAGATGGTCCTGCCCGTCTCGCAGCCCACCGACCTAACCGGCACGGTCGGCTTTTATTTCGTGGCGTGGTTCGACATCGCGGGCGATCCGCTGCGCGCGACGACGCTGCCCGCCGCCTACGGTGAGGTCGGCTATACCTTTGCGGGGACCGGCGACGCCGACCTCGACGGCCATGCCTTTCTGTTCCTGCCGACCGAGCTCGTCAACATCGGCCCGGCGACGCACAGCGCGGCGGGGTCGGACACGGTCGCGGCGACGCTGGCGGGCATCGGCGGCCCGAACGACGACCTGCTGACAGCGCTGGCGACGCAGGCCAACTGGAAGGGCCGGACGGCGCGGCTGTGGCGCGGCAAGATGTCGGCGGCGGGCGTGCCGCTAACGCTCGATCCCTATTACACCGGCTATATCGCCACCGCGAAGCTCGCCGGGTCACCTGCGGGCGGCTCGACGGTGACGATGACGGTCGAGAATTATCTCGCGCTGATCACCGCCGCACGCGGGCGGACTTATCAGGACCAAGCACAGTTCGACCCGGCCGACCAATCGCCCGCGCGCATCCGTGCGAGCGCGGTTGGCGTGTCGGGCGCGGGCATCCTGCCGGCAGCGCTCGGCGGGGGACGCGGTACGACGCTCGAGGACCGCTTGAGCGTGCGCGACCAATGACCGGCGACAAGAGGACCGCGAGCGTGCACCGCCTGCCCGACTGGGAGTCGCGGCTGCACGCCTATCTCGACCGTGTCGCGGCGGCGGCGTTCACGTGGGGGCGGCACGACTGCGCGCTGCATGCGGCGAACGCCGTGCTGGCGATGACGGGCGAGGATTTCGGCGCGCCGTTTCGCGGCCGCTACCGCAGCGCGGCGGGGTCGCTGCGCGCGCTCAAGCTGTACGGCGCGGGCGATCTGGTCGCGACGTTCACCGCTGCGCTGGGCGCGCCGGTGCCGGGCGCGAGCGCCGGGCGCGGCGACCTCGTGATGCACGACGGCAGCATCGGCGTCGCGATGGCGGGGTTCGCATGGTTTGTCGGCGAGGAATTCGGTGACGACGGGCTGATCGCGGTGCCGCGCGGCGCGGGCTGGGCAGCGGCGTGGAAAGTCCCGGGATGACGGCGCGTGGGTAAGGTCATCGGCAATATCGCGGTTGCGGCGCTCGCGATCGCGGCTGTGATCTATGCGCCGTACCTTGCCGGACTGGCGACGTCGGTGCTCGGTACGAGCGTCGGCGTCGCCACGCTGCTCGCGGTCAATGCCGGGATCGCAAGCGCGCTGACGCTAGGTGGCATCGTCGTGGTGCTCGGCGAAGCGCAGTCGCTGCTGGGCGGCGGCAAGGCGTCGGCGGCGCAGTTGTCGGCGCTCAACCTGTCGTTCGACCCGCTCGCGGCGCGCAAGTCGTCGTTCGGCACCGGGCTGCTGTCGACCGACGTGCTATACTGGGAACCGTCGGGAACCACACAGGAATACGCCGACTATATAATCGGGCTCGCGGCGCACGAGATCGACGGTGTCGACGAAATCTACAGCGAATCGAAGCTGATGTGGTCGGCGGGCGTCGTCCAGGGCGAATTCGCGGGCTATCTGACCGTCGACGTGCGCCTCGTCGGGACGGCGACCAACGGCATCGCGATCAACAGCGGTGACACATGGAACAGCAGCTGCACGCTGACCGGGTGTGCGTACCTCCACCTGCGGATCAAGCGCACCGGCGCGACTGCGAAGGCGACCAGCCCGTTTTCGTCGGGGTTGCCGTCGCGGATGACGATCAAGGGGCGCGGGCACAAGCTGTACGACCCCCGGCAGGACACGACCGTGGGCGGCAGCGGGCCGATGCGCGCCGCCGACCAAGCAACCTGGCGGTTCACTGGCATCGGCGACAACCACGCGCTGCAGACGCTCGCCGAACTGCTCGGCTGGCGGATCAACGGCGTCGTCTCGGTCGGTGTCGGCATGCCGCCCGCGCGGCTTGATTTCGGCGACTGGATCACGGCGGCCAACCTGTGCGACGAGCTGGTCGCGATATCGACCGGGGGAACGCAACCACGCTACGCCGGCGGCGGCATCTTCGCCGATACTGACGCGCCGATGGCCAAGCTGACCTCGCTGTGCATTCACATGAACGCCGAGCTGCGTGACGTTACCGGCAAGCTCGGCATCCGGCTGGCGCACAACGACCTGTCGGGGCCGCTGACGACGTTCGACGAGAGCGACATCATCGGCAATTACGAGCGCGGCTACGGCCCCGGGCTCGACGCGACGTACAATATCGTTCGCGGCTCGATCACCGACCCGTCGACCGCCAGCCTGTACCAGCCCGCGCCGTGGGGGACCGTCCGGGTCGCCGCGGTCGACGGCATCGACCGGCATTCAACGCTCGACCTCGCGCTGTGCCACGACGCCGAGCGAGCGCAGCGGATCGCGACGCAGGTGCTGATCCGCCAGCAGTATCAGGACACGTTCACCGCCGATTTCGGCCCGCGGATGTGGGCAAAGCGAAGCGGCGACCCGCTGCGCCTGAAGTTCGCGCCGTGCGGCTTCGTCGGCCAGCTAGTCCGCATCGTGTCGATGGAGAACAAGGTCGTCCTGACCGACGGCGACGCGCATCAATTCTGTACCTGCACGCTGCAGGTCGACGATCCGGCGGTGTATCTGTGGACGCCGGGGCAGGCGGTACTGCCGCCTAGCGCGGTGCCCGGCGTACCGTATGTCGCGGCGAACAACCCGTTGGTGACCGCGCAAGGGTCCGACATCGGCGTCGACAACGGCGCGACCCGCAACATCGACACCGCGCTGACCTATCCGATGACCTACGCGACGGTGGCAGCGTTCCAGCAGGACTTCTACAATCTGGGGGGTACTGCATCGATCGTTACGACCTCAGACACCGGGGGCAAAGCTGTTCGCGTCGACGGCTACGGGATCATCGAGGGCCGTCGCTCGTTGCCGTACTCCCCTCAAGATCTGTACGAGGTCACCTACGACATCGAGGTCGTAACGGCTACGGGGACATTCCACCTCGGCGTTGAAACCCGCGACAACACCGGGGCGAACATCTCGACTGACAACGGCAGCTACGGCTATTTTGCTGCGGTCAATGTACCTCTGACAGTGGGTCGAGCGACCTATCGGGGCTACTTCAGGGGCGTCGCAGCAGTCGGCAGTGGGGCCAACACAGGAGGTCCAACGACCAATCCGGCGGTGCCGTACCCCGCCCCCCTCAACACCGCCAGCCTCGTTCCGATCATGCTGCTTGGCTATGGCGGGGGTACTTCCCCGGTGACTGTCGTACACTCGGCCAATCTCCGCCGGGTCGACGACCTGGCACCAGTTGCCATGGGGGCGTACAGCAACACCCAGACGTATTTCCGCAACCAAAGCGTCACGTCGGCGGAAGGCCGCACGTTCACTTTGACGGTGCCGACCGCGATCGGACATCAGCCACCGACAACTGCTATCGGCGATGCCTATTGGACGCTGCTGGCCGACAAGGGCGCGGCGGGCGCTTCGGGCGCCGCAGGTGTCAATGCCGTCACAATCTACCTGACCTCTGATCGACAGGTCGTCGCCTACAATGCAGCCGGCGCGGTCACTCCGTCGGCTCAGGACATCGTCTTCACGGCCTTCCGCCAGAACACGAGCGAGGCCGCGACGTTCTCGATCGG
>JBBQVB010000024.1:0-25724 GCA_038211965.1 Sphingomonadales bacterium
CGCCCGCCTTGTCGAGCTTGATATTGATGAACCGGTAGCGCCCGATCGCCGCGTCGAGGCTGGCGCGGTCGTGGATGCTCTCGTCGGCGCACAGCGGGATCGGCGAACGGACATGATCGAGGAGGTGGTCCTGCCCCGCCGGAACCGGCTGCTCGATCAGCTCGACACGGTAAGCATCGAGGCCATGCGCGAGTCGTTCGATGTCTTGCCCGCCCCACGCCTCGTTGGCATCGACGATCAGCCGCGCGTGCGGCGCGCCACGCCGGACGGCGGCGACGCGCTCGATATCGCCCTCCCCCGACAATTTGAGCTTGAGCAGCTCGCGCGTCCCCGCCGCGCGCGCCGCAACCTCCATCGCGCCGGGCTCGCCGAGGCTGATCGTGAACGCCGTCAGCAGCGGGCGCGGCGGTGGCAAGCCGAGCGTTTGCCAGACCGGAACCTCTGACTGTCTGGCTTCGAGATCCCACAGCGCGCTGTCGAGGGCGTTGCGCGCCGCGCCGGGGGGCATCGTCCTCAGCAGGTCGGCGCGTGTCGCACCGCCCGCCACCGCATCGGCTTGCGCTGCAATCGCCGCGCAAACCGTTTCGGCGGTCTCGCCCCGGTAGTAGATTGCCGTCCCTTCCCCACGGCCGCACGCATTGCCGTCGCGCACTTCGGCGACGACGACATCGACATGCGTTTTTGCACCGCGCGCGATGACGAAGCTGCCGCGCACGCGGAAGCGTTCGACGCGGGCGGTGAGAATGCAAGGCATCGCCGTCCAGTAGCCGCGCGCGTGCCGACCGGCTAGGCTGCTGCCATGCTGACCCGTCTCCGCGCCTGGGCCCACGCACTCGTGCTCGATGTCCATGCGACCTGGCTGGCGGCACGCGACCCGCGCACACCCTTTGCCGCCAAGGCGCTCGGCGTGTTCGTCGCGGGCTATGCGCTGTCGCCGCTCGACCTGATCCCCGATTTCGTGCCGGTGCTCGGGCTGCTCGACGATCTGCTGATCGTGCCGGCGGGCATCTGGCTGTTCGTGCGGATGGTGCCGGTCGAGGTCATGGCCGACAGCCGCGCCGCCGCCGCGCGTGCCGATGCACTGCCCGGCGGGCGGACGGGCGCGGCGGTTATCGCCGTCATCTGGCTTCTGCTGACGATTGCGCTGGCGGTCCAGCTGACGGGGTTTGCGACATGGTAGACCGCGACGACGACGATTTCGGCGACGAGGGCGACGGCGGTGAGGAAGTCGGCCTCGATCCCGTCGTCACCGTCGCGCGGATCACCGCGCTCGAAATGATGGTCGGGCAGATGATGGTGACGCAGCTGCGCATCCTCGACAGCCTCGGCCAGATCGCGCTGACCCCGGCGTATGTCCGCGAGCTGGCGCAGGCCTATGGCGAAAAAGTCGACGGCTCGACGATCATCGAAACCTCGTCCCCGCAGGTCAATTACGAATTCAAATTGAACGTCATCCACCACCTCGAACGCTTCTTCGACGAGATGGCGGCGCATCTCGAGGGCAATCCGTAAGCGTGTGACGGCACGCTGAGCGCCCGCCGTCGCGACTGGAGGCCCGACCGGGAATCGAACCCGGGTGCACGGATTTGCAGTCCGGTGCGTCACCACTCCGCCATCGGGCCCCGATGCGGACGCAGCCCATAGCAATGCCGCTTGGCGTCCGCAACCGCGCTCGCTAAAGGCCAAGCCGCGCTCAAATCCGCGTCGCAATGCGAACTTGCGTCACGGTGTATTATTGCTATAACTCACCTCGCCACTCGCAGGATAACCGCTTGACCGACTATGCCAGCCTCCGCGCGACGATGGTCGCCAGCCAGTTGCGGACGGTCGGCGTCAACGATCCCGCAGTCGTCGCCGCGATGGCCTCCGTACCGCGCGAAAACTTCGTGCCCGCCGGACGAGAGGCGCTCGCCTACGCCGATGCCGCGGTGCCGCTCGGCATCGGGGGTGCGTTGGCCGAGCCGCTGGTGACCGGCTTGCTGCTGACGCACGCGCACGTCGAGCGGCACGACCGCGTCCTCGTCGTCGGTGCGGGCACGGGCTATTCGACCGCGCTGCTGGGCCGGCTGGCGGGGCAGGTCGTCGCGGTCGAGGCGGACGCCGACCTGGTCGCCCATGCTGCCGCACAAGGCATCGCCGTGCAGCACCGTCCGATCACCGAAGGCGCACCCGATGACGGCCTCTTCGACCTGATCTATTTCGACGGGGCAATCGAAGCAATTCCGCCGGCGTTGGCCGCACAGCTCAAGCCTGACGGTCGCGCCGCCGCCGTCGTCCGCGATGCCATGACGCCCGGACGTGCCACTGTCGGGCGCATCGTCGCAGGTCGCATCGTCGGCGAGGGCTTCATCGAAGTGCCCGCGCCGCTGCTACCAGGCTTCGCGCGGCTGCCGGAGTTCGTGTTTTGAAGCGTGTATCGGGGAATCGCACGGGAATGACCGCTAAAATCTCGCTTGTCGCCCTCGGCATCGCGCTGGCGGCGCAGGGTGCGCACGCCGAATCGCTGCAACAGGCGATCGCCGCCGCCTACGATACCAACCCCGACATCGCCGCGCAGCGCGATGTCGTGCGCCAGTCCGATGAACTGGTTCCCCAAGCGCTGAGCTTCGGTCGCCCGGTCGTCTCGGCGACCGCACAGGCACAACAGAATGCCGTCGATTTCAGCGACAATGGCCGTATCGAATCGGTCGGCGTGACGCTGACCCAGTCGTTGTACCGTGGCGGGCGCACCCGCGCGGCGACCAACGCCGCCGAGAACCGCATCTTCGCAGCGCGCGCCCGGCTGCGCGCCACCGAGAATACCGTCATCCTCAACGTCGTCACCGCCTACGCCGATGTGTTGCGCTACATGGCGGTGGTCGACCTCAACGCCAATCAGGTGAAGGTCCTCGAACGCGAGCTTCAGGCGAGCAAGGACCGCTTCGAAGTCGGCGACCTGACGCGCACCGATGTCGCACAGTCGGACGCGCGGCTGGCGAATGCGCGCAGCAACGCCGTCGCGGCGCGCGGTCAGCTCGATTTCGCGAGGCAGGCGTTCGCGCGGGCCGTGGGCCACGCCCCCGAGGCGCTCGAGCCGCTGCCCGCGCTGCCGATGCTGCCCGGCACCGCGGGGCAGGCGGTCGACCTGACCAACGCCAACAACCCCAATCTGCTGGCGGCACGCTATGACGAGGCGGCGGCGCGCTACGACGTCAGCTCGATCGAGCGCGAGAACCTGCCGACCGTCGGCATCGGTCCGTCGCTCAACTATCAGCGGTTCCAGGGCGGCGGCGGCGGCGGCAGCTTCGTCCGCCAGGGCGCGTTCTTCAACCAGAGCGTCGGCATCTCGGCGACGATTCCGCTGTACCAGGCGGGCGCGGTCGGGTCGCGCGTCCGGCAGGCGCAGGCGCGCCGCAGCCAGTTGCTCGAAACCATCGGCTCGGTCGGGCGACAGGTCGCCGAGCAGGCGACCAACGCGGTGACGCAGATCACCACGGCGCGCGCGATTATCGAATCGTCGCAGGTCGCGGTCGATTCGAACGCGCTGGCCCTGGAAGGCGTGACGCAGGAAAATCAGGTCGGCACGCGCACCGTCCTCGAAGTTTTGAACGCCCAGCAGGAACTGCTCCAGACGCGCGTCAACCTCGTCACCGCCAAGCGTGACGAATATGTCGGGGCGTATGCGTTGCTCGCTGCCGTCGGCGCGGCAGAGGCGCAGGCGCTGGGGATTCCGGTGACGCGTTATGACCCTGAGGCCAATGCCGCGCGGGTCCGCCACAAGTGGGGCGACTTCGATACCGACGCAAATCCGCCCGCGCTGCCCCTGCCCGACAAGGCGCGGGCCAGCCAGTCCGTGACAATTCCGCCGCGCTGACGCATTGTCGCCGCGCCGGACAAGCGGCGGGGGCGGAGCGGGGACCGATGGACGAGCGCGACGCTTCGATGGACGATATCCTCGCGTCGATTCGGGCGGCGGTGATGGAGGGACCGTCGGTCGGCGTTGCGACGCCGCCCGTGTCGTCGCTTGCCGCGATGCCCGACGTGTCGGCCGAATCGGCTCCCGACATGCGCGGGCTCGGCCTCCAAGCGGGCGCGGCACGTATTGCGACGCCTGACCCCGGTGCGTCGACCGCCGGCAGCGTGACGGTCGATGCGTTCGTCCGCGCGGCGCTCGAGCCGATGCTCAAGGCGTGGCTCGATGCGCACCTCCCCGAGATCGTTGACCGCGCCGCCCAGGCCGAGATCGCGCGGCTGATCGGGCGCGGCGGCTAATGCCGGGGCGTGGCGTTTTCGCTGACCGGCAGGCGGGGCGGCGCGCGCCGTCGGCATCGTGAGCCGTCGCCGGGGCCGCCGCCCGCCGTCGGGCGTGCCGCGTCCGATGCCGACGACGTCGATCCACGCCATCGTCCGCGAGCGCGCCGACGCACTGATCGCCGCATGGCACAGCGACATGCTGCCGACGGTCATCGCGACGCGCGACCTCCCCGGCCTCGCGTGGCTGTCGGGGGCAGGCAGCGCCAGCGTCGAGCGCCTCGACCCCGCCAAGGACAGTGCGATGATCTGGCGGCGCGCGACCCCCGCGCTGTCGAGCCTGTGGATCCGCAAGAGCCGCCGCGACTACCGCGAGGCCTATCTGCGCTTCATCGAGCAGGTCCACGGCCCCAACGACCGAACCGGCTTCAGCCTCTACGAGATCGATCATCTGTTCGACCACGCGCGCGCCTTCGACGACGCGACGCTGCTGCGCGTCGAGGCCGTCCCGCTGCGCGTCAATCGCCCGCCGGGAGCGAACCTCGAACGCCATAATTTCCACGCGCATTGGGCCGCCGCCAACCCCCAGGACGCGCGCAAGATGACCTTTGCCGGCGTGCTCAAGCTGGCGGGCTACAGTGCCCCCGCCTCGGCGGACGATGCCGCGCAGATCGCGGCGGTGCGCGCGGTTTTCATTGCGAAAGGCTGGACGGGCGACGCGGTCGACGCGGCGCTGGCGGGCGTTGTCGGGAAGGCGGGCGCGCCGGCCGTTCTTTCGGACGTGGCGACGGAGACCTGAGCGCCTTCCCCCCCGCCGCCCTCCCCGCTACACCCCCTCCCCCATGACCATCATCGACAAGACCTTCGACCCGTCCGAGATCGAGGCGCGGCTCTACGCGCACTGGGAGGCGAGCGGCGCGTTCCGCCCCGCCCGTCCCGACGCGCAACCGTTCACCATCGTCATCCCGCCGCCCAACGTCACGGGATCGCTGCACCTCGGCCACGCGCTCGACAACACGTTGCAGGACGTGCTGATCCGCTATCACCGCCTCAAGGGACGCGACGCGCTGTGGGTGGTCGGCACCGACCATGCGGGCATCGCAACGCAGATGGTCGTCGAGCGCCAGCTGGCCGAGAGCACGCAGGGCACGACGCGCCAGGCGATGGGCCGCGAGGCGTTCGTCGAGACGGTGTGGGACTGGAAGCGCACCAGCGGCAGCACGATCACCCGACAGCTGCGGCGGCTCGGCGCGAGCTGCGACTGGGCGCACGAGCGCTTCACGATGGACGAAGGGTTCTCGAAGGCGGTCACCAAGGTCTTCGTCGAACTGCACCGGCAGGGGCTGCTTTATCGCGCAAAGCGCCTCGTCAACTGGGACCCCAAGCTCAAGACCGCGATCAGCGACCTCGAGGTCGAATTCCGCGAGATCGACGGGATGATGTGGCACTTCCGCTATCCGCTCGAAGACGGCAGCGGTTTCATCGCCATCGCGACGACACGCCCCGAAACAATCCTCGGCGACGGCGCGGTCGCGGTGAATCCCGACGACGAGCGTTACCGCCACCTCGTCGGCAAGCGCTGCATCCTGCCGATCGTCGGCCGCTCGATCCCGATCATCGCCGACAGCTATGTCGAGGCCGACTTCGGCTCGGGCGCGGTCAAGATCACCGCCGCGCACGACCAGAACGATTATGCGATCTACCTGCGCCACCCCGACGCCGGCATTCCGCTGATCAACCTGATGAACCCAGATGCGACGATGAGTGACGCCTGCCCGCCCGACTATCGCGGCCTCGACCGCTATGCCGCGCGCGACAAGGTCATCGCCGATTTCAACGCACTCGGCCTGCTCGACAAGGCCGAGCCGCACCGCCACCAGGTCCCCTATGGCGACCGCTCGGGGGTCGTCATCGAGCCGTATCTGACGGACCAGTGGTATGTCGATGCGGCGACGCTGGCGCAGCCTGCTTTAGAGGCGGTGCGCTCGGGCGCGACGCAGTTCGTGCCGAAAACGTGGGAGAAGACGTACTTCAACTGGATGGAGAATATCCAGCCGTGGTGCGTGTCGCGGCAACTCTGGTGGGGGCACCGGATTCCGGCGTGGTATGGGCCGGACGGGCAGATTTTCGTCGCCGAGGACGAGGCGGGTGCGCAGGCGCTGGCGGGTCCGGACGTCGCGCTGGCTCGCGACGAGGACGTCCTCGACACGTGGTTCTCGTCCGCCCTCTGGCCCTTCGGCACGCTCGGCTGGCCCGACGAAACGGCGCTTCTCGCCCGCCACTACCCCGGTGACGTGCTGGTAACGGGCTTCGACATCATCTTCTTCTGGGTCGCGCGGATGATGATGCAGGGCCTTCACTTCATGGGCGAAGTGCCTTTCAAGACAGTCTATTGTCACGGACTCGTGCGCGATGCGTCGGGCGCCAAGATGTCGAAGTCGAAGGGCAACAGCGTCGATCCGCTCGTGCTGATCGACAAATACGGCGCCGACGCGCTGCGCTTCACATTGACCGCGATGGAGAGCCAGGGCCGCGATATCAAGCTCGACGAGCGCCGCGTCGAGGGCTACCGCAACTTCGCCACCAAGCTGTGGAACGCCGCGCGCTTCTGCCAGTCGAACGGCATCGGCGGTCAGGGCATCGCGCCGCCGCCAGCGACGCAAGCGGTCAACCGCTGGATCGTCGGCGAGGTCGCCAAGACCACCGCCGCGCTCGACGCCGCGATCGCCGCGTTCCGCTTCGACGATTATGCCGAAACGGCTTACCAGTTCGTCTGGAGCCGGTTCTGCGACTGGTATCTCGAACTGACCAAACCGCTGCTCGCCGAGGGGGCCGACGCAGGGATCGCCGCCGAGACGCGCATCGTCGCGGGCTGGGCGCTCGACCAGATCCTCGTGCTGCTGCATCCGGTGATGCCGTTCATCACCGAGGAGCTGTGGCACAGGCTGAGGTACCGGCCCTACGACCTGATCTTGGCGCAGTGGCCGCAAATTGCGTTCGATGTCGACGAAGCGGCAGGCGAGATCAATTGGCTGATCGGCCTCGTCTCGGCGATCCGGTCGGCGCGCACCGAGGTCAACGTGCCGCCAGGGGCGAAGCTGAGCTACATCGTCGCCGATGCCGACGCGGCGACGCTCGCGCGCCTCGAAACGCATGCGCCGTCGCTGGCATGGCTGGCGCGCGTAACTGCGGGTGCAGCGCGTGGCGGCGGCGTGCAGGTCGTCCACAGCGGCGCGACCTATACGCTGCCGCTGGAAGGCGTCATCGACCTCGCCGCCGAGCGCGCCCGCCTCGAGAGGAACGCCCTTGCCGCCGAGAAGGACCGCGACGGCCTCGCCAACCGCCTCGCGTCGCCGGGCTTCGTCGAGCGTGCCAAACCCGGAGCGGTCGACAAGGCGCGCGCCGATATGGCGGCGCGGGGGGCGGAGGCCGAGCGGCTGCGTGCGGCGCTGGCGCGGCTGGGGTAGCGGCGAACCGGCACGCTCCCCCTCCCCGAAGACCGGGAGGATGAAGAACAGCCGGGGTGACAAACGCCTCCTCGTTCCTTACCTGTTCCCGCGTGCACCCTGCCCCCGCCCCGACCGACCCGCCCTATCTCGAAGGCCTCAACGCGCCGCAGCGCGATGCCGTGCTGACCACCGAGGGCCCGGTGCTGATCCTCGCGGGCGCGGGCACCGGCAAGACGCGCGCGCTGACCTCGCGCCTAGCGCACATCATCGTGACGCGCCGCGCGTGGCCGTCGGAGGTGCTAGCGGTGACTTTCACCAACAAGGCGGCGCGCGAGATGCGGCATCGGATGGCGGCGATGCTCGGCGACATGGTCGAGGGCATGCCCTTCCTCGGCACCTTCCACGCCATCGCCGCGAAGATGCTACGGCGGCATGCGGGGCTGGTGGGGCTGAACAGCAATTTCACCATTCTCGACACCGACGACCAGTTGCGCCTGCTCAAGCAGGTGCTGAGCGAGGCGGGGATCGAGGAGAAGCGCTGGCCCGCCAAGGGCCTCGCGGGGCTGATCGACCGCTGGAAGAACCGCGGGCTGCGCGCCGACCAGCTGCCGCCGAACGAGGCGACCGACTATGCCGACGGCAAGGCCCCGGTGCTGTATGCGCGCTATCAGGAGCGCCTGATCCAGCTCAACGCCTGCGACTTCGGCGACCTGCTCCTCCACATGCTGACGATCTTCCAGCAGCACCCCGACGTGCTGGCGGAGTATCAGCGGCGTTTCAAATACATTCTCGTCGACGAATATCAGGACACCAACGTCAGCCAGTATCTGTGGCTGCGACTGCTGGCGCAGGAACGCCGCAACATCGCCTGCGTCGGCGACGACGACCAGTCGATCTATTCGTGGCGCGGTGCCGAGGTCGCCAACATCCTGCGCTTCGAGGTCGATTTTCCCGGTGCCAAGGTCATCCGCCTCGAACAGAATTACCGCTCGACGCCGCACATCCTCGCCGCCGCGGGCGGGCTGATCGCCAAGAACGGCGGGCGGCTCGGCAAGACGCTGTGGACGACCCGCAACTACGGCGACCCGGTCCAGGTCGTCGGCGTTTGGGACGGCCCCGAGGAGGCACGCCTCGTCGGCGAGGCGGCCGAACGGCTGCAGCGCCAGGGGGCGAGCCTCAACGACATCGCGATCCTCGTCCGCGCGCAGTTCCAGACGCGCGAGTTCGAGGACCGCTTCATCGCCACCGGCCTGCCCTACAAGATCGTCGGGGGTTTCCGCTTCTACGAACGTGCTGAAATCCGCGACGCGCTGGCGTATTTCCGCGTTGTCGTCAGCCCGAATGACGGGCTGGCGTTCGAGCGCATCGTCAACCTGCCCAAGCGCGGTCTGGGCGACAAGGCGATGGCGCGGCTGCACGGTCTGGCGCGCGCGCGCGACGTGCCGCTGTCGACCGCCGCCGCGATGCTGATCGAGACCGACGAGCTGACGCCTGCCGCGCGGCGCGCGCTCAGCGGTTTCGTCGCCGACCTCGCGCGCTGGCGGGGGCAGGTCGACACGCTATCGCACACCGACCTCGCCCGCGTCATCCTCGAGGAATCGGGGATGATCGCGATGTACCAGGCGCAGCGCAGCGTCGAGGCCGACGGCCGGCTCGAGAACCTCACCGAGCTGACGCGCGCGATGGAGGAGTACGAGTCGCTGACCAGCTTCCTCGAGCACGTCAGCCTCGTCATGGACAACGACCAGAGCGACGAGGCCGAGTTTCTGACGATCATGACGCTCCACGCCGCGAAGGGCCTCGAGTTCGACCACGTCAATCTGGTGGGCTGGGAGGAAGGCGTCTTCCCGTCGCAGCGCGCGCTCGACGAGGGCGGCAACGCCAGCCTCGAGGAGGAACGGCGGCTGGCGTACGTCGGCATCACGCGCGCCAAGAAAGCGGCGACGATCTACCACGCCGCCAACCGCCGCATCTATGGCCAGTGGACGTCGAGCATCCCGTCGCGCTTCGTCAGCGAGCTTCCGGCCGACAACGTCGAGGTGACGACGACGATGAGCGGCGGGCCGTCGCTATGGCGCGCGGCCTTGGGCGGCGGCGACCCCTTCGCCGACGTCGCGCGCGGCGAGGGGCGCGGGCCGGGCTGGCAGCGCGCGTCGTACCTCACCGCCAAAGGAAGCGGCGTCAGTGGGCGTCCGGGCGGCGGCGCGGTGATCGAGGCGCGTGCCTCCGCAGTCTCGGTCGGCATGAAGGGCCGCGCCGATGTCGCGGTCGGTGCACGCGTCTTCCACTCGAAGTTCGGTTACGGCGCGGTCGTCACCATCGAGGGCAACAAGCTCGAAATCGAATTCGAGAAAGCGGGGGCGAAGCGGGTGTTGGACACCTTCATCGAGGTGGTCTGAGCGCGTTCGACGACTTCGGCACCGCGCCTTGCGGTCGGCGTCGTAGGCGACCGCCTCGACTTTTGACGAGCCTCACGCCTTGTCCCGCACATAGACGCCCCCCGACTTGGGCCGGTTGACCTCGAAGCCGCCGGTCTTCGTCACCAGATCGACGAGCTTGCCGTGGCCATAGCTGCGCGGGTCGAAGTCCGACGCGAGTTCGAGCAGCCGCTTGCCGAGCACGCCGAGCGACACCCAGCCCTCGCTGTCGTCGAGCTGCGCCAGCGCGGTGCGGATCAGGCGCATCGCCTCGGCGGGCGGCTTGAGCGCCTTGGCGGGTGCGGGCCGCGCGGCAGGCTTGCCGGTTTCGACCTTCGTCGCGGGGGGCAACAGGTTTTCGGTGTAGATAAAGCGGCGGCAGGCTTGGCGGAAACTCTCGGGCGTTTTCTGCTCGCCGAAGCCATAGACGTCGACGCCCTGCTCACGGATGCGCGCCGCGAGCCGCGTGAAATCACTGTCCGAAGAAACGAGGCAGAACGCATCGAAACGTCCGGTATGCAGCAGGTCCATCGCGTCGATGACCAGCGCGATATCGCTGGCGTTCTTGCCCGCCACCGCCGCCACGGTGTGCTGCGGCTGGATCGCGTGCGTCGCAAGGATCTTGGCCCAACCGCCGAGCTGGGCGCCCGAGAAGTCGCCGTAGATGCGGCGCACGCTCGCCTCGCCGATCTTGGCGATCTCCTCGAACAAGCCCTGCGCGATGCGCGCCGAGGCGTTGTCGGCGTCGATCAGCACCGCTAGGCGCGGGGCGCGGAGTTCGGCCATCGTACTCTCCTCGGCCACGCAGCGTCTGCCAAATCGCCGCGCAGGGCAAGGTTGCCCCCCTGTCCGCCGCGCCTTAAGGTCCGGCGCTTCCTGCAGCGGGGGCATCGGTGGACGCACCACTCGTCGGCATCATCATGGGCAGCCAGTCGGACTGGGCGACGATGCGCCACTGCGCCGAGACGCTGACGGCGCTCGGCGTCGCGCATGAAACCCGCATCGTCTCGGCGCACCGGACCCCGCAGCGGCTGTATGACTATGCCACCGGCGCAGTCGGGCGGGGCCTGCGCGCGATCATCGCCGGCGCGGGCGGCGCGGCGCATCTGCCGGGCATGGCGGCGGCGATGACGCGCCTGCCGGTGTTCGGCGTGCCCGTCGAATCGCAGGCCTTGTCGGGCATGGACAGCCTGTTGAGCATCGTCCAGATGCCCGCCGGTATTCCCGTCGGAACGCTCGCGATCGGCAAGGCGGGGGCAATAAACGCCGCGCTCATCGTTGCGGCACAACTGGCGACGACCGATGCCGGCCTTGCCGAGCGCCTCGATGCGTGGCGCGCGGCGCAGACGGCGGCGGTTGGCGAGATTCCCGACGGCGCCGACCCGGCCCGCGCGGTCACCGCGTGATCGCGCCGGGATCGACCATCGGTATTCTCGGCGGCGGACAGCTCGGGCGGATGCTCGCACTCGCGGCTGCGGGCATGGGTTACCGCGTCCACATCCTCGCGCCCGAGGCCGAACTGGTCGCCGGAGAGGTCGCAGCGGACGTGACGCGCGCCGACTACACCGACCGCGCCGCGCTCGACGCCTTCGCGGCACGGATCGACGTCGCCACCTATGAATTCGAGAATATCGACATTGGCGCGGTGCGCTATCTCAGCGAGCGGTGTCGCGTCCGTCCCGGCGCGCGGGCGCTCGAAATCGCGCAGGACCGGTTGGCGGAGAAGCGCTTCGTGGCCACGCTCGGCGGGCACCCTGCCCCGTACCGTGCGGTGAGCAGCCTCGCCGACCTTCACGCCGCCGCCGCCGAACTCGGCTGTCCGGCGGTGCTCAAGACGCGCGGCGGCGGCTACGACGGCAAGGGGCAGGCGCGCCTCAGATCGCCCGACGACTGCGCCGCCGCGTGGGAGGCCGTCGGCGGCCATCCGGCAATCCTCGAGGCGCATATCGACTTCGCGTGCGAATTCTCGGTGCTGCTGGCGCGCGGCGACGACGGCGCGACCGAGGTCTACGCGTGCCCCCGCAATGCTCACGAAGGCGGTATACTGGCCGAAAGCTTCGTTCCCGGCGGGCCCGTCGTCGCACGTCACGCCCCGGCGGCGGTCGAGTTGGCGCGCGCGGTCGGCGACGCGCTCGATTACGCCGGGGTGCTGACGCTCGAGTTTTTCGCGACCGATGCGGGGCCGGTGTTCAACGAGATGGCGCCGCGCGTTCACAACAGCGGCCACTGGACGATCGAGGGCGCGCGCGCGTCGCAGTTCGAGAACCATATCCGCGCCGTCTGCGGTCTGCCGCTCGGCTCGCCTGCGCCGACCGCCGCGCGCATCCGCATGAAGAACCTGATCGGCGACGCGGTCCACGATTGGCCGAGGCTGGTCGCCGATCCGCAGGCGCACCTCCACCTCTACGGCAAGGGCGAGGCTCGGCCGGGACGCAAGATGGGTCATGTGACATGGCTGGGGGAGTGACGCGCCGCGGGGCGATGCTCGCAGCGGGCGTCGCGGCGGGGGTTGCGGCGAGGGCCGCAGCGGTCCCGGTGCGGGCCACGCCGACGGCGGGCCGCGACATCGTCCTCGTCCACGGCGCTTGGCACGGCGGCTGGTGCTGGCGCGATGTTGCGGCGGACCTGCGCGCGCGCGGCCACCGGGTATTCGCACCGACGCTGACAGGCATGGGCGAGCGGCTGCATCTCGGGCGCGCCGATACGAACGTGTCGACGCATGTCGCCGACATTCTCGGCGTTCTCGACTGCGAGGAGGTCGCCGGCGCGACGCTGGTACTTCACAGCTATGCGGGGCTGCCGGGTAGCGTCGCGGCCGGGCGACGGGCCGGCGGGATCGCGCATGTCGTCTATCTCGATGCGCTGTTCCCCATTGCGGGTCGGGCGAGTGTGGACGACGTACCGCCGGACGTGCGCCGCGCGGCCGAGGCGACACTGATCGACGGCTTCCGCTTCACCAGTTTCGCGCCCGAAGCCTTTGGCGTTGCGCTGAACCATCCGGCACATTCCTGGCTGACACGGCGACTGACGACGATCCCCTGGGGTTGCCTGACCGAGCCGCTACCCGTGCTCGAACCTCCGTTCTCGAACCTCGACAAGCATTATATCGCTGCGGCGCGCAACACCCTCGCACAGTCGCAGTCAGCAGCAGTCAACGCGCGCGCCGCCGGGTGGACGATGCACCGGCTCGAGACCGGGCACGATACCATGGTGACGATGCCGCACGAGACCGCCGCGCTGATCGACACGATCGCGCGGTCGTGAAGCCCGCCGAAGTCCTCGGTTTCTGGTTCGATACGCTGCCCGCCGACCGGCGCTTCGCGCGCGACGATGACGTCGACGCGGCGATCCGTGTTCGCTTCGGGGCGTTGCACGATGCGCTTGCGGCGCGTGTCCCCGCCGACTGGCTGGCGACTCCCGACGGACGCCGGGCGGGAATCATTGTCCTCGATCAGTTCTCGCGAAACCGCTACCGCGACGATCCACGCGCCTTTGCGCAGGACGCGGCGGCGCGCGCAGTAATGGCCACGGCGCTGGCGGCGGGCGATGACGCGGACCTCGACGCGACCGCGCGTCAGTTCCTCTACATGCCGCTGATGCATAGCGAAGATCTGGCCGATCAGGCGCGATCGCTGGCATTGTTCGCAACGCTTGGCGACGCCGATGTTTTGAGCTTCGCGCAGCGCCACCACGACGTCGTCGCGCGCTTCGGACGTTTCCCGGCGCGCAACGCGGCGCTAGGCCGCGAGACGATGCCCGACGAGGCCGCATACCTGCGCGAGCATCCCGAAGGCTTCTGACTATCGCTCGCTGCCGGCCCTCGGCGAGCAAGACAGCGACTAGGCCGCTACCGCGAAACAGAGCAGCCGCTCGGCGATCGGCACCAGCGCGGTCAGCGGTCCGCCCAGCACCCGCGCGAGAACCGGGTCACCGACATCGAGACCGCCGGTCAACGCGCCGAACGCAGGCAGTACGAGCTTGGTCGGGGTCGCCGCGAAGCACCGCCGCACAATGCCGCGTCCGCGCACGCGCAGCCGTAGCTTGGGGTGGTAGTGGCCCGAGATCTCGGGGGTCGCATCGGCGGCAACGGCAGCGTGGCGCAGCACGATGCCGCCGACGGTACACTCGGCCATGACGCGCCCGCCGAATTCACGCGCCACCTCGTGGTCGTGGTTGCCGGTAATCCACACCCAGTCGAGACCGCGCGTCAACGCCGTCAGCGCGGCGCGCGGCGCGTCCGCTAGCCGCGCCGGGCCGCCGGCATCGTGGAAGCTGTCGCCGAGGCACCAGACGCGCGTCGCCCCCGTCGCCTCGACCGCGTCGATCAGGCAGGCGAGCGTATCGACGCTGTCATAGGGCGGCAGGAACTGCTGGCGCGTGCCGTACCAGCTCGCCTTCTCGAAATGCAGGTCGGCGACGAGCAGCGCGTTGCGCGCTGGCCAGAACAGCCCACCGCAGGCCAGCGGGCGGAAGGATTCGCCGGCGAACGAAAAGGAAACGTCGGGCATCGGCGCGGTATAGCGCGCGCGCGGCGCGGTGCAAGGCGAACCACGACCTGCCCCTGCCCGCCCCGCCGACTGGTCGCATCCGGTCGCGTTGCGACGCTGCTGCGGTTGCGGTGTCACGGCCTGCGGTCTAGGCGCTCGCCGCGATGTTCCCGGCGTCCGACCTTCCGGCCCCGCACGATGCGCGGGTGCTGCGCCGCCGCGCCATCGCCATCGCGGTCGTGCTCGCGGTCCACCTGGCGCTCGTCGTGCTGCTCGTCCTCGCGGGGCGGGTGCGCGTGCCGGGGCTGCCCGAAGTCCATAGCATGACTCTCGTCCCCATCGCCGAGCAGCAGCGCGAGCCACCTGCAAGGCGTCGCACCGAGAAAACCAATCCGCAGAAGCCGCGCCCGTCCGCGCCACGTGTCATCGCCCCCGAACCCGTCGTGTCGCCGCCGCTGCGCTTGCCGACGCTCCACGGCCTGATCCCGGGCCTCGAGCACTATGACCTCGCCAAGGTCGCGCCGACGCCGCCCGACCAGGCGACCGCCGAAGCGACAGCCGAAGCCAGCCCCGGCGCGGCAACCGGCCCCGTCTACGGCCCGACCCTCGGTCGCGCAGGCGGCATGACCGGGCCGCACGGCGAGCCGCTCTACCCCGCCGAATGGGTGCGCGAACCGACCCGTGCCGAATTGGCGACCTATCTGCCGCCGGTCGTGCCGCAGGACGCCTTCGCGCTGATCGCGTGCCGCACCGTCGCGGGCTTCCGCGTCGAAGACTGCACCGAACTCGACCAGTCGCCAGCGGGGTCGGGCCTGTCGCGCGCCATCCGGCTGGCCGCCTGGCAATTCCGCGTCCGCCCCCCGCGGGTGGGGGGCAAGCTCGAGGTTGGCGCGTGGGTGAGCATCCGGATCGACTTTACCGAGCGGGGCGAGAAGTAGGTCGGGCGTCAGGAGAAAGCGCGCCGGGTCTACGCCGCGCCGCCACTCACCGGCGCCGCCTCCCGCGCCAAGGCATCCGCCTCCAGTAGCAGCGCGTCGTCCGCCGCGCCGAACACGCGCTCGCGCCCGACTTCGAGGAGCACCGGCACCGCCAGCGGCGACACGCGGTCGAGGTGGACATGCACCATCCTGGCTTGCGCGCGGTCGAGGAGGCCGGCCAGCCGCTCGATCTCGGTGAGCTTGGCGCGCGCGTCGGTCCATGCCGCCGTCAGCAGCAGATGGTCGGGCTCGTGGCGGCGCAGCACGTCGTAGATCAGGTCGCTGCTGAAGGTTACCTGCTTGCCCGTCTTGTGCTGCCCCGGCTGCGCGCGGTCGATAAGCCCGCCGATGATCGCGACCTCGCGGAAGGCGCGCCGCAGGAATGGTGACGCCGCGATCCATTCGGCGAGTTCCTCCTCGAAGATGTCGGGCGAGAACAGCGGCCTGGGATCGGTGACGGGCACGAGGCTCCACACGGCGAGCATGTAATCGCTGCCGACGAAGCCGAGCGGCTGCAACCCTGCCGCCTCCATGCGTTGCGTCAGCAGCATTCCCAAGGTCTGGTGCGCGTTGCGGCCCTCGAAGCCGTACGCGACCATGAACTGCCGCCCGTCGCGCTCGAAGGTTTCGACGAGCAGGTCGTCGAGGCCGGGGAGCTGCGACCGCTGCTGCTGCCAATCGAGCCACTCGCAGACGTCGGCGGGCATCTCGCGCCAACGCTCGGGCGTGTTGAACAGTTCGCGCACCCGGCGCGCGAGGTTGGTCGACAAGGGCATCCGCCCGCCGACATACGTCGGCACGCGGGGATCGCCCTTCGACAGTTTGACGAACATGTCGGGACCGTCGAAACCTGTCACCGCAATGACTTGGCCGGCGAACATAAAGCTGTCGCCGAGCCGTAGCTGCGACGCGAACCATTCCTCGACCTTGCCGAGGCTGCGCCCGTTGCGCCCGAACTTGACGTTGAGCGCGGCCGCCTCGACGATCGTCCCCGAGTTGAGGCGGTGCTGGACCGCCATGCGCGGGTGGGTGACGCGGTACAGGCCATCGGGCCCCTGCGTCAGGCGCTTGTAGCGGTCGTAGGCGCGCAGGCTGTAGCCGCCGCTTTCGACGAAGCTCAGCGTCCGGTCGAACTCGACGCGCTTGAGGCCGGCATAGGGTGCGCTCGACCGGACCTCGGCGAACAGCTCGTCGGCCGCGAAGGGCGCGGCGCTGGCGCACCCCATGATGTGCTGCGCGAGGACATCGACGCCGCCGGGGCGGAAGCGGTCCTCGTCGAGCTCGCCCGCCTCGACCGCGTCGCGCGCCGCGAGGCTTTCGAGATATTCGAAGCGGTTGCCCGGTACGACGACCGCCTCGCTCGCCTCGTCCATGCGGTGGTTGGCGCGACCGATGCGCTGGAGCAGGCGGCTCGATCCCTTCGGCGCGCCCATCTGGACGACGAGGTCGACGTCGCCCCAGTCGATGCCGAGGTCGAGGCTGGCGGTCGCGACGATGGCGCGCAGGCGGCCGGTCGACATCGCCGCCTCGACCTTGCGCCGCGCCTCGGGGCTCAGCGAGCCGTGGTGGATGCCGATCGGCAGCGCGTCGTCGTTGACCGCCCACAGGTCGCGGAACACCAGCTCGGCGACCGCGCGGGTATTGACGAAGACGATCGTCAGTCGGGCGCGGGCGATCAGCTTGATGACCTCGCCTGCCGCGTAGCGCCCGTTGTGTCCGGCCCAGGGGATGCGCCCGTCGGGGACGAGGATCTGGACGTTGGGCTCCGCGCCGGGATCGCCGCGCACGAGGCGTACCGCGCTGGCATCGGCGTCGGGCGCGAGCCAGCCTTGATAGGCCTCGGGGTCGGCGATGGTGGCGCTCAGCCCGACGCGGCGCAGGCCGGGACTGAGCGCCTGGCAGCGCGCCATCGCGAGGTTGAGCTGGTCGCCGCGCTTGGTCGTCGCGAAGGCATGGACCTCGTCGACGATGATCGTCCGCAGGTTGCCGAGCATGCGCGCCGCGTCGGGATAGGAGATCAGCAGCGCGAGCGATTCGGGCGTCGTCAGCAGCATCTGCGGCGGGCGCTCGCGCTGGCGCAGCTTGCGATCCGACGGCGTGTCGCCGGTGCGGGTCTCGACACGGATATCGAGGCCCATGTCCTTGATCGGGTTGAGCAGGTTGCGCTGCACATCGACCGCGAGCGCCTTGAGCGGCGAGACGTAGAGCGTGTGCAACCCGTCGACGGGGTTGGCGATCAGGTCGGCGAGGCTCGGCAGGAACCCGGCTAGCGTCTTGCCCGCCCCCGTCGGCGCGACGAGCAGCGCGTGGTCCCCGGCGCGCGCCGCGTCGAGCATTTCCAGCTGATGCCGCCGCACTGCCCAGCCGCGCGACGCGAACCAGTCGGAAAGGACAAGGGGTAGTGCTTGGGGCATGGCTGGCATGACGACAACGCTATAGCGCGCGTTTCGGGAACGACTTAATCTGCGGCATCGCGTGCAAGGAGCCTTCGATGCCCGACGCATACCACGCCGACTCGCGCAACTGGACGCGCGGCCCAATCAAGCTCTACTTCGCGCGCGACGATCGGCGCTTCTGGGTGCCCAAATACCGGCCCGCCTTCGGCTGGACGATCAACTTCGCCCACCCCGCCGCACCGGTGGTCATACTCGCGGTGCTGCTTGCACCTGTCGTCACGAGTGCCGCGATCTGGCTGGCGCGCTGACACCCGCGCTCGTCGCTCGCCACGATCTGCCTTCGGGCATCGCTCTACCCGGCGTGGCGACCCACGACGTCCCCGCCTCCGATGCCCGGTTGACAAATATAGTTCTCTTATGCGTTAAATGGTTTCTGCAAGGAGAACAACTATGGCAGACATGGCGAAGCGACCGGCAGTGGTCTCGGCTATCGTTTACAAGGACGCGATGGCGGCGTTCGAGTGGTTGCAGACGGCCTTCGGGTTCGAGCCCGCGATATTGATCACCGACGCCGACGGCAAGCTCGCGCACTCCGAAATGGTGTTCGGCGACGGCTGGATCATGGTCGGCAACGAGTGGAGCGACGACCATCGCAGCCCCGCCAATCTCGGCGGCAAGAACACCCAGACGGTGCATGTGCAGATGACCGGCGACATCGACGCCCATTGCGCCCACGCGCGCGGTGCCGGGGCCGAAATCCTGATGGAGCCCGAAACGCAGTTCTATGGCGACCGGACCTATCGCGCGCGCGATCCCGAAGGCCATATCTGGACTTTCGGCCAGTCCGTCGAACAGGTCGCGCCCGAAGACTGGGACCGCGACACGGGGCTGAAGACCAAGCTCTGGTCGTGAGCGCAGCGGCCATTCGGCTTGACCGGACGCTCGCCGCGCTGGCCGACCCGCAGCGGCGGCGGGTCGTAGAGCTGCTGCGCGAGGGACCGCGCCGCGCCGGTGAGTTGGCCGCCGCCGTTGGTCTCACGCCGCCCGCGATGAGCCGCCATTTGCGCACGCTGCGCCATGCGGGCTGGGTCGAGGAACGTCACGACGGCTTCGACGCCCGCGTCCGCATCTATCAGCTGAGGTCCGAACCGATGGCCGATCTCGCCCGATGGCTCAAGGAAACCGAGGCGCTGTGGGCCAGCCAGCTCACCGCCTTCAAGGCGCACATGGAAAATCTGGGCGATAGCCGGTGACCTCAAGGATCCTCGTGGCGCTGCGCGTTCCGGGACCGCCCGAGCGCGCCTTTCGGGTCTTCACCGACGACATCGGCGCGTGGTGGCGCGACAGTCCCTTGTTCCGTTTCACCCCCCGCAGCCCCGGACGGATGGCGTTCGAGCCGCCGAGCGCCGCTGCGCCGGGCCGCCTCGTCGAGCGGTTTCCCGACGGCGAGACGTTCACCATCGGCGAGGTGACGGCGTGGGAGGTCGGCAAACGACTTGTCTTCGGCTGGCGGCAGGCGACTTTCGCGCCCGGGCAGTGGACCGAGGTCGAGGTCGGTTTCGATGCGGTCGGCAGCGAGACGCTGGTGACGGTCCAGCATCGCGGCTGGGACAGCGTGCCCGCGGCGCATGTCGCCCGCCACGGAATGCCCGTCATGCTGTTCGACCGACGGCATGGCGAGTGGTGGCGACTGTTACTGTCGTCGATGGGCACGCACGTCGGATAGATGCCGACTATTTCACGACGCGGCTTGTCGACGGTACCCACCGCCCCGCAGCTTCCTGTCGACTCGGCGACTTGTTGAAGTTGCTGCGCCTCACCGCTAGCCTCGCACCTGTCGAACGGTGGGGCTCCAGGAAATGCGCGACATCATCTTGGCGACATGCGCGGCAGCAGCACTTGTCGCCGGCGCCGCGACTGCTGCCCCTGCCCCTGCCCCTGCGACCTTCGTCCTCGCCAATGGCATGATCTACGACGGCACGGGTGCGCCCGGCTATCGCGGTTGGGTCGAGGTCGCGGGCGACCGCATCGTCGCGACCGGCAAGGGCGACGCGCCGAGGGGCCGCAAGCCGACGCGCGACGTCCGCGGCCTCGCCGTCGCGCCGGGGTTCGTCAACATGCTGAGCTGGGCAACCGAGAGCCTGATCGCCGACGGTCGCGCGGTCAGCGACCTCAAGCAGGGCGTCACCCTCGAGGTCATGGGCGAGGGCGATTCGATGGGGCCGCTCAACCCGGCACTCAAGGCCTATGCGCAGGCGCACCAGGGCGACATCACCTACCCGGTCACCTGGACGACGCTGGGCGAATATCTGGCGATGCTCGAGAAGCGCGGCATCGCCCCCAACGTCGCGAGTTTTGTCGGCGCGACGACGGTGCGTGAGAATGTCCTGGGCTTCGACGACGTCGACCCGACACCCGCGCAACTGGGGGAGATGCGCCAGCTCGTCCGCGCCGCGATGGACGAGGGCGCGATGGGGGTCGGCAGCTCGCTGATCTATGCCCCGGCGTTCTTCGCCGAGACGCCCGAGCTGATCGCGCTCGCCACCGAGAGCGCGCGGTGCGGTGGGATGTACATCAGCCACATCCGCAACGAGAGCTACAACCTCGACGGTGCCATCGCCGAATTGATCGAGATCGCCCGCAAGTCGGGCGGTCCCGCCGAAATTTACCACCTCAAGCAGGCCGGGCGCGCGAACTGGGGCAAGCTCGACGCGGTGATCGCGCAGGTCGAGGCGGCACGCGCGGCGGGCATCCGCATCACCGTCGACATGTACACTTACACTGCCGGGGCAACCGGGCTCGACGCCGCGATGCCGCTGTGGGTGCAGGCGTGTGGCTACGACAAATGGGCCGAGCGGCTGCGCGATCCCGCGACCCGCGCGCGCGTCGTCGCCGAGATGCGCAAGCCGTTTCCCGGGCAAGAGAATTTGCTGCTTGCGGCAGGATCGCCCGACAAGGTGCTGCTGCTCGGCTTCCGCAACGACAAGCTGAAACCGCTGACCGGCAAGACGCTCGCCGAAGTCGCGCGGATGCGCGGCGTGTCGCCCGAAGAGGCGGCGATCGACCTCGTCGTCGAGGACGGCAGCCGCGTCGGCACGGCGTACTTCCTGATGGACGAGGCCAATGTCGCGCGCCAGACCGCGCTGCCGTGGGTCGGGCTGGGTTCCGACGCCGATGCGCCAGCCGCCGAGGGTGTCTTCCTCAAATCGAACAGCCACCCGCGCGCCTACGGCAATGTCGCGCGCTTCCTCGGCAAATATGTCCGCGACGGCAAGACCACGACACTCCCGGATGCCATACGCCGGCTGACCAGCCAGCCCGCGACCAATCTCGGCATCAAGGACCGCGGCCGCCTCGCAGCCGGAATGTTCGCCGATATCGTCGTGTTCGACCCGGCAACGATTGCCGATCACGCAACCTATGACCGGCCCGCGCAATACGCGACTGGCGTGTCCCAGGTGTTCGTCAACGGCGTTCAGGTGCTCAGCGACGGCGAGCCGACGGGCGCAGCGGCGGGACGCTTCGTGCGCGGGCCGGGTGCAGGCAAGTGTCACTGACTGCTTGAACGGCGGTGCAACGATGCGCTAGCGTATTGCATTCTTAAGACAGGATAGCCGATGCGCCTTCTCGCCACGCTCGCCGCCGCCCTCCTCGCCACCTCGGCACTCGCGCAGACGCCGCTCGCCGACCTCGCCAAGCCGCCCGCCGATGCGCGGCAGTTCAGCGTCGTGTCGAGCGCGGGCAAGCATGGGACCGTCGCTTACTGGACCGCCGCCGACGGCACGTACATGTCGCGCTTCTCGATGGTGCTGCGCGGGCAGGTCTTCGAGATCGATGAGGCAGTGACTTTCGGCGCGGACGGGATGCCAGCGCGCTATGCCTTGCGCGGCTTCACCCCCAACGGCGATGCGGGCGAGACCTTCGCCGTCGCAAACGGCACCGCGACGTGGAAGTCGAAGGTCGACGCCGGCAGCAAGCCCTACACCACCGGCTACTATGTTCCAGCGGGCTTCGGCGTCGATCAGTCGATGGTCGAGCGGCTGGTCGCCGCGCCCGATCACAACCTCGCGCTGCTCCCGGGGGGCAAGGCGCACATCGAGCGACTGACGACTGCGCAAGTCGGGCACGGTGCCGCTGCGCAGACCGTCGTCGCGTGGGCTATGACGGGGATCAGCAATACGCCGATCCCCGTCTGGCTGACGCAGGACGGCAAATATTTCGGCTCGGTCGGCGGCTTGGGCTTCCTGCCCGCCGGATACGAGGACGCGCTGCCGATCCTCGAGAAGGCGCAGGACGAGGCGCTGTCGAAGCGCTCGCCCGAGCTCGTCCGCACGTTGCTCAAGACGCCGACGGGGCCGGTGGCGTTCGTCGACGTGCGCGCCTTCGTCGACGGCACGCACTTCGTCGAGCATCAGACTGTGGTCGTCGACAAGGGGGTCATCACCCGCGTCGGCCCCGCCGCGAGCATCAAGACGAACAAGCTGACGCAGGTCATCGACGGCAAGGGCAAGACCCTCGTTCCCGGCCTGTGGGACGCGCATATGCATTTCGGCGACGATTCGACGGGGCCGATGTTGCTGTCGATCGGCGTCACCTCGGTGCGCGATCCCGGCAATGTCGTCGCGCTGACCAAGGCGCGTCGCGAACGCCGCGCGGCGGGGCAGCTACTGTCCCCGCACGTCTATGCCTCGACACTGATCGACGGCAAGGGCCCCAACAGTGCGCAGAGCGGCACCATCGTCGCGTCGCAGGACGAGGCCATCGCCGCGGTCCGCCAAGCCAAGGCCGACGGCCAGACCGGGGTCAAGTTCTACGGCACTTTCGATCCGAAGTGGCTGCCCGCCGCGGCGGCAGAGGCGCACAAGCTCGGATTGCACGTCCACGGCCACGTGCCCGCCGGCATGCGCTCGATGCAGGCCATCGAGGCCGGCTATGACGAGATCACCCACATCTACTTCGTGATGATGCAGGCGACGCCCGACGCGGTGGTCAACGCGTCGAACGGCATGATGCGCTTCAACGGTCCCGGTCGATACGCCAAAGACATCGACCTGAACGCCGAGCCGATGAAGTCGCTGATCGCGACAATGGCGAAGCGCAAGATCGCCAGCGACCCGACACTGGTCGTCGCGGAAAGCCTCTACGTCCCCGAGAACGGCGACCTCTCGCCGTCCTACGCGCCGTTCCTCGGCACGCTGCCGCCCGCCGTCGAGCGCGGCTTTCGCGGCGGCGGGTTCGTGCCGCCCGAAGGCGTAACGCGCGCCGATTACCGCGCCTCGTTCGCCAAGCTGCGCGACTTGGTCGGCGTCATGCACAAGGCGGGCGTGCCGGTCGTCGCGGGGACCGATGGCTCGGGCCTCGAACTCGTCCGCGAGCTGGAACTCTACGTCGACGCGGGCTTCACGCCTGCCGAGGCGCTTGCGGCGGGGACGCAGGCGACCGCCGATCTCGTCGGCCAGGGCAAGCACACCGGCTCGATCACCGTCGGCAAAGCAGCCGACCTCGTCCTCGTCGATGGCGACCCGTCGAAGACCATCGGCGATCTGCGCCACACGCGCGTCGTGATGATGGACGGTCAGCTGATGGACGCCGACGCACTGCGCGCTGCCGGTGGCTTTGCGGGGCGGCCCAAGTACATGGATTGAGGTGCGGGGCCACCCACTGGCGGACCCCGTAACGGCACGCTAGAAGCCATGTCATAATCTTGCCTTGGGAGTTTAAATGCGCCGTTTCGCCCTGCTCGCCGCCACTGCGGCCCTCGCTCTTGCCGCCCCGCTCACCGCCAAGTCTGCGCCGCACCGCGCTGCCGCAGCCCCCGCCAAGCCGCAGTACGGCAGCTTCGGCTTCGACACTGCCGGCATGGACCGCAGCGTGAGCCCCGGTAACGACTGGGGCAATTTCGCCAACGGCACCTACCTCAAGACGCTGACGATCCCTGCCGACCGCTCGAACTACGGCATGTTCACCAAGCTCCGCGACCTGAGCCAGGAGCGCACACGCACGATCGTCGAAGCCGCCGCCAAGCAGACCGAGGCCGCCAAGGGCAGCGAGGCGCAGAAGGTCGGCGATTATTACGCCAGCTTCGTCGACGAGGCCGCGATCGAGGCCAAGGGCCTGACGCCGCTCGCGCCCCGCCTCGCCGCAATCGCTGCGATTTCGGACCGCGCGCAGCTCGCACAAGCGCTCGGCGACGCCAGCCGCGACGGCACCGAGACCCCGATCGGCGTCGGCGCGCAGCAGGACCTCAAGAACCCCGAAGTCTATGCCGTGTACGTCGGCCAGGGCGGCCTCGGCATGCCCGACCGCGACTATTATCTCGACACCAAGAACCCGAAGTTCGCCGAGACGCGGACCAAGTACAAGAAATACATCGTCGACATGCTGACGCTGGCGAACATCCCTGAGGCCCCCGCCAAGGCGGCGGCAATCTACGATCTCGAGGAAAAGATCGCCAAGGCGCATTGGACCAAGGTCGAGGAGCGCCAGGTCGAGAAACTCTACAATCCCGTCGCGCGCACCGCGATCGAAGGCCAGTACGCGGGCGTCGCGTGGACGCCGCTGCTCACCGCCGCCGGCGTCAACAGTCAGGCGGAGATCATCGTCGCCAATCCGAGCGCGATCACCGGCGCGGCGAAGCTCATCGCCAGCGAGCCGCTCGACACTTGGAAGGCGTACCTGACCTTCCGTACCCTCGACCGCTGGGCGCCATTGCTCCCCAAGGCATTCGTGGCGACGAAATTCGCGTTCAGCGGCACCGCGCTGTCGGGTCAGCCCGAGAACCAGCCGCGCTGGAAGCGCGGTGTCGACGCGACCTCGAATGCGCTCGGCGAGGCGGCGGGCAAGCTCTATGTCGCCAAATACTTCCCGCCCGCCGCGAAGGCCAAGGCCGACGAACTTGTCCGCAACATCATCGCGGCAATGGATGCGCGTCTCGCCGCGCTGACGTGGATGGACCCCAAGACCAAGGCCGAGGCGCGCGCCAAGCTCGCGGTGTTCACCCCGAAGATCGGCTATCCCGACAAGTGGCGCGACTATTCGAAGCTCGACATCGTGCGCGGCGACGCGCTCGGCAACGGCATGCGTTCCGCACGCTTCCAGTACCAGCGCGAGATCGACAAGATCGGCAAGCCCATCGACCGCAGCGAGTGGGAGATGACGCCGATGACCGTCAACGCCTACGCCAACCCGCTGTGGAACGAGATCGTCTTCCCCGCCGCGATTCTGCAAGCGCCGTTCTTCGACCCCAACGCCGACCCGGCGGTCAACTACGGCGGCATCGGCGCGGTCATCGGCCACGAAATCAGCCATCATTTCGACGATCAGGGGCGCAAGTTCGACAAGCGCGGCACGCTCAGCGACTGGTGGACCGCCGAGGACGTCAAGCGCTTCACCGCGCTGACCGACAAGGTCGTCAAGCAATACGCCGCGTACCAGCCCGCGCCCGGCCTGCACGTCAACGGCGAGCTGACGCTCGGCGAGAACATGGCCGACCTTGCGGGCGTCAACGTCGCCTATGACGCGTACCACAAGTCGCTGAACGGCAAGACGCCGCCGGTCATCGACGGTTTCACCGGCGACCAGCGCTTCTTCCTCGGCTTCGCGCAGGTCTGGCGGCAGAAGTACCGCGATGCAGCACTGCTCCAGCAGACGACGACCGACCCGCACACCGCAGGCTTCCTGCGCCCCAACGTCGTGCGCAACCTCGACGCGTGGTACGCGGCGTTCCCGTTAAAGCCGGGCGAGGCGCTGTATCTGGCACCGGGGGACC